>DASQSS010000152.1:0-45098 GCA_035642255.1 Ktedonobacterales bacterium | reverse complement strand
GGCCGCGCCGACCGATACTTCCGCGACTTGCGCGAGCAAGTTGGCAGCCAGGACAGTCTACCGACCTGGGACGGCGAGCTCTATCTCGAGTACCATCGCGGCGTCTATACGACGCAGGCATGGCTCAAGCGTCTGCATCGGCGTATCGAAGAGCGCCTGCTGCTCGCGGAGTCGCTCGACGCCGCTCGGTGGGCGCATGCGTACATACGCGGCGGCGCGGCCCCCGATGCGCGGGTCACGCTTGACGACTGCTGGCGCACCCTCCTCCTGCATGAGTTTCACGACATCCTGCCGGGCTCGTCGATCGCGCCCGTCTATGCCGACGCGCGCGAGGCGCTCACGGCGCTGGCTGAGCGGCTGGACAGCTTCATCGCGCAGGCTCAACGGGACATCGCGGACCAGTCACATATGAGCGGCATGTGGCTGCTCCATAATCCTAGCCCAGTATCCACGCCAGGCGGCGCATCCATCATAGCTCTGGCTCTCGGCCCAGGCGAGCAGCCTCCGACGGTCGCCAATCCCGGCGATAGCGAGCGCCCGCTCACCATGCAGATCGTCACGGAGCCAGACGGCGCAACGACGGCGCTCTACGGCGCTCCCGCGATTCCGGGACGAGGCTGGCTCACCTTGCGACCCACACAGCCGCCGAAGCCACATTCCCAGGCGCCCGACTCCGGTCGTCCGCACGCCAGCGCGAGCCCAGATGGCGGAGTGATTCTCGAAAACACCTACTACGCCTGCTCGCTCGATGCGCAGGGCCAGATCACCTCGCTGGTGGACAAGCGCGTGGGAAGCGGACGTGAGTTGATGCCCGCCGGACAGGCAGGCAATGCGTTCATCGCATTTGAGGACCGCCCGCGCACCTTCGACGCATGGGACATTGACGCCTGGTACACGCGCAAGCCCTACCCGCTGGACTCCGCGCAGGTCACGATCACCGAACATGGTCCGCTGCGCGCGACAGTACATGTCACGCGGACGTTCCTCAATAGCGTCATCGAGCAGGACATCTCGCTCACTCACAACTCGCCGCGCGTTGACTTCGTGACGCATGTGGACTGGCACGAGCATAACCTGCTGCTGAAGGTCGCGTTTCCGCTCGACATGCGGGTGACACACGCCCGCTCAGAGATTCAGTACGGCAGCATTGCGCGCCCGACGCACAGCAATACATCGTGGGACCAGGCGCGCTTCGAGACGGTGGCTCACCGTTGGGTGGACCTCTCCGAGGGCGATTACGGTGTGGCGCTGCTCAATGATGGTCGCTACGGTCACGACATCCATGAAAGCGTCGTACGGCTGACCGTCTTGCGCTCGCCAACGGTGCCGGACCCAGAGGCCGATCAGGGCGCGCATGACGTGACCTTTAGCCTGCTGCCGCATCTGGGCGCCTGGCCCTCGGGTGAGGTCGTCGCGCATGGCTACGCGCTCAATCGTCCGCTGCGCGTCATTCGTCCGCAGCGGGAGGGCGCCTCCACCAATCAGCCCGCTCCACCACTGCCACTCTTCTCTGTCGAAGGCTCGGCCGCCATCATCGAAGCGGTCAAGCGCGCCGCTGAGGGCGACGACCTGATCGTGCGCGTCTACGAGTCCACGGGCAGCCGTGCGGAGGTCAAAGCGCAGTGCGCGTATCCCATTGAGCGCATTGTTGAGACAGATCTGCTCGAACGCCCGCTGAGCGAGGGCGTCAGTCCAGCATTCGACCTGTGGGAAGCTTCGCCCGTCGCCTCACACGACATGCCGCAGCTCCATGAGACGGGCTGGCGCTGCCAGCTGCGCCCCTTCGAGATTCGCACATTCCGTGTGACGCTTCGCCATCCATAGGAGCCGGCGCCGAGCAGAAATATCGGGTATATACTGAGGGAGCGCGAGCGCCGCGGCATCACAGATCACGCGGTTACGTCCAGAACAGGCGCATGCGGCGCGGAGTACGAAGGAGTACAAACGCAGATGGCCCAGACCCAGCATCCCATGACACTTACGCAGAAGATCCTCGCACATCACGCCGTCAACCTTGAGCGGCCCTGGGTTGAGACAGGCGACATTCTGCGCGTGCGAGTTGACTGGACAATCGCCAGCGAGCTTGCCTGGAACGGCATGGACCGCACCTACTCCATGCTGGGGCGACCAAAGCTGCACGATCCTGAGCGGTTCTACCTGGCGCTCGACCACACTGTTGACCCGATCACCCTGGCAAATGACGCGCGCACGCGCAAGCTGGCTGACCTCGCGCGCGACTTCGCGAAAGAGGCCAGCCTTAAGCACTTCTACGACGCCAATGTGACGATCATGCACACGCGCTTCTATCGCAACCTCGTGCAGCCCGGAGAGGTCGTTCTCGGCGCCGACTCGCATACCAGCTCGCATGGTGGCCTCGGCGCGTTCGCCGTGGGATTGGGCGGCGCCGACGTCACCGTCGCGATGACGCTGGGCGAGACCTGGCTGGAGACACCCGAGGCCATCGCGGTGGACTACGAGGGCGACCTTCCCTTCGGCATCGGTGGCAAAGACGTGATCCTGCGGACGCTGGGCACACTTGGCCGCAACACAGTCGCGATGGAGCGCTCCGTGGAGTACCGAGGGTCCGCGGCGCATCGCTTCAGCACAGACATGCGGTTCACGATCTGCAATATGACCGCCGAGTTTGGCGGCCTGAATGGGATTTTCGAGGCGGACGAAATCGTCGCGGCCTGGCTCGCCCAACGCCGTCGCGGCTACAATGACAGCGCGCTCTACTTCCGCGCTGATGACGACGCGCCGTACGTCGCGCACTACCCGATAGACCTATCTACGCTGGCGCCGCAGGTCGCCAAGCCCTTCTCGCCCGACAACGTGTTCGACGTCACGGACCTCGTTGGCCAGCAGCTCGACGGAACGTTCATCGGCGCCTGCACCACCACCGAAGAAGAGCTGGCGCTGGGCGCGCTCGTCCTCGAAGCCGCGATGGCGGATGGCGCCGCGCCGATTCCGATGGAGAGCGGGCGGCGCATCGTCGTGCCAGGCGATTTGCTGATCCGCGAACGCCTCGGCCAGTTCGGTCTCTGGGACATCTACGAGCGCGCGGGCTTCGCGGTCGACCCGCCGGGCTGCTCGATGTGCCTGGGTATCGCCAGTCGCAAGGCCGGCAAGGGCGAGACATGGCTCAGCTCGCAGAATCGCAATTTCGAGAACCGCATGGGCGAAGGCTCGCTCGCGTGGCTCGCCAGCGCCGCGACCGTCGCCGCCAGCGCGCTGGATATGCGACTGGCGGACCCGCGCACGCTGCTGGAACGGGTGGACCGCGATCGGCTTGCCACCATCCTCCAGCGCAATGACACTCGTCCGATCCCGCAGATCACCACTGCCACGCCGGAGATGACGATCACGCATGCGTCTTCGCAGGGCGAGCGCGCGGCTGGCGCAGAGTCTCTGGCGCGCGGGCGCGTCCAGCGGTTTGGCGATGCGGTGGATACAGACGCCATTATCCCTGGTGAATTCTGCCACCTCACCTCGACAGAAGCGCTCGGTGAGAAAGCCTTCTACTACGTCCGTCCGGAGTTCCGAGAACGGGCGCGACAGGGCGCCACGATCATCGTCGCCGAGGAAGGCTGGGGCAGCGGCAGCTCGCGCGAGATGGCGGTTTGGGCGCTGCAAGGTGTGGGCATCCAGGTTATTATCGCCAAGAGCTACGCGTTCATACACAAACGCAACCTTGTGAATGAGGCGCTGCCCTTCCTGACCATCCAGGACGCGGCATTCTATGATCTGGCCACCGAAGGCGCCGAGCTTGAGGTTGACCTGAGCACAGGCGTCGTCCGCCATGTCGAGACCGGGCGAACCTTCCAGGCCGAGGGGATGACACCAATGGTGCGCGCGCTGCAGGCGGAGGGCGGGCTCGTGCCAGCGGTCCAGCGTCACGGCGCGGGCGTCTTCTCCACGCTCACCGCCTAGGCCCACCCATCAGTCAAATCAGCCGCCCGCCTGTAACATGCCTCAGAGTGGGATGTACGGAGCGGGCGGTTTCATGTACAATAAGCGCCAGTATCCAGCAACGGGTGTAAGCGACAGTACAATTGCGACGTAATTCTCTATATTGTCACTACTATCACGGCATGGCCGCTCTAACCGCTTGCCGCCGATCAACCGGATCCGCGTGCGACGATGTTCCCGCCCGAAGGAGTTGAGCATGGACCGCGCCGACAGGTCGCCCCGGCCGGGCCCACTCTGGCTCTCGGTTATCTCTGTCGCGCTCATTATCGCGGCGGTCATCGCCGCGCTCGCCGCGACACAGCGACTCACCGTTGGCGGGTTTGGCGCCCACGCGCCCGATGCGTTCTCAACCGCACACGTCATCTCGACTGATACCACCGCTGGCCTCATTCACCCTCAAGACGTCGCATACTCTCCCGACGGATCGCGCATCGCCATGATCGGCGCGTTTACCCCCTGTCAGCAGTCCACGCCTGGACTGCCCCGCTGCGGTCATGGCCTCGCGATCTACAACAGCCAGACGGGCGCGCTCATCCAGGTTTCACCGATCGAGCCGTTGCTTGGGGTGACGACGCCAGCGGATTCCGCGGGTACCGCGCACGGCGCCAGCGGCTACGCGCGTCTGCGGGGACTGGGCTGGTCACCCGATTCAGTCTGGTTCGCGATGGTGTATACGGTATTCAACACACCAAATCCGACCTCGCCGGACGACATGCTCGACTCCGGGCTGCTACTCGTCAATCCTCAAACAGGCGCTACCCAGATCGTCCGTGGTGACTCAGGCTATTTCAGCGCGCTCAATGGGGTAGTGACGGCCATGCCCATCTGGCATCTCGTGAATGGATCTCAGACATTGGGCTATGCCGCCGCGCCCGGCATCATCTTCGCGTGGAATTCGGACGGCTTGCCCTTCCCCATCCAGCCAGCGCGAGGGGCGTTGGAAGAGCTACCCGCCAACGCTGGCGCGCGGTATCCCATCGGGCAGCCAGACGGCTCTGCGCCGTTTACCATCTGGCAGCCTGGAGTCGTCATTGGACCGGGATCCGCTGGTGTTGGCGGTGGCCGCAGCGCCTTCGTCACCACGTTCACGTCGTGGTCAGCGGATGGCGCGAATGCGGGCGCCATCACCGAAGGGTTGACATTACCCACACCGGTGCGCGCATTGGCGACTGCCAGCGCTCCCACTGGAACCGCTGGCCCCGCGCTCGCCACGCCGTCGGGTATGATGCCCGCCACGCCAGCGCGCGACGTGGCCCTGGCGCATGTACAGGAGTCCGTCGGCGCATATGGATGGGCACTCGTGGCGTGGAATCCTTCCGGGACGGCTCTCGCAAGTGTCGTATGTTTCGCGCACAATGGGCAGACACTGGAGCTTCGTGATACCGCCTCAGGCGCCATCATTGGCAGCGTGTCATTGCATCTGGAGACGAACGACCCCGGCTGCCGCGACGCCAGCGTCTCAAATCTGAGTCTGACCTGGGCGCCAGACGGCTCGACGCTACTGACGGTTGATCGCGCGTCGTCATTGCTCACCATCTGGAAGGTCAGCAAAAAGCTCACCTGAGACGCCACCCACGCGAACCGGCTCAGAGACTGACCGCTTCCATCAGCGCAGGGCGCTACTGCATCGCCAGTGTTGGCGTCGGAGCCGCCTCAGCAGGTGATACGCCTTCGATCTGCGGCAAGATATACCAGGCCGTCATGAGGCCGAAGATGATCCCCGTCAATAGCCGCAGATACACATTGCTCTCATGGAAACCAAACAACTGCGTGCCGCCGTCGAGCGCCATGGGAACCATGCCCAGCACCCACCACCGCCAGCTAATGGGCTGAATGAAGCGCCGGTGGGGCGTGTGGCGAACCGCCGCCAGGAACAGGCCCGCCGCCAGCAGTGACGAGTAGATCGCCAGACAGCGCGAGCAGAGGCACATCTGATAGCCCGCCACATAGAACGAGTGCGACGGCGTTTGCCCGCAGAAGAATCGATAGATGGTAAAAATCTCGGCGCTGGGTCCGGTAAATCCAAGCGCGTACCCTATCGGCGCGAGCAAGGCGATGCCAATGAAGAGCGCGAGCGCGCCGTTGAGCAGCCCAAGCCAGTGACGAGACAGCAGCGTCAGCGCGCCATCCGCCAGTCCACTCACGCGCCGGTTGAACGCCTGACGCTGTGGGCTGATCCCGCTCAATGCGGCCTCGATCTCGGCTCGGCTGCGCGGAGGCGTTGGCGCCGAAGGCATATCGTCTGGAGGCATGGCGCCAATCTTCCTTCCCAGCGCGTTCACTTGAGTACATTTCAGGCTATCGCGGCTATCGCGGCGATGTGGGAGCCGCCTCACGCATGAGCATAGCATACCACCGCGTCGGGCGCATCACCGAAGGTCCCAGCGGCAGGCGAAGGCGCTATAATAGCGCAGGGGCGCCTTTTGTCCCCAAACGCGTCTGCATTACCGCCGGATGGATTCATGCATCAGTCACCTTCACCGCTCGCTTGGGCTTTTGACCCCGCGGCTATCCTTTTTCTGATTGCGTTGGCCGTCGCTTACTTCATCGCCATCGGTCCGCTCCGCACGCGCTATCAGCCGGATGAGCCGGTCGCGCGCAAACACATTGGCGCGTTTGTCGCCGGCTGGGTAATTCTGGCGCTGTGCATCATCACGCCGCTCGACACGCTGGGTCGCTATTACCTCTTCGCCGCGCACACCATACAGTTATTCGTCATCATCACCGCTGTCGCACCGCTGCTGATGATCAGCCTGCCCGACACCCTCGGTCGTCGTCTGCTTCCGACTCGCCGCCTGCGTGAAGCGGGACGTGACCCTCTCTTTACGGTCGTCGCCGTGGTGCTCTTCAACATGCTGATTCTCATCTGGCACGCTGGCCCGATCTACGAGGCTGCCTTGCTGAATACCGGGTTGCACGACCTGCAGTTGCTCACGTTTCTTATCGCTGGCATCCTGACGTGGTGGCCGCTCCTCACGCCAGCCGATCACCACAGCCGCCTGTCGAGTCCTCTGCAAATCGTCTATCTGGCCGCTGAGAGCCTCCCGCTCGATGTGTTTGGCATCTTTACGATCTTCGCGCCGGGCCCATTCTATCAGACCTATGCGGATGCGCCGCGCGTCGTGGGGTGGCTCTCAGTGATCGCCGATCAGCAGGTTGGTGGCGGAATCCTAGCGGTCCCGGGGAACATCGTGGACCTCGTGCTGATGAGTCTGGTCTTCTTCGGCTGGGTCAATCAGATCGAACGCGCCCAGCGTGAGCGCGAGCGCGGCATGTATGACGAGTCGGGAGCGACGTCTGCGCCGCCTGAAGCCGGGACCGCCAGCCGACAGATCGGCGACTGACCGTCTCACCTTCAGGACGTCACATCTGGTCGTAACGACTGAGCGCTAGGCCGGGCGCTGACCGTAGGCGACATAGAATGGGAGTGTGCACTGATACTGGTTGAGGTCCGCTCTGGCGGTCTGCACGGCCCGGTCGAACGCCTCAGGCGAGGCGATGCCCTGGGACGCGACCAGGCCTTTCACGCCTGCCAGCACGCCCATCACATCTGTCTCAGCCAGGCGCCCGACGCGCCCACCATAGGCTCCGACTGGCAGCGCGATGTCGCGCGAGGTCACATTAATTGCGCCCGCGCTCCGCAGGAAGTCGCCGATGTGCGGCCCGACCAGCGGATTGACGCCGCGCCGGAGGCTCGCTTGCGTGATCCATTCGACGATCTGATCCATCGCTGGGCCACCATTCTGCTGCGGGCCCGTCTCCACCAACTCGATCCATCCCCCCGGACGCGTAACACGCAGTAGCTCACGGGCTACATCAGGCCAACGCGCCTCTGGAATCGCAAAGAGCAGCAGCCGCATATGGGTGAAGTCGAATGCGCCATCCGCGAACGGAAGACCCTCGAGCACATTTCCCTGGATGAAAGCGTAGTTGTCCGGACGCACGGCGTCATCAGCCTGAACGGCCTCGGGATTCGGCGCTGCGATGTCTGAGCCAATGACATTCGTGTTCGGGAACAGGCGCGCCATCTCGGTCGCCCACCGTCCTGTACCGCTGCCAACATCGAGAATGCTCATCGGAGCCTTGATAGGAGCCGCGTAGTTGCCATGCAGACTGTAACGAAGCATATAGTGCTGGAAGTCGAGCCGGTTGATTTCTTTGTCGTCAGAAGGCAACACATAGGGCGCCTCTGTCAGGCGGCGGCGATCGTCGACGGCGCCAGGCGCATCCTGCCGTACGGTGGTCGCTGCCCCGCCGCCCGCGCGTCGCCAGAACCGGAACCAGCTCATCGCATGCTCCTCCAGAATGTAGACTGTAGATAACGTTAGGTCTCGCGATCAGACAAACGAAACAATGGCGCGCCTGTTCCGAACGGAGCGACGCGCCGGTGGGCCCGTACCCGCTGGGGCGGGCGGCGCCATATGCGTAAGGGCGCGCGCAAACTCACGCGGGCGGTTGGCTTAGGGTCTTGGCCTCAGCCCACAACGCGAGCCAGCCATCGCTATCGAGGGCATCGAGCGCATTGCCGCGTGCGCGCGCCAGCGCCTCCATCGTCTCAAAGCGGCGCCGGAATCGGGCGTTGGCTTGCTCAAGCGCATCCTCGGGACGGATATCGAGTCGTTGCGCCAGCGCCGCCACCGCAAAAAGCAGATCGCCTAGCTCGGCCCGTTCAGCGTCGGAGGGAGCTGAAGCGCCTGCCGCCTGCCGCCTCTGCGTTTCATCGGCGAACTCGCGCGCCTCTTCCATCACCTTCTGGAGCGCCTCGTCTGATTCACGGAAGCGGAAGCCGACTTTGCTCGCCTTCTTGCTCAGCTCATACGCCTGATAGAGGGCTGGCGCGCTCTTGGGAATGCCGCGCAACGCGCTTTCATCCGCGACTACTTCACCGCGCGCCGCACGCTCCTGGCGTTTGATCGCTTCCCAGTTGCGCACGACATGCTCAGCGTCGCGCACGGCGACATCCCCGAAGACATGCGGGTGTCGGCGAATCAGCTTCTCACTCACGAACTGGTACACATCACCCAGATGGAACGCATCCTCTTGATTTGCGACCTCGGCATGCAGGTATACCTGCAGCAGTAGATCGCCCAGCTCATCCGCGAGCTTGTCGGCAGTCTCAGGCGTGCCATCCAGCTCGTCAATCGCCTCGGCGACCTCGTAGGCTTCCTCCAGCACATAGCGACGCAGCGATTGATGCGTCTGCTCGCGGTCCCAGGGGCAGCCATCAGGCGCGCGCAACCGCATGACAATGTAGCGCAGGCCTTCTGGTGAGCGCATGGCGGCGAGGGGACTGAGTGGCGGCAGATAGAGCGTCGTCAGGTGGTCGGGGCTATCATCGCGGTCGAGCTCATACAGCGGGAGGCGGAAGATGCGCTCCTGTTCGGGAAGACCCGCCGACTGAACGAGCGTTACTTCCCAGTCCTCGGGGTACAGCTCACTCAGCGCGAGCTTGACCCCACTGGCGAGGCGGCGGTTGTAGACCTGAGCGATCAACGCAGGCTTCGTCGGTTGAAGCGCGCCCATGACCGCCTCCGTCGGCAGCGCGGTGAGCGCTGTCGCGTCCAGCAGCTGCAAGTCATGTTCCAGGGGATTCAAGTCCAGCGCCGCGCAGACCGGCTCGACAAACGAGAGTCCCGCGACAACGCGCACCTCCACGCCATGCGTCGCAGCTTCCTGGCGCAGAATGCGAACAGACTCCTCGCCCATCAGCGGGTGCCCTGGCGTCGCGTAGAGGAGCGATTCACCTGCTGGCAACGCAGCCGCCCGATCGAGCAGGACGCGAGCCATCGTAGGATACAGCTCCGCGAAGGTGGGTATCGTGTCATAGAGCGCATCAAACGACTCGACCACCAGCTCGGGCCGCCGCTCGCGCAGGGCATCAACCGTGGGGTGTCGTGTGGTTCGGCAAATGAGTCTCCGCGCGGCCATCAGGGTCTCAAACGCCTCGACTGTCAGATCGTCCCAACGACCTGGCCCCAGGCCAACAACGGTAATCACACGCGTGTCCGACATGCCACGTCTCCAAAGCTGACCGATGCGCTAGCCGACGAAGATGTCAACTTTGGCCTGAGGGATGAGGACATTGTTCACCCAGCTGGTCAGATACTGCTGCTGCGCCTGGGAGTTCTTGAGCGCGCTAAGCGGCGACATCTTCCGTCCCGTAATCTGGAACACTCCGAAGTCCGATGAGAGCGGCACGACGATGACGCCGACGCCCTTCATGTCCTTGAAAACGCTCGTATCGAACGCTGGGACGAACTGACCGGGGTAGACCGAGCCGAGATCGCCGCCATTCGCCGCGGACGCCGTATCGAGTGAGTGAGCGCGGGCAAGCGTCGCGAAGTCCTGTCCACTCTTGACCGCCGCGACGATTGCATTAGCATCCGCCCGCGTCTTTACCAGGATGCCGCGCGCCTGCACGGTGGGCGCGGAGCCTTTGTCGGCCAGGACCAGCGTGTAGGCCTCCTGCTCGGCGAGCAGCGAAATAGCATCAGGCGTCGCCGCGTCAATCAGCGCCTGCAGGCCTGTGTTCGTTGGACTGCTCTTCGCCTGAGCGCGCGCCTGAGCAATCTGCGCGTTGAGCTGTGCGGTCGCGGCGTTGATGTCTTTCTGCGTCACGCTGATGCGTTGGGCGTCAAGCTGTTGCTTGATGACAAGCGTATTCTTGAAGAAGTTCACGGTCTCCGTCTTAGCGGAGGCAAGCGTCTGACGGTCAGAGGGCGACTGCCAGGCGAGCGGGGCCGCGGTTCCGCTGCCCTGCAATGCCGCGCTCGCATCGAACAAAGCGAGAAGCTGCTGATAGCTCGACATCGTCACTGACGTGCCATTGACGCTCATCGCCTGCACAGGATCACTCGCGGCGCTAGGCGCACAGCCTGCGAGTGTCACACCGAGCAAGCACAACAACAACAGCGTAGCGCCAGAAACGCGCGTGGGTATCGCGCGCCGCCAGGCGATTGGGAAGGTAAGCGAACGCATGTGGCGCATGTCCTGTAGTGACGTGGTGGATGATTCCACGGGAGTTCGGCGCGTGTATCCGAGGGTATCCAGGCGTATCAGAGCGCACGGTACACAGCGGCACGTATCCAGCCGATACTAACACGCGGGCTCACGCGCGTCAATGCTGGCAGACAGGCGTATTAGGCTCATCAATGAGACGCGAATGTCTGCCAGAGCAGTGTGATGTTGAGCAGGATGATGCCAGCCGCGACACCCCATGCGAGGCGGCGTGTCCAGGCCCGATTCACCAGGTCGCCCATGAGGTCAGATTTGCTGGTGAAATAGATCAGCGGTATGACCGCGAACGGCAGCGCGAAGCTCAAGATAACCTGACTCAAGACGAGTGTCTGCGTCGGGTTGATACCCAGCGCGATGACCAGCAGCGCCGGAGCCATCGTGATCGCTCGCCGCGCGAGCACCGGGATGCGCCAGCCGAGGAATCCGCCCATCACCACCTGGCCCGCCATGGTGCCTACGGTGGAAGACGAAAGCCCCGACACCAGCAACGCAACGCCAAAGAGCGCCGACGAGGACTGTCCCAGCAGCGGCGTAAGCGTGCGATAGGCCTGATCGAGCTGTGTAATGGTGGTATGCCCGGTCGAGTAGAAGACCGCGGCCGCGACGATTAACATCGCCCCATTGACCAGGCCCGCGATGCCCAGCGCCAGCCAGATATCGAATCGCTCCAGCCGGAACATCTTGCGCGCGTCGGCGGCGCCGCGCAGCGGCACACGTCCCTGTATCAGAGCGGAATGCAGGTAGATGACATGGGGCATGACTGTGGCGCCGAGAATACCAACCGCGAGCATTGCGCCGCCCGCTCCGCCAAACTGCGGCACGACAGCGTGCACAGCGATCTGGCCCAGGTTGGGCCGCGCCATCACCGCTTCGACGAGATAGCTCCCCGCGATCACGCCGATCAACGCCGCGATGACGATCTCCATCGGACGGAAGCCGAACTGTTGCAGCGCCAGGATGCCAAACGTCGCAACGCCCGTCATGATGCCCGCGATCAGCAGCGGCACATGCAGCAGCAGATTGAAGCCAATCGCAGCGCCCAGGAACTCCGCGAGGTCAGTCGCCATCGCGGCGATTTCCGCCACACCCCAGAGCAGATAGTTGACCCGACGCGGCAAAAGCTCGTGGCACAGTTGCGGCAGATTCTTGCCTGTGGCGATGCCCACCTTGGCCGAGAGCGTTTGCAGCAGGATGGCGACCAGGTTCGCGGCAAGAATTACCCAGAGCAGCGTGTAGCCATAGGTAGAGCCGGCCTGAATGTTGGTCGCGAAGTTGCCGGGATCGACATACGCGACAGCGGCGATGAACGCTGGGCCGAGAAACGGAAGCGCGCGCCGTAGAGTCCACCGGCCAGAGCTAGCGAGCGCCTCCTGGGCATGCGCCTGCGTTCGCTGGGTGCTGAGCGCGCGCCACAAAGGGGCAGACCGGCGACCCGTGTCTCGTGATACCACGCCATCCGTGGCGCGGCGCATCCCGGCATCCATTGAACCCCTCGTCTCATGTGTGAACGTGACGTCTCGATCTCCACGCGCGCTTGAGCGCAGTCAGCGCCGCGCGTAGGTCATTTCTCCTGCGTCGCTACGCGAATGCCAGCCGCTAGCTGTGGTCCCACAGCATGTTCGACGGACTCATCCCCCTCGCCAATCTGCACCCGCAGCGGTCCGCCAAATGGCGCCCGCTCCAGCAGCCGCACCGGCGTACCCGGCGCGATGCCGAGCGTCGCAAGATAGCGAAGCAAGCTAGAATCGTCGTCGCTGACCCGTCGCACCACCGCCTCCGCTCCTGGCTCCAACTCGGAGAGTGGCTGCGTCTCCTGACGCGCGACTTCACCTGACCTGCTAGGGATCGGATCGCCATGAGGATCAACCGTTGGATAACCGAGCATCGCATCCATACGATCTTCGAACTCCTCTGAGATGACATGCTCCAGCCGTTCGGCTTCAGCATCAACCATATCCCACGAATAGCCCATCACCTGGGTCAGGAACAGTTCGAGCAAACGGTGATGGCGCACAAGCTCCAGCGCAACCTGCAGACCCGCATCGGTCAGCTCCACGCCCCGATACGGTGTGTGGCGAAGGTAGCCATGCTCGCTCAGCCACTTGAAGAGCTGTGTGACGCTGGCGTCGCTCAACTGCCCACTCGGCTCCAGGCCGGCGAGCCGCTCACGCATAGCGGACGTGGTGACACGGTCGCCACGCTCACTGAGCTTGTAGACAACCTTCAGGCAATCGACAGCGCGCGGTGAGAGCTCGCGCAGATCAGGAGCCATACCAACCCTCGCAAACCTTATTTTTACACCTCTAAAAATAAGTCTACACGACTCTACGTGATTCTGTCAAGAGCGTGGTCGCTCTCTCGACCCTATGACTAGCTGCCTAGCGCGATTGACATGCCGGGTCCGCTTGCGTACAATCGCGTGGCGTATCGCTTTGTCAGCGTCCGCATCGGAATCGTCATCACTCGGCCAACGCTCGATACGCCCACCAGGCTGCGACATCGGCTCTCTCAGGGATCGCGTAGCGGTCCGCATGCGGTAGAGCAAGCGGTGTTCGGCCCACGTCGTCTGGTTGGGCTGGGGAGGTTCACCACGCATGCGCGGGATAGAGGCACTCTTCCGGGGGAATCGCGGCCCCACGACACGCACCAGGCGTCACGGTAGCTCAGCGGCACGCACGCTGACGCTGCTCGTCGGCGCACTCTCGCTCATGCTCTCGGCGTGCAGCGGCGGACTTGGCGGCCAGGGAAGCGCAGCCACGTTAGCGGCGAATCAGACATTCACCTGGCCCTACGTCACCAGCGCGGGTGTCTTTGGGCACAATGAAGTCCTCGATCCCGCCGAGATCAGCACACTCAACGACGCCGGGACGATTTCCATGCTCTTCACCGGGCTAGTCACCTTCTCACCCACCTACCAGGTGCAGGGGGATGCCGCACAGACGTGGGACCCCGACCCGACGGGCACGATCTACACGTTCCACCTGCGCTCGAACCTTTTCTTCAGTGATGGCAAGCCGATTACGGCGTCTGACTTCGCGTACAGCATCGATCGCGCACTCTCGCCCACGCTCTGTTCGGCGGCCAGCGCCTATAATGCGAATGGCCTATGCTACCAGGCTGGCCAGACCTACCTTTCTCATATTCTGGGTGCGCAGGATCGTCTCTCGGGCGCGATCAGCACGATGATCGGCAACGGCGATGACCCGAAAAAGGGTCTGGACGTGCTAGACGCGCGCACGCTGCGCATTAGGCTCGACGCGCCGATCAGCTTCTTCCTGCAGGCGCTGACCTATTCCACCGCCGACGCGGTTGAGAAGTCGATGGTCGACAATCCCCAATACGCGGGTGGAACGTGGGTTGACCATCTGGATCAGGGCGGCGCATCTGGCCCGTTCAAACTGAAGTCCTACGGCGACGGCACGAAGATGACATTTGTGCCAAATCCCTACTGGGAGAAGGCGTTTGGCCAACAGCTCACCCTCACGCAGGTGATTCGTCCCGCGATCGCCAAGACAGACGCTGAATACGCGAACTATCAAGCGGGCGCATTTGACTATACCGATGTGCCAGCGATCCAGTATTCCTTCGCTCGCGGCCAAAGTGACTTCCATAGTGTGCCCGCGCTGGAGACCGACTATTTCGGAATGAACACGAAGGTAGCGCCTTTTGACAAACTGCAAGTGCGGCAGGCGTTCGATCTAGCGCTCAACAAGCAGCTGCTGGTCGACCGTGTCGAGAATGGTGGCGCTATCCCGACAAATCACATCGTACCTCAGGGCATGCCAGGGTTCGATGTCGGCCTGAAGAATCCCGCTCCGGACAGCACGCAGTCGTTGACAGGTAACCAGCCTGCCGCGGCATCGCTGCTGAAGCAGGCAGCGGCGAGCTGCCCCGCTGCTGGTACTTTCGGCGCGCCTGACTACTGCGCGTATATCACAGGGTCCTCACCGCAAGAGATCGATGTCTACGCGCCTGAGGAAGACCCGACTCGCATGCGGATCGCGGAGTTGGCTGCGCAAGAGTGGTCGGCCACGCTGGGCCTCAACATCAAGGCCAAGCCGATCAGTTTCGGCGCCCTGGTGGGCGACATCATCAAGCCTGCCACGGCTGACCCGCTGGCCATCTGGGAAATCGCCTGGATCGCTGACTATCCAGATCCGCAGGACTGGCTGACACTACAATTTGCGACCGGGGCCCCCAACAACTCTGAGGGCTATAGTGACCCGACGCTGGACGGCATACTCAAGAAGGCCGACGCCGAGCAGAATGTCACAACACGCATGCAGCTGTACAATCAGGCGGAGCAGTTGGTTGTGAATCAGAGCCTCTGGATTCCGTACCAGCAGGCGAAGATCTACTGGCGCCAGCGTGATTGGGTCCGCGGATTCGGCTTCAACCCAGGCGGCCTGATGGTCGACATCAACTGGCCCAAGGTGTACATCGCGAAGCATTAGACCACTACAACACAGCGTATCCGCGTTCGTAGTGAGCGTTGAAAAGCGCTGAGATACAGCTTGGAGCGGTCGGTAGCGCCTTGACGCTACCGACCGCTCGCACTACGATTACATGCGCAATCATATGCGCGACCAGTCTCGGCGAGCGCGCATCCCCGCCTGCCACTCGGGCGACAGACCGCCGTCCTGACGCGCTCGTCGAATATACCTGTGCGGGACTCAGCGATGGAGCCGCCCGCACGCTACGGAGGCCATCGTGCTGAGTGATACCCGTCCCCCTGAAGCGCCCACATCATCCATGCCAGCCGCTCCAGGCGACGCCGCGCGCAGCCGCCGTAGCGCCGCGAATGGCGCTCTCTCGCAAATGGTAGTGACGTCATTGCTGGTGCTGATCGCGTTTGGCGCGGGTTGGTTCGGCAACGCCTATGTCAACCAGGGACGCTACATCTCATCCACGAATGAGCTGCTGATTCATCAGGCCTGGGCCGACATCAACAACAACTTTGTCGTCACGAGCCGCATCAACCAGAAGCAGATGGCGTATGCGGCGATCAACGCGATGGTTGGCACGCTCGGCGACACAGGCCACACCCGCTTTGAGACGCCTGAGCAGTTCGCTCAGGAGAACCAGCAGCTACAAAACCAGAGCAGCGTCGGCATCGGCGTGTCACTCAGCGGCGGTGGGGCAAAGCCCATCCGCATAGACGAGGTGTTCCCTGGCTCAGCGGCGTACTCGGGCGGGCTGAAGCCGGGTGATCTCATCACGAGCGTCAATGGCAAGAGTCTCAAAGGCTACACGATCGATCAGGCGCGTCCACTCATTACTGGCAAGGTCGGCACGCAGGTGACGCTTGGCATTACCCGCCCGACGACGACACCCCCGAAAATCTTCACCGTCACGCTCACCCGTGCGACGTTCACTGTACCAACAGTGACAACCTTCAACATTCCCGGTACCGGCCTCGTTGACATTCAGTTGACGCAGTTCTCCGCCAACGCTGACAGCGAGCTACGCAAGGCGCTGGAGCAGGCGAAAACCCAGAACGCTAGCGGCATCATCCTCGACCTGCGCGGCAACCCGGGCGGCTATCTGGACCAGGCGCAGGCCGTCGCGAGCGAGTTCATCGCCAGCGGAAACGGTCGCAACGTCTTGATCGAGAAGACACGCACCAGCCAGAGCACAGTGCCGGTCTTACCTAATGGTCTCGCCACCACTACACCACTCGTCATTCTCGTTGATGGCGACACGGCTAGCGCAGCTGAGATCACGACGGGCGCAATCCATGTAAACCGCCCAGAGGTGCATGTCGTCGGGCAGACGACGTTCGGCACGGGCACAGTCCTCCAGAGCTTCATGCTCGCCGATGGCTCCGCGCTGATCCTGGGAACACAGGAGTTCCTCCTGCCGAATGGACAATCCATCTACGGCAAGGGCTATGTGCCTGACATCCCTGTCGCACTGCCCGCGACTGTCGTTCCGCTCTCGCCGCTGGTCGCCAGCGAAACCAACGTGGGGCAGCAGCAGATCATCGCATCCGGCGACGCTCAGCTGCTGACCGCGATCGGCGTCCTCGCGCCGAACAGCGCCTATGCCAAAGCCGCCGCTTGACGAGGCGCGCCCGGTCGCACGCCTAGCGCCGCCACATGATCGCAGGCTGGCTGACGATAGGTATCGTCAGCCAGCCTGCGATCATGTGCTTTAGATGGTGAGCCAGGCGCGCAGAGCGTCCGCGACCCGCTGCGGCTGTTCCACCTGCGCATAGTGGCCCGCATCCGGGATGACCGCGAGCGTGCTCGTGGGAACGCGCGCCGCAAGATACTCGGAGAACTTCGGCGGCGTCATACGATCGCTCTCGCCAACAATGATCAAGGTTGGTTGGCTGATGTGACCGACATCCTCCATTACATCGAACGAGTCGCACGCCGACAGATCGCGGAACAATGCGCCGGGAGCCGTAGGCGTTCGCCGCGCGTGAAACGCCTCAGCCTCAGCGCTATGCTGTGCGGCGAACGACGCCTGGGTGATGATCGGCACACCAGATGCGCCCGCTTCACGCGCCGCCGCCAGAAACGCGGGAGCGACACGCAATCGCGCCCCTGTTCCCACCAGTCCAAGGCGTCCGACCTGCTCCGGTGAGTCCAGCGCGAGCCGCATGGCTACTGCCCCACCGAGCGAATGTCCAATCACGGTTGGCCGCTCCAGGCCACGTCGCGTGATCGCATTACCGACGTACGCGGCGTAGTCGGTGACGCTCATTGTGGGTGGACCCGGCTCGTTCGCTAGCGCGCCGTGGCCTGGAAGATCGAGCGCGACCGTGGAATACTCGGGCAGCAGCGCAATGAGCGGTTCCCAGACGCTCGCAGAGTCGCCCGAGCCATGCACAAAGACCAGTGTCGTGTTCGCTGTCACCATGCGCTACGCCTCCCTACCCGTCGTGCGCCCGACTCAACCCGTGTGAAAATGCCTCTCCCCCGAAAGCTTACACGCCTGGCTGGTCAGCGCGCACGTCAGCCGCATCGACGACGGCATGCTACACTGTGCCGTGGGCCACGCTGTAGGCGCGTCGCGGCGCCACCCGGAGGCGCTATGCAACGTATCACAGAGCGGGAGATGAGCGCATGGTCAGCGAACCGGAGCAGCGCGCGAAGGCGCGAAACAGGCGGAGTGGCGCCCTCGGAAAGCATGGCGAAGATCTCGCCGTGGCATGGCTTCAGCAGGCAGGGTATACCATCCGCGAGCGCAACTGGCGCTGTCCCTACGGGGAGTTGGATATCATCGCCGAGCGCGATGGCGCCATTATCGGCGTTGAGGTCAAAACGCGAAGCAGCGCCGCTATGGGCGAGCCAGAGGAAGCGGTCACGCTCGCAAAGCAGCGCAAGCTCTTGCTCACCATGCAGTCGTATCTCATGGAGCGCGGCGACGAGCAGCGTCCCTATCAGCTCGACGTGATCGCGGTCCGGCTCACTCCCGACGGCGCCCATCTGGAGACGCGCCACTATCCATCGGCCATCATGCTCGCTGAGTAAGACGTTGAGCGAACGCCGCAAGCGTCGCGAGGTGTCATCCGGCGACAGAGGAGAGTCACATGCAGGATATGTTCGACAGCGCGAAGCGCGCAGCCGGCGCTATGGTTGGCCGCGCCGCATGGGAAGCGGAAAGGACGCAGCGCATTGGCGCCATCCAGCGCGAGCTTGGCCTGCTCCAGCGTGAGCGCGCAGCGCTGCTGGACCAGCTTGCGGGCGCCGTTACCGATCTGGCGCGCCATGGCGAGGCGATGCCGCCAGCGCTCAAAGCCATCGCCGACCGCCTGTCCGCGATGGAGGACGAGACGCGTCGCGCTCAGACGGCGATTCAAACCATCCAGTCTGAGAAATATCAACCGAGCGCCGCTCCCTACAGCGTGAGTGTCACTGGACCGGAGAAGGTATGCGCCACCTGCGGCGCGCATATGCCTGTCACCGCGCGCTTCTGCTCCTCGTGCGGCGCCCGGATCAGGTAAGCCCTCGATCTTTGCTCGCGCCATGACGCGCCAGGCGTTCGCCAGAACGGTGCTATAATCCTGAGGAGCGCATCTGCACAAGCGATCAGGCAGCCGCGCGAGCAGAGTGGATGGATATGTCGGGGCCACGTACACGTTTCGAGCCTGCGGGAGCGCGGCAAAACGACTCCAATGAGACACGGACGCACAGCGTCAGTGTCGAGCAAACGCGCGACCTGGGCAAGGCGCTTGGCGCGCTGCTCGAGCCTGGAGATGTCGTGCTGCTCGAAGGTAATCTCGGCGCGGGCAAGACCGCGCTCACTCAGGGCATAGGCCTCGGGTTGGGTATCCACTCGGTCATCAATAGCCCGACATTTACCATCTTGAAGGAATATACGGGCCGCCTCACGCTCTATCACTTCGACCTGTACCGCATTGAGTCACCGGATGAGATGTACGCGCTCGGCTTCGAGGACTACTTCTCAGGCGACGGCGTCTGTGTGGTCGAGTGGGCGGAGCGGGGCGAGCCACGACAGGCCAACGCGCCAGCGCCGTGGCCAGCGAATTACCTGCGCGTCAGCATGCGCTCCGATGCGCCCGAGGGCAGGCTGATCGAGGTGACGAGCGCTGGCCCGCGCGGCGAACGGCTGCAAACAGCATGGACCACCGCTTTCGGGTCTGTCGCGGAGGAGCGCTAGGTGATGCTGCTTGCGATAGACACCTCCACCAACTACGCCAGCATCGCGCTCGCCGACGACGACACGACACTGGTAGAACTCAACTGGCGCGTCGGCCAGCGACACGGCGCTGAAACGCTCGAACGTGTCCGCTGGTTGCTGCGTGGCCAGAATGTGGAGATGGCTCAGCTCGATGGTCTCGCGGTCGCGCTAGGGCCTGGCTCGTTCAATGGCGTCCGGGTCGCTGTCGCGACAGCGAAAACGCTGGCGTTCGCGCTCAATATCCCGATCTACGGCATCCCTACACTAGATGTGATCGCCTGGGGCGCGCGGCTCTCGCGTGACCCAATCTGGGCGCTGCTCGACGCGGGACGTGGCGAAGTCTACGCGGCCTGTTACGATGCTCGGCACACAACTGATGACGCGCCGTCCGGCTGGTCGCCGCGCCCATTCATGTCTGGCGACGAGTCCGGCCCATACGGCATCATCGCGCCAGAGACAGTAGCTGAGCGCGTCAACGGCCCTGTCACCATCACGGGCGAGTGGCGCCCTGCGACACATGCTGCGCTGATAGCAGCCCTCGGCGAACGCGCTCGCTTTACATCGTCCTTCTCCCCGCGTCGCGGGGCATGGCTCGCCGAGCTAGCAGCCATACGGGCGCGACGCGGGGCGTCCGATAACGTGGACGCGCTTGAGCCGCTCTACCTGCGACGGCCCAACATCACGACGAGCGCCCGCATGCCGAGCGCGCCAGAGGCTGACAGATCCGGAGGGGAGGAGTCGGCGCATGCGCTATAGGGTGGACGAGATGACGATGGCAGACCTGCCGCGCATCGTCGAGATCGAGCGCCTGGCCTACACAACGCCCTGGCCGCCGAGCGCTTATCGCCGTGAGCTTCAGGAGAACCGCATGGCGCATTACATCGTCGTGCGCGATACTCTGCTCAAGCCGCCCGACTCAGCGGCGCCCCTGCGCGACGACCAGCGCAAGCCATTTCCGCTCTCGCTACTGCCCGTCCGCATCCCTCCGGTCATCTCAGCCGAGGCCGCGAATATCGTCGGTTTCTCTGGACTCTGGCACATGGTCAACGAGGCGCACATTACCACTATCGCCGCGCATCCAGACTATCGCGGCCGAGGCGTGGGCGAGCTGATGCTCTCTTCGATGATCGAACGCGCGTATGCCGTCCACGCGCGCTATGTCACGCTTGAAGTGCGTGTCTCGAACTATGTCGCGCAGAATCTCTACCGCAAATACGGATTCAGCCAGACAGGCGTGCGCCGACGCTACTACAGCGATAACCATGAAGACGCCTTCGTGATGTCCACCGAGAACATCACGGCCGAAGACTATCGTGAGCGATTCGCCGAGCTTCAGATGCGACTCATGGCCCGACTCGAGGCCGACAACAAGCCTCCCCTGTCAGCAACGGACGCAGGCGCATAGCGCGGCGCAATCACCTGAAGCAATCACCTAAACCAGCGCGATCAGCGCATTGAACCCATGAATCCAATGGTAAGCAGCGACGAGAGGCGACAGCGACATGCGTATCCTGGCGATCGAGAGCTCGTGTGACGAAACGGGAGCCGCGATCATCGAAGACGGGCGACTCATCCACGCGAATGTCGTCGCATCACAGGCAAGCATCCACGAGCGCTACGGCGGCGTGGTGCCAGAGGTCGCGTCGCGCCAGCAACTCGCCGCGCTGATCCCGGTGATCGAGTCCGCCCTTGTCGAAGCCAGCGCCTCGTGGGATTCGATAGACGCCATCGCGGCGACATATGGACCGGGGCTGGCGGGTTCACTGCTCGTCGGTCTGGCGGGAGGCAAAGCGCTCTCCGTCGCGCGCGATTTGCCGTTCATTGGGGTCAACCACCTCGAAGCGCACATCTATGCGAACTGGCTGCGCCCCCTCGGCAGCGCACGGCCCACAGACGCTCCCGCCGACGGACTGGACCCGTGGTCGGACGACCCACGCTTTCCTCTGCTCGCGCTCGTCGTCTCCGGCGCGCACACAGAGCTGGTCTACATCCCGCGCCACGGCCACTACGAGCTGCTTGGCCAGACACGCGACGACGCCTCGGGCGAAGCATTCGACAAGGTGGCGCGTCTGCTCGGCCTGGGGTACCCAGGCGGCCCAGCTATCGAGCGTGCGGCGTCCCAGCGCGACATGAGCGCACCCAACCCATACCGATTGCCTCGCGCTTGGCTGCGCGGCACATGGGACTTCAGCTTCAGTGGCCTCAAGACCGCTGTGCTCGACCTGATCCAGGGCGGGCGCGACCGGTCCGCCGAGCGCGGAGCCAGCCGCTACCGCCGCGCAGGCGAGGCGCTGGGAGCGGGCGCTGGCGTCTCAATTCCTGATGTGGCCGCAGCGTTTCAGGAAGCGGTCGTGGATGTGCTCGCGACCAAGACTGTGCGCGCTACTGAAGAACTAAGCGTGCGACAGGTTGTGCTTGCGGGAGGTGTGGCGGCGAATCTATCGCTGCGCGAGCGACTCACCCGCGACCTGGCCCCGCTCGATGTCAGCTTGCGCTTTCCACCAGTCCCGCTCTGTACAGATAACGCGGCCATGATCGGCGCCGCCGCCTTCTTCCACCTGGCCCTCGGCGAGCGCAGCGGACTCGACCTCGACGTGCGCCCTGGGCTTCAGCTACCCTTCACCAATCGCACGGCAGCGGAGGTCTAAGAGCGCATGACGGCTCCTACACCCAGTTGGGTGATTCGTCCGGCTCATCCAGACGACGCGGCCAGCGTCATCGCGCTCATCACATCGGTCATCGCCGAGCCGGTCAACAACCTGCTGTCGGAGCCTGGCGAGTTCACGATGACCGAGGAGCAGGAGCGATTGTTCCTCACCGAGCAAACGATGCGGCCCGATTGGGCGGCGTTCGTCGCCGCTACATCGGAGTCGCCCGCCCGCGTGATTGGCCTCATCACGGCGGACGGCCAGCGCAGGCGCGCTATCCGCCACCGGGCTAACATTGGCATCTCAGTCGCGCGCGAATGGCGTGGTCAGGGAGTTGGCCGCGCGCTGATGCAGCGAGCCATCGCCTGGGCGCACGAGTCTGGCGTCATCACGCGGCTGGAGCTGGAAGTGCTCACGCGCAATGAGGCGGCGATTCACCTCTACGAGCGGCTCGGCTTCCAGCGTGAAGGGATCCGCCGCAACGGTCTGCTGCGCCACGGCGCATATCTCGATGAGCTGATGATGGGCCTCCTGTTGTAGAGCGCCCACGGTTCCACCACACGCGGGAGCCATGAGAGGTCTGGCAGTTGAAACCGCAAGGCCCGGGTTCCAGTGTCCCGTGCCTAGCCGGCGCAGGCAGACTTCGTGGCGGCGCGTCGGCCACCTCTAAACGCGGCTTCGGCCGCCAGCTCGCTCTGCGCTCCCTCTCAAGTGTGGTGGAGCGCGCCCGCGCCTTCGCTGGACAAAGCTCGCATGACACGGCTAGAATTGAGGCATGCCTGAAGCCTCTTCAGGACTGATGATCACCAGACCAACTCACCAACAGAGGAATACATGAGCGCAGATTCGGCGTCAGGAGCTGCATCGGGGCAGCTTCTGCGCACCCCGCTGTACGATCGCCATCGCGCGTTGGGCGCGCGACTTGTCGAGTTTAGCGGTTGGGAGATGCCCGTTCAGTACAGTGGCATTCTCGAAGAGCATCGTGCCGTGCGCCAACGCGCTGGCCTCTTTGATGTCTGCCACATGGGAGAGTTTCACGCCGAAGGCGCTGGCGCGCTCGACTTTCTCCAGCGTCTCGTGCCGAACAACGTCGCGCGGCTGGCGGACAATCAGGCGCTCTATACCCAGATTCTGCGACCAGACGGCGGCACGCTCGACGATCTCATCATCTACCGCCTTGGCGACCGGCGCTACATGATCGTCGTCAACGCTGGAACGATGGAGAAAGACTGGGCCTGGTTCAGCGAACATGCCACCGGAGTCCCCAATCTGACCCTCACCAACGACTCGGCTAAAACGGCGCTCATCGCCATCCAGGGGCCGCTCGCTCAGGCTATCCTTCAACCGCTGACGGCGACGCAGCTCGCCGACATCACCTACTATCACTGTCTGCCAGGCGCCGTCGCGGGCATCATGTGCCTCATCTCGCGCACGGGCTACACCGGTGAGGATGGCTTCGAGCTCTACGCCTCCGCCGACCAGATCGGCGCCTTGTGGGATGCGATCCTCGAGGCGGGCAAGCCTGATGGACTCCTTCCAGCGGGCCTGGGCGCGCGCGACACATTGCGACTGGAGGCGGGCTATTGCCTGTACGGCCACGAGCTGACCGAGGAGATCACGCCACTGGAGGCCGGGCTCGGCTGGACCGTCAAGCTGGAGAAGGGCGTTGATTTCATTGGCCGCGATGCGCTCCTCACCGAGAAGGCGCAGGGTCTGCGGCGCAAGCTGGTCGGCGTCGAGTTGACAGAGCGCGGCGTGCCACGCGCTGAGTATCCGATCGCGCAGGATGGCAAGCCTGTCGGAACGCTGACCAGCGGCGGCATGTCACCGACCCTTGGCAAGCCAATTGGCCTGGGCTACATCAGTGACGGTGACACGACGCCCGACGCCGCCGCGACCATCGAGATTCGCGGCAAACAGGTCGCGGCGGTGATAGCGCCGCTGCCATTCTACAAGCGCCCGCGCTAGATGCGACGTCGTGGGCGCCGCCAGAAGCCGCGACTCATCCGTTGCACGAGCATCAACGAGCATCGACACCAACACACGTATGACAATCCACTGAGGTGAGAGGAACAACACTATGGCCACCGGTGACATGCCCGCAAACCTGAAATTCGCGCAAACTCACGAATGGGTGCGCGTGGAAGGCGACATCGCGACCATCGGCATCTCGGAGTTTGCGCAGGAAGAGCTGGGAGATGTCGTCTTTCTCGATCTCCCGTGGAGTGACGCAGGCGAGCGCGTGTTTCGAGCGGGTGAACACTTTGGTGATGTCGAATCCGTGAAGGCGACGTCCGAGCTGTTCGCGCCCATTGGTGGCGTGCTCGTCAGTGTCAATGAGGCGCTGCGCGACCAGCCAGAGATTGTCAACCGCTCACCCTATAATGACGGTTGGATGCTCACTCTGCGCGTCAGCGATCCCGCTGAGCTGGACAAACTGATGGACGCCGACACCTACGCCACGTTCATTCACGAGTCTCACTGACAGTCTCACTGAGAGTGAATCGGCGCGAGCTCGCAAGGCGATTGGGCGCCTTCCAGGTCACGTCATGTGCTGGTGGCGCCCTCGTACAGGCGATTAGGCGCTGCGCGTGGATGGCCTGTATAATACCTGTGTTACCCTGGCGCGCAAGCGAGCCGTCGGGTCCACCGTTGCGCGGGCGCCACCGGGCGCGTTCACCAGGCTACGCGCACTAGCAAGGGCAGTTAAGAGCATGAGCTACGTCCCGAACACACCCGCAGAGCAGCAAGCGATGCTTCGGGAGATTGGGGCAACGAGCATCGAGGATCTGCTGGCGCCGATTCCCGACGCGGTACGACTGAAGCGGCCGCTGGACCTGCCAGCCGCGCTGCGCGAGACCGATGTGCGCCGCCTGCTGACGGGCATGGCTGAACAGAATGCTGACCTCGACCACTACGTCTCATATCTTGGCGCTGGCAGCTACGACCACGTCCAGCCCAGTCTGGTGCCGCATCTGGTCAAGCGCGCCGAGTTCTACACCTCCTACACGCCCTATCAGCCAGAGTTTAGCCAGGGCATGCTCCAGGCGACGTATGAATTCCAGACGATGGTCTGTCAAATGACCGGCATGGACGTCGCCAACGCCTCGCTCTACGACGGCTCGACCGCTGTGGTCGAGGCTGCGCTGATGGCCGTCGGCCCTGGTGGCCGCGGTGAGGTAATTGTCTCACGCGCCCTTGACCCGCAGTACCGTGCGACCCTGCGCACCTACGCCCACACACGCGGGTTCACCGTCCACGAGATTGGCCTGGAAGGCGGCGTGACGTCAGCGGCGGAAGTACGTGATGCGCTCAACGGCGATACAAAAGCCGTCATCATCCAGCATCCCAACTTCTTCGGCGCGCTCGAAGACGTCCACGCGATCGAGCAGGCTGTGCATCACTCGAAGGCGCTCTTCGTCGTGACGATCACCGAGCCTGCGTCGCTGGGTGTCCTGCAGCCACCGAGCGAATACGGCGCGGACATTGTGGCGGCGGAAGGCATGAGCCTGGGCAGCCCGATTGGCTATGGCGGCCCCGCGCTGGGACTCTTCGCCACGCGCAACGAGTTCGTCCGCCGCATGCCCGGCCGCATTGTCGGCAAGACAGTCGATGATCGCGGGCAGACAGGATACGTGCTGACCCTCCAGACGCGCGAGCAGCATATTCGCCGTGAGCGCGCCACCTCAAATATCTGCACCAATCAGGAGCTGCTGGCGATCTTCACGACGGTCTATCTCAGCGCGCTCGGCAAGCAGGGCTTTGCGGAGCTTGGCGCGCACTGTCTGCGCAAGGCGCACTTCGCACAACAGGCCATCTGCGCGCTTCCAGGCTTCTCTCTCGCCTTCGACAAGCCCTTCTACGATGAATTCGCCGTGACCTGTCCGATTCCGGTCGAGCGGCTGAATGCGGAGCTGCGCGACCGCGGCATCATCGGTGGGTATGACCTGAGCCGCGACTATCCTGAACTAGGAAACACCGCGCTCTTCTGCGTGACGGAAGCGCGTTCACGTGACGACATTGAAACGCTGGTTGCGGCGCTTGAAGAGATCGTGGGAGCGGAGAAATGAGCACAGAGTCTCTGATATTCGAGAAGGGCGCGCCGGGACGAGCGATTCCGCTGCTCCCGGAACTGGATGTGCCAGAGCGACCGCTCGACCACCTCATTCCGTCGAGCTTCCTGCGCACAGAGCCCGCGCCGCTGCCTGAAGTCAGCGAGATCGAAGTGGTGCGCCACTACACGCGCCTCTCGACACGCAACTTTGGCGTGGATCTCGGCTTTTATCCGCTGGGCTCGTGCACGATGAAGTATAACCCCAAGATCAACGAAGATATGGCGTCACTGCCGGGATTCGCGCGTCTGCACCCGCTGGTGGACGACAGCCTCGCTCAAGGCGCCATCAAACTACTCTATGAGCTCGAGCAATACATCGCAGAGCTATCTGGCATGGCGCGTGTCACGCTACAGCCAGCGGCAGGCGCGCACGGCGAAATCACGGGCCTGATGCTCATTAAAGCCTATCATGAGAGCCGGGGCGACACACAACGCAATGTCGTGCTCATCCCAGACGGCGCGCATGGCACGAATCCCGCGAGCGCGACCCTGGCCGACTACACCACTGTTGAGCTGAAGTCTGACATGCGCGGCGGAGTGGACCTCGCCTACCTCGAAGAGACGCTCGCGAAGTATGACGGGCGTATCGCGGCGCTGATGATGACCAACCCGAATACGCTGGGTCTCTTCGACGAAAATATCGTCGAGATCGCACGACGTGTGCACGAAGCGGGCGGCCAGCTGTACTATGACGGCGCGAACGCCAACGCCATCATGGGCATCACCCGCCCAGGCGATATGGGCTTCGATGTCGTGCACCTCAACCTGCACAAGACGATGAGCACGCCACATGGTGGTGGTGGCCCGGGCGCTGGGCCAATTGGGGTCGCGCCGCATCTCGTGCCGTTCTTGCCGGGACCGCTGCCCGCTAAAGACGAGTCGGGCTACTTCTGGGAGGATGCGGGCCCGCAGTCGATCGGGCGTGTGCGCGCGAACAATGGCAACTTCCTGGTGCTGGTGCGCGCGTACACCTACATCCGCAGCAACGGCCCGGATGGGCTGCGTCACGTCAGCGAGTCGGCGGTGCTCAACGCCAACTATATGATGCGGGCGTTGGAAGCAGAGTATGACCTGCCCTTCAACCGCGCGTGCATGCATGAGTTCGTCTTCTCCGCCGACCGTCAGAAAAAGCTGGGCGTATCCGCGCTCGACATCGCCAAGCGCATTCTCGACTTCGGCATGCACCCACCGACCATCTACTTCCCATTGATCGTGCACGAAGCGATGATGATCGAGCCAACGGAGACAGAGACGCGCGAGACGCTCGATAGCTTCATCGCATTGATGAAGCAGATCGCACAGGAGGCGCGCGAGAACCCGTCCATCATCCTGGAGGCGCCACACAACACCGTCGTAGGCCGACTCGACCAGACCCTCGCGGCGCGCAAGCCAAATCTGCGATGGGAGCCTGAGCGCGAGCCAGCCACCGTCTAGTAACGGCGAATGGCACGCCACACGCAGCGCCCTTCACTACTCGCGCTGAGCGGTGAAGGGCGCTGTGTCGTTGTCACGTGACAGGTCATGCCATAGCTCACACGCCATAGAACGCGTAGAAATCGCTCACAGGCGCGCTGGTCAGCAGGACCTGATAGGGAAAACATTCCGCATAGCGCGCGGGATCGCTCAGGCGCATGACGCGCGCCAGAAACTCCTCGGCGCGGGGCTGGCTCACGGTCCAATCGTGGCGCAGGAACTGCCCCCAGAGCGCGCGGTACTGCAGATGTGGCTCATCCGGTGTGGCGCTGGCGTTGAAGCTTGGCGGGAACAGTCGTCGATAGGCGTCCAGGGCGTAGAGCCAGGAGCCGCCGATGACGCGCTCCGCATCGGGCCGCTCGGCGCGCACGACGGCGAACATCGCGCGAAGCTCGTCAAGACGCAAAGCCGTGCGCTCGCGACTAAGCGGCCCAGGTTCGGGCGCATCCTCATTTGAGAAGTGGATGCGAATGGCGCGCTGCGTGGGTCGCCACTCGAACGCGAAACAGCCCCAGTGACGCTCCTGGCCAAACGTCGGTATCGCGGGATAGCGCTCGAGATAGTACTGGTAGATCGCATGCGACTGTTCATCAACGGTCGCGCGCACATCCACACACGCCACCAGTTCGCGCCAGATCGGCTCATCACGATCGAATGCGCCGGGAGCGCCGAGCAGCTTATAGAGCGACGTCTGGGTCATGAGCGCCGCCGCCAGCGGCTGATGAGCAAGCGCCGCCATTGCGCTGGCATAGCGTACCTGGAGGCTGAAATAGACTTCGGGATAAGGGGCTTGCAAGCTGAGGCTCCTTCATCTATGCCCTGCCGTGTTATGCGAGCGCCTACGCCAGGCTACCCGGCGACGGTGGCGGCGCCACGGCCCGCTGAGGTACCATTATGCGCGCGAGACAGCGAGATTTGTCGCCACACGAGCAGGAGGATATTCAATCATGCCGCCCACGCTTCCAGAGGTCGGTCATCAGACAGCGCCGCAGTCCGGCGTCGTCAGCGCCAACGACATTCGCCAGTTCGCCGAGGCGGTTGGCGACCCCAACCCCATCTTCCGTGACGAGGCCGCTGCGCGCGCCACCGGATACACTGGCATCCCCGCCGAGCCAACCTTCGTTACGCGCTTCCATGTCGCCTTCGCTGACGCCGGATTGGACCCTGAGCATACACAGGTGTTGCATGGCGAGCAGGAATACACCTACGAGCGGCCCCTGGTCGCGGGCGATCAGGTCACCGTGCGCTACGTCGTCAGCGCTGTTCGGCAGTCGCGTCGCGCGGATGGCATGGCGATCATGACGCTGGAGCAGCAGTGCGATACGGCAGCTGGCGAACGGGTCGCGACAGGCAAAGCAATCATCATCGTGCGCGACATGGCGCCTGCTGGCGGCGGCGAGACCACCGCAGGCAAACAGCAACCCGATCCGGACGGCGAGCGCATCCCCGACCTGAGTAAACAGGTGACGCAGGAGCAGATCAACGCCTACGCTGATGTCAGTGGCGACCACAATCCCATCCACCATGATCCTGCGACTGCGCGCAGCGTTGGCCTGGAAGGTACTATCGCACATGGCATGCTCAGCATGGCATTCCTCGGTCAGCTAGTGACGGACTGGCTCTCGTCGCAGCCATCGCGTGGTGGCTGGGTCAAGCGCTTGCGTGTGCGCTTCCAGGCGATGGTGCGTCCCGGCGACACGCTCATCTGCGGCGGCGCGCTGGCTCCGGCAAGCGACGGCCAGCAGCGTATCGAGTTGTGGATCAACAATCAACGCGGCGAGCGCGTCACGACTGGTGACGCCGATGCCGTCTTTGCCCGTTAGTCAGCCGCGACATCACCACGCCTCGCGCGTCGTCGCGCCAGCCCACCCGCTGCGACGGTGGCCGCGCCGCCTACCAGCAACACACCTCCCGAGACGGGAAGCAGCGGGAGTGCCGGCAGGACTGGCGCTGGCGTGGAACCCGTATTGACGGGCGCGTAGGCAGGTGTGGAGACGGATGTTGGCGTTGCGGCATTGATTCCGGCCTGAAGAGTCGGGCTCGTCCCAGCGGGCGATAGGGTCGCCGCCGCCTGTGGCATGTGGGCTGATGAGCCGGCATATGTGGCGGAGCCTGCTGAAGTGGCGCGCTGGTCCATGTGGGGCAGGGACGCGGTGACGAGCATTCCAAGGCCGATCATGGCCGCGACACTCCCAATCGCCTGCGCTGGTCGTGTCCATGCGGGGGCGCTGCGCCTGCGCTCGGCCACAGCAGGCTGCGCGGGCAGCGTGAACGCGCGCGGCATAGCCGGGGTGGGCAGCGCCCTCAGCAGCGAGCGGGTCTGGCGCAGCGCGGCTAGCTCATCCTGGCAGCGTTCGCAGCCAGACAGATGCGCATCGAGCGCGACTCGCTCCTCCGCGCCAAGCTCGCCATCGAGATACGCCGAGAGGCGCTCGCGCTGAAGCTCCCAATCTGAATGTACCACTGCGTTCCCCATGGGCTGACCTGACTATGGATTCCTGACATCATGACGCTCTGCGCGCGGGAATAGTTCCGACTGGCCTAGCAACACCTCGCGCAGCCGCGCCCGCGCCCGCGCGATGCGCGACTTCACTGTTCCCAGCGGCGTCCCCGCGACACGGGCGATATCCTCGTACGACAAGCCCTGAATGTCGCTTAGAATGATCACCAGCCGCTGATCGGGCGCCAGCCGCAGAACCGCCGCCTCGATCGCCTCGATCTGCTCGGCTCGCAGCGCCGCGCCCTCGGGATTCCACGTGCCATCGCGTAGCGCCTGCGCCAGGTCGGCGTCTGGGGCTGACGGGCCATTGGCGTCGGCGCTTCCCGCGAGCAACGCATCAAGTGACTCGGTGGGGCGTCGCCGCTGAGCGCGCCAGTAGTCGTGACAGCCGTTGCTGACAATGCGCAGCAGCCATGCGCGAAACGACATCCCGCGCAGTGAACGAATGTTGCGAAACGCGGCGAAGAAAGCGTCCTGCGTGACATCCGCCGCCGCGTCAGGGTCGCCGAGCATGCGCAGCGCCAGACCATACGCCGCCGATTGATGACGCAAGACAAGCTCATTGAACGCCATACGGTCGCCGCGCTGACTGAGCGTGATGGCGTTGCGCTCCTGCGCATCAGCCAGCGCAGACTCCACCACACGGGGATCAGCCTGCGTGTCGTCGCTTCCTGGCATGACTCACTTGCTCGCTCTCTGCCCGCGCCTGGCGCCTCAACCTCGGCGGCCACACCCACATCGCCGCTTACTGAAAGACTACGCCTCCAACCCGCTCAACACTCACAGCGGACGCCAGGCGGCGCCGAGGTCACGACCAGCGCGCTGAGGGCGTATACTTGCTCTACGCGCATGCCGGCGACCCGTCGAGCGCATGCGCGCTAGCTGTCGAACTGGCGCATCGCGCGATGATCGCGCTCCCTCTGACAAAGGATACAACGATGAACCACCCCGCTCCGGACTTCGCCCGTTACCTCAACGTTCGCAGCGCTTACGGTCCCAGCTTCTCGCATGATGGCGCAACGCTCGCCTTCCTGACAGACATCACGGGGGTAGCGGAGGCGTGGCGCGCGGACGCCCCAACGGATGGCTACGCGCTACGCTGGCCTGACCAGCTAACCTTCAGTGGCGAGCGCGTCTCGCGTGTAACATACGCGCCCAACGATGGACGACTGCTCATCTCCAGCGATGTCGGCGGCAGTGAGTTGACGCGCCTCTATCTCCTCAGCGCTGACGGTTCGGAGCTGCGCGAGATTGCTGGCGCGCCGAACAGCATCTGTACCGACGGAGGATGGTCGCCCGATGGTCAGCGCATCGTCTACGCGAACAATGAGCGCGACGCGCACTACTTCGACATCTGCGAGCGTGATATGGCGACTGGAGCGGTGCGCGTCTACACTCTGCCCGATGGAACCTACTCGCCAGAGCGCTACTCGCCAGATGGCCACAGCATCCTCATTGTGCGCGCTGAGACCGCTTTCCGGGACCAGCTGATTCTGCTTGACTGCGCGACAGGCGCCGTACGGCCGCTGACGCCTGAACCGACAGTCGATCATGCGGTACACGTCAATGCCGCATGGAGCGCCGACCGCCAGGGTCTGTATCTTCTGAGCGACGCCGGACGTGATATGCGACAACTCGCCTGGCTGGACCTCACCAGCGGAGAGATGCGCTACCTCACCGATCAGCCGTGGGGCGCGGAGGCGCTGGCCGTGAGCGACGATGGCGCACGTCTCGCGCTTGTGACCAACGAGAACGGCTACACCCGTCTGGAGGTCTTCGACGTGAGCGCGGGCTGGGAACGCCGCCAGCCGCTATCAACGCCTGACATGGGGCGATGCATCGTGGGAGAGCTTGTCTGGTCGCCCGATGGTCGTCGCCTCGCCTTCTCGCGCCAGTCGTCTACGGCCCCGCTCGACGTGTGGACCCTCGACGTTGCGACTGGTGCGCTCACTCAGATCACACGCAGCGCGGCGGGCGGCCTCGCGCGCGAAACCTTTGTCGAGCCGAGCCTCGTTCACTTTCCCACATTCGATGGGCGGCAGATACCAGCTTTTCTCTACACGCCCACTGAGCAGAGCGCGTCGCCACGACCAGCGGTGGTCTACGTCCACGGTGGGCCGGAGAGCCAATATCGCCCGACCTTCAATCCCATTGTGCAATACTTCGTCGCACGCGGCTACGTTGTGCTCGCGCCGAATGTGCGGGGTAGCTCGGGCTACGGCTACACCTACATGAGCCTCGACGACGTGCGCCTGCGGATGGACTCAGTGGCCGATCTGCGCCACGCCGCGCAATGGCTCGCCAGTGAGGGGATCGCTGACGCCAAACGCGTCGCCGTCATGGGCGGCAGCTATGGTGGCTTCATGACGCTCGCCGCGCTCACGACCTATCCCGAGATCTGGGCCGCTGGTGTAGATATCGTGGGTATCGCTAACTTTGTTACATTTCTGGAGCATACGGGAGCCTGGCGGCGCAAGCTGCGCGAGGCGGAGTACGGCAGCCTGGAGCATGATCGCGACTTTTTGACCGAGATTTCACCAATTCACCACGTAGACCGCATCGCCGCGCCGCTGTTCGTGGCGCACGGGGCCAACGATCCGCGCGTGCCAGTCGGCGAGGCTGAGCAGATCGTCGCGAGCCTGCGTGAACGGAGTCGCCCCGTGGAGTATCAGCGCTACGAGGACGAAGGCCACGGACTCATCAAGCGCGCCAACCGACTGATCGCCTATCCCGCCATCGCCGCCTTCCTCGACCAGCATATTGGCGAGAAGGCAGCGCGGTGATCCGCCCGTGACGCAATCGGAGGGCATGACGATTGTTCGCCATGCCCTCCGATTGTTCGGCTCTGATCAGGACGGCATGCCCGCAACGTCGAGGTCGGCGGGCGACTCCACGAGGATGCGCCACTCGACCTTGCGTTCTTCGCCCGGCGGCAGCGCAAACTCCCAGGTGAGTTGATCGAGCTTCGTCTGATTCGAGGGCTGTGGCCGCATCTCCAGCGACTTGACCTTGATGCGCTCGTGCTTCGGGACGGGCAGGCGATCGAGCAGCACAACGCGTTGCGGGCTGTCTGTCCGATTGGCGAGGGTCAGGCAGTAGCCAATGGTCGTACGCCGCACGCCGCCTTGCAACAAGTTGCCTCTGTCGGTGTCACGCTCGACCAGTTCACGTTTGACGGTGATGTTGTCGTTCACGCCAAGATAGAGCTTGAGCGGCGCGCCCTCCGCAGTCGCTTTCAGCGGTGTCTCGCCGACGTACTCATCACCCGTGGCGCCACTATGAAAGACGTGCATCGGACCAGCGGGCAGCGTATGGCCTGTCGCGTTCAGTGTCACCGCGCGCAGATGCGCTCCATCCGCCACGACCGGAGCTGCGACGTACTCCAATCGCGCAGGCAGATCGTCGTCTCCCAGGCCAACCGTATGCGGCTGTCCATCCGAAGGGATGCTGGAGCCGCCGCCGATGTGAAATACCTGCGCCGCGCCCGCGCGCTCAACCTCAGCTGAGGCAATCGTCATGTCAGTGAAGCTGGCCTCGTCAGGCGCTATCATCGCAGCCATCGGCGCCGCCTGCTCACCTGGCGCTCCAGCGCCGTGCGCGGAGCGCATCGAGGCGTACGCGCGCGGCTGGAATGGTGGCATGGGCGCCCGCTGCTCCAGGTACCAGACAGGCGCCTCATCGGGCAGCGCAAGCGCCGCGCTCGGCCGCGCTGTCGAGATGGCCAACCGGACATCCGCCCAGTCTTCGCCAGACCACTGCCTCACCTGCGCCTGCTGCGAAAAGCTCACCTTGTCCGTCGTCGTGTCCACGCGCGCATCGTAGCGCGGCGTCCAGCTGGCGCTGTAGACGAGGTACGACACCTCGAACGCAATCGCGCCCGCGCTAGCAGTCTGCACGCGGATGGTCGCCGCATAGCGGTCTGGCCCCGTCGAGCCGCTCGCCGCTTCCAGCTCACGCTTGCGCGCCTCAAGTTCACGCGCTACCCGCTCGCGATCAGCCTGCGTGTCGAGCGTCGTACCGGTCAGCCGCTCACTCTCGTCGCGCGTAAGGGCAAATATGCGGGCGGGGTCTTCTGGCTGCGCCGTGCCGCGAATCAGGCCATACGCCAGGCTGCGCGCCGCCTGCTCGCCGAGCGTGTTGAGCCAATGGCGCTGCTGATCGAGCATTGTCATGCGCTGATCGAGCGCCGCCACCTCTCGCGTTAGCCGGTCGATCTCCGCCTGAAGCGCGCGCGTGTCATCTTCTGGGGCGGCGGCGTGGTACTCGTCGCCTAGATCCACACCGAGCAGCTGCGCCTGCGCCGACCCACGCCCGGACGCGCGCAGTGACTCGGACACGAGGGTGCGAGGCAAACGTCCAAGCGTGATATCATGCGCCCCCGCCTCAGGAACCTCGATACTGCCCCGGCGCGTCACCTGCGCCCGGTCGGGATAGACCGTCACATCAGTGATGGGCGCGTCTAGCATGAGTCGCATCACATCCCTCCCGTCCCAGGCGCCGCTCAAGGCTCACTCAAGGCTCGCTCACGGCGAATTACGACTTGTCGCGCGCCTCCGTGAAGGCCGCCTCGAAGTGGCGCATCTCGATCTGTGGCGCGCCCGTGTTGATGGGCGATGACGCTCGGCTGTCGGGGCTAACACTCGCTCCACGCGCGCGCATCCACTCAGCCAGCGCCAGGTTGGCCGCTCGACGACACGCCGCCTCAAGATCAGCCCCGCTGAAGCCGTCCGTCTTCTTCGCCAGCGTATCAAGCGAAACGTTGGACGCCAGCGCCCGGCGCTTCGTGTGGATGGCGAAAATCGCGCGCCGGGCCTCGCGGTCGGGCAGCGGCAACTCCACGATCAGGTCGAATCGTCCTGAGCGCAGCACCGCGGGATCGATCAGCTCCGGACGATTGGTCGCGCCGACAACGATCACGCCGCGCCGACCTTCGATGCCGTCCAGCTCGGTCAGCAGTTGGCCGATCAGCCGATCGCCCACCGCGTCAAACGAGCCGCCGCGCTGAGGCGCCAGCGCATCCATCTCATCGAGAAACAATACGCAAGGCGCGACCTGGCGCGCCCGCTGAAACGTCTCGCGCACACCACGCTCGGACTCGCCCACCCATTTCGAGAGCAGCTCTGGCCCTTTTACCGAAATGAAATTCGCCTGACAGGCTGTCGCGAGCGCCCGCGCAATCAGTGTCTTACCCGTCCCAGGAGGGCCGGCCAACAACACGCCGCGTGTCGGCTCCAGGTCCATCGCCGCGTACAATTCTGGATAGCGCAAGGGCCACTGGATCGTCTCGACCCGTTGGCGCTTCACCTCTTCGAGTCCGCCAACATCGTCCCAGGTCGTGCGGCTCAGTTCGACTGACACCTCGCGCGCCGCCGATGGCTCAACGCTGCGCAGCGCGTCCACAAAGTCGCTCATGGTCACGGTGAGCGCGAGCAGATGATCGGCGGGGATGCTCGCGTTGATCAGCACAGCGCGCGGGAAGGTGCGTCGCAGCGCCGCCATCGCCGATTCGCGGCACAGCGCCGCCAGATCAGCGCCGACGAATCCCGGTGTGATGCGCGCAAGCTCGCTCAGATCCACATCATGCGCCAGCGGCATGTCGCGGCTGTGAATGCGCAAGATCTCGATGCGCCCCTGATAGTCCGGCGCGTGCAGGTTGATCTCACGGTCGAAGCGGCCCGGTCGCCGCAATGCTGGGTCGAGCGCGTCTGGCCGGTTCGTCGCCGCCACCACCACGAGCTGCCCGCGCGAGCGCAGGCCATCCATCAGCGTCAGCAGTTGCCCAACGACACGCTTCTCGACCTCGCCGACGACCTCATTCCGCTTCGGCGCAATCGCGTCTATCTCATCAATGAAGATCACGCTGGGCGCGTTTTTCTGGGCGTCAGTAAAGACTCGTCGCAGCTGCGCTTCGCTCTCGCCATAGAACTTGTCAATGATCTCCGGCCCGCTGACGCTGTAGAAGTGGGCGCCGCTCTCGGTCGCCACAGCCCGCGCGATCAGCGTCTTGCCTGTCCCCGGCGGCCCATACAACAACACACCTTTGGGCGCTTCGATGCCGAGACGGTCGAACAATTCCGGGTGTTTCAAAGGCAGCTCGATCTGCTCGCGGATGCGCGTCAACTCCTGCCCCAGCCCACCGATATCTTCGTAGGTCACCTGGCTGACGCGCGGCGTCGCCGCGCCTGTCGCCTGGATACGCACGCTTGTGCCTCCCTCCAGCATGACCGCGGTGGCCGGATTGGTCGAGAAGATCTGGAACTCGCGGGCCGCCAGCCCCATGCCCGTCACGCGGACGAGGTCGCCCGCCACCACCGCCAACCCCTTGAGCTCCCGCGCGACGTGAAGCAGCTCCGCATTGCTCAGCGCAGCGGAGCCATTCACTGGCGTGAGCGCAACACTGATCGCGGACTGAGGAGCCGCGCGGCGTACGCCGACCAGTTCACCCAGCGCGGCGCCCGCGTTCTGGCGCACCAGCCCTTCCATCTGGATATCGCCATCGTTCGTGGGCGCAGTTAGCGGGGCGCCTTCAGGAGGAGTGGCGTAGACGCGCGCGACCGTGGCGCGCGCGCTCTGAATGAGGATGACATCGCCCGGCTGGCATTCGAGCGCGTCGAGCGCCGCCGAGCTCACGTAAGCGGCGCCGCGTGGCGCGCTCAGGCCTTCGACAACGGTGAGTTGTAGGGTGGTATGGGTGCGGGTAGCCCGCTCTGTTGCGCTCATAGCGACATTTCTACGAAAAAGCCACTGCGCGCGTTGCAGCGAATCAAGAATCGCAAGCGCGCAGTGACGCCACAATGGGTCGGACCAAAAGGGACCTACAGGGTAATGACCTGATCGGGTGGGTTGCTGGAGAGCGCGGCATAGAGATCGGGGAAGCAGCCGACCCGGACGCCATCCACGACATCCAGCGCGACATACGATCCGTCCTCGTTCTGCTTCGCCAGGCCGCGCTCGGTGGCGCATTGGTCGCATAGCATCAGCAGAATGCCCTGTTCCTTCGCTACCTTGCCCAGACGCTCGCCCAGCGCATCGCCTTTGCGCAATGCATAGGTGTTGTCATCAAAAAAGAACATCCCCACGACCTCAGCGCCGTGACGATGTTCTTCGAGTTGCGGCAAGATCATCTTGCCCAGCTTGTAGGGCACGTTGCGCCCGCCCGTGCTAAAAATGTACGCGACCTTCATGCGTGAACCGACTCCTTGAACATGTCAGGCGTAACTCGGCGCCGCTGGCCCGTCCGTTCTGGCCGGGCCAGCGCCACTCCCAGTGTACCCCCCGGCATGAGGAGTCGCCAGTGGCGCGCGGCGCCGTCACCCAGCGCGCGAGCCTTCCACGGCGGCTCTTGGCTCCTCGGAAGCGTTCCCGGAAGCGCTCGACGCCGCATTGCCCTGAGTTCGCAAGGAGCGGGCGATTGATGCCCGACGAGGCAGCGTGATCAACACGACCGAGCTAACGATAATCGCTGACGAGATCAGCGTCCAGTGCGTCACCGACTCCCCGGCGAAGACCCAGCCCAGCAGCACCGCGACCAGCGGATTCACATAGGCGTACGTCGAGACGAGCGCGGGTGATGCCTTGCGCAGCAGCCAGGTGTACGCGGTGTACGCGACGATGGAGCCGAAGATGATCAGATAGCCGAGCGCCAGCCACGACTTGACCGAAATGGTGTGACCGGCCAGCATCGCTGGCTCACGCGCCACGATTCCGGCGAGCAGGAGCGCGGCGCCGCCCACCAGCATCTCGACAGCCGTCGACATCAGCGGCGACGAGGGCAGTGTCGCCCGCTGCGCGTACAGCGTGCCCCATGCCCAGATGCCTGAGGAGAGCACCAGCAGGAGCGCCATCGGGTTGACGCCCTGTCCGCCCGTGCCGCCGCCGTGTGTCGCCAGCAGTCCCACGCCAACGAGCCCGAGGCCCACGCCAGCGAGCGTGCGCAATGTGGGGCGCACGCTAGAGCGCCTCAACCACTGCAGTACGACGATCCAGAGCGGCACAAGCGCCACCAGCAGCGCCGCGATGCCCGAAGGCACCTGCTGCTCGACGACGATCACCGTGCCATTGCCGCCAGCCAGCAAGCACAAGCCAACGACGCCCGTGGAGCGCCACTCACGCCAGCTTGGCGTCGGAATGCCGCGCGCACGGCACCACAGATAGAGCAGCGTGCCCGCGATGAGGAAGCGCACGCCGCCCATCAGCAGCGGCGGCATGGTCTGATCGGCGAAGCGGATGCCCAGATACGTCGAGCCCCAGATAACGTACACCAGGCCGAGCGCGATCACTACGCCCAGTGTGACATTCTTCGCCGACGAAGTGGTCGCCGTCGGGCGTACGCTATTGCTTGCCATGTCGCGCCTCACTCTCCGAATCCTTGTCGGAGTCGCCCAGCGGCAGGCGGGTCGTCTCCTTCAACGTCTCCAGGACAATCGTCGAGTTCGTCGAGCGAACCGAGGGTATCGCGCCGATGCGCTCACGCAACAGTCTCCCGAGCGCTTCCGGGTTGGCGACCCGCGCCTTGACCAGATAGCAGTCCTCGCCGGCGACGTTGTGGACTTCCTGCGCCTCAGGAATCGCCGCCAGCGCCCGCCCCACCTCGTTGTCGGCGCAGATATTCTCCGTGCGCACAAAGATAAAGGCGAGGAGCCCAGCGTTGACCGCGCGCGGATTGAGCCGCGCCTCATAGCTGAGGACAGCTCCCCGCGCCTCCAGTTTGCGCAAGCGCTCCAGAATAGCGGAGGGGGCCATGCCCAGCCGCCGCGCGATTTCCGCATTGGGAATACGTGCGTCTTCCTGAATGATCGCCATGATTTTGACATCAATATCGTCGTTCATGCGGAAATTATGCCAAAACCGCGTACATTCGTCAATAGACCAATCATGCCGCCGAACATATAGGCCAAAGCTGGCGCGCCAAGTTCCAGAAGACGAGGAGAGGCTCCCCAGATACCGGGGAGCCTCTCCTGCGCGCATACGGAAGCGCGTCGGCTACTGCTGAGTAAATCGCTCCAGCGTGCGCTCGATGTCCACCGCTGAGGGGAAGAACGCTGTCTCCTCTGGGCCATTGTAGGGCGCGGACGGCGCCGCGATGGCGGAGATCAGCGCGGGCGGCACGTCGAGCTGCCAGAAGCAGTTCTGCGCGATCCACGAGTGGATGTGACGCCCAAAGCTCGTCATGTCCGGCTCCTCGGTCACGACGATGGCGCGGCCCGTCTCGCGCACCGACGCCGCGACCGCCTCTTCATCCCACGGCGAGAGTGTGCGTAGGTCAATCACGTCGATGGCCGGGCCGCCAGCGCGAGTGAAGCGCGTCGCGGCGATGGCCGCTTCCAGCAGCATCGTGCCCCAGCCGACAATCGTGGCGAACGGCGCGCCCTGCCCAATGCGAATGCGCCGGGCCTTGCCAATCGGCTCGGTGTAATAGCCGTCCGGCACCTGCCACAGCTCGGCCAGCTCAGGGATGATCTCGCCATCCTTGCGCGTGCGCGGCTCGTCAGCGCGGTAGAGACGTCCGCGCTCCAGGAAGACCACTGGCGACTGCGATAGCGACGCCTGCAGCAGCAGACCCTTGGCGTCATATGGCGTGGAGGGGCAGATGGTGATCAATCCGGGCACGTTGGTGAACCACTGCTCACCTGCGTTCGAGTGGCCGAAGCCGCCGCCGCCTGCCGTGCCGCTGTCAGAGATCGGGCCGCCGCCGCCCGAGCCAGACTTCATGCGCCAGATGACCGGGCAGTTCCAGTCGCCAAACGACTGGTAATAAATGCGGGCGCCCAGGCGAATCGTCTGCGTCGCCGACTGATGATAGTCCACGAATTGCACTTCGCCGCAGCGCGCGCGACCATCGACCATGCCTGCGCCAGCGGTCACGCCCGCGATCAGTTGTTCGTTCAGCGCGCTGCTGATCGCCGTGCCCGGATACTCTTTGACGAGGCGCTGGGTCACGTTGAAAACGCCGCCCGTTGCGCTGCCGACATCCTGCCCGAAGACGAAGAAGCCCGGATCGCGCTTGACGATCTCCACCAGGCCATCGTTCAGCGCCTCGATCATCATCTTGCGCTGCTTCTGGCCGATATTCGCCTGCGGCTGCCAGTCAGGGATCTGGATGACCCGCTCGGTCGCCCGCTCAGGTGGAATCTCCGGCTCGGTGAGCACTTGCGCCTCAGCGCGATCAATGGCGTCCTTGACCTCATCGCGCATGCGATCGACATCCGCCTCAGTCAGCAGCCCTTGCGCGACCAACGTCTCGGCCAGCCGCTTGACCGGGTCCTTCGTGCGCGTCGTCTCCTCGATCTCTTCGCGTGTGCGATAGCGGCGAATGTCGGTGCTGCTCGAATGCGCGTCGAGCAGACCTACATGGAGATGCATGAGCGCCGGACCCTCGCCATTGCGCAGTCGCGCGACGAGCTTGCGAGTCGCGTCATAGGTCGCCAGCGCGTCCACACCGTCCACATCCACAGCGATGGCGTCCATCGCGCGCACCTGCGCGGTCAGGTCGCCCGCCCACTGCGCCTGCTGTTCCGTCATGATCGCCCAGTGATTATTCGCGACGACGATCAACACGGGCAGTTTGTGAACGGTCGCGGCGCGCAGCATCGCGTTGAAGTCGTTCGTGGCGGCGCCACCATCGCCTGTGAAGAAGGCAATGATGCGGTTTGAGCTATCACGCTTGAACGCCCAGCCAGCGCCAGCCGCGAATGGCGCGAGTCCGGCCACTTCACTGAAGGTCGGCATGATGTGATGCGCGCGGTCGCTGTAGTGCGACGGCATGTTGCGCCCGTGGCAGTTCGGGTCGGTCGTCCGCGAGTAGGCCGCGCGCAGTGGCGCATGCAGGTCGCCGGTGCGCTGCAGGTAGCCCGCCAGATCGCGATAGTAGAAAGACAGCCAGTCCTCGCCATCGAGCGCCGCGACAATAGCCGCCACCGACTCATGCCCCGCGCAGCCGATGTAGAACGGAAACTTACCCTGTGTCTTGCGCGCCTTCATCACATCATTCAACACGCGCGCCGACAACATCGTGCGGTACAACTCGACGGGATCGAGCGTGCGGGCCTCAGCGCCCACTGCTGACGTGGTGACGTTCGTTGTCATCTAGCCCTCCGAGCCTAGACATCCGTATCCCATGATACACTTCAAACATTATACGCCCCGGCGTGCGGACGCTCAATCTTCAGGTGATACCTACACCGAGCGATTGCTAGCTAGCGTCCATAAAACCCCATCCCTACAACGAGTGAGGACGGCGCGGCGCAACAGCGCTTGCAGGACGCGCTTGGCGACCTCGCTTCTCTGTCTCACCCCATCGTGGCGTCGTGCGCCGCTGTGAGCGCCTGGCCTTGCTGTTCCGACTGCTCCACATTCTGCGTCTCATTCTGCGCGAGCAGATCACCGATGAGTGGCGCGAGTCGACGTGACGCCGCCAGATTGAAGGCGGCGTATGTCTGTATGGCGCGCGTCTTTTCGGCGAGCAGGGTCCTGTCCGATAGCAGCCGTTGGATGAGCGCGGTCAGCGATCCCGGTTCCAGGCAACGCCAGCCGAGGCCGTGACGCTCGATGAAATCCACGTTTGGCGTCTCCTGATACGGGATCACCGTCGAGGCGATGAACGGCTTCCCCAGCACGATCGCCTCGCCAACAGAGCCAGCTCCTGGCTTGCCCACAACGACATCACATGCCGCCATGTAGGGCGCGATCAGCGCGGTGTACGGCAGGGCGGCGACTCGCCCAAGCGTCGACACGCGCCGTCGGATCTCCTCGTTGTGACCAGCCGCCACGACGCACTGTATCTCGGGATGCGCATCGAGCAACGCGTAGATCGTCCGGACGATCTGCGCCGAGCCTTCCGCGCCGCCCTGCACATAGGCGGTGAACTGCGAGGGATCGAGTCCAAGGGAGCGCAGAATGTGTGCGCGCCTCGCGCTGTAATCGTCGAGAAATTGTCGGCGTACCGGGCGCCCTGTCAAGACGACGCGATCACGCTCGACGCCCGCCGCGATCAGTCCCTCATAGATCTCGCGTGTCGAGGCGAGGTAGGCGCTCGCGCGTTTCTCGGTGACCCACATATGATGCAGCGTCAGATCGGTCACCTGAAAGACCACGGGGATACGCTGGTCCAACGCCGCCAGCAGCCGGGTGATTTCATATGAGAGCATGGAGTGCGTCGTGATGATGAGGTCAGGCGCCGCGTCCCTGATGATGCTCGTCAGCCGGCGCCGAATGAGCGCGTACAGGATGGTGTGCATGCCGCGCGCGCCCGCTCCGGTGTCGGTGATCTTCATCACCTTCGACCATGCTGTAACCGCGTATCTGCTCGCGAAGGAGTAAAACGAACTTACAATTGGCGGATGCGCGTTGACGATCGTGATATCAAACGACTCGTCCAACATCTCCCCTAACGCGGCTGACATGTTGATATGCCCGCCTCCCGTGGATGACGTCACGATCAGGATAGATGGGCGTGTGCTGTCTTCGGGCATGGAATCCATCTCTAGCGCAACCACCATTCGGCGCATGAGCGCGGCGCGTCTGCCGTATGACAGAGAACATACCATGTCTACGTCTACGGCAGGGGCTCGCACGACGCGTCGCGGCGCTAATCGGCGCGCAGCAGTTCGATCACCTTGCCGAAGCGCTCGATGCCACGAACATCTTCGGGCGAGACGATCACGACCAGGTGCCGCACGCCAACCGCCGCGAAGCCGCGCATGGCGACCGCAACCTCTTCCGGCGAGCCACAGATACCTGTCGCATCGTCGGGGCGCGCCTCGCCTGGCGCGAGGATATGCGCGAATGTGCCAGCCGTCAATGTCAGCGTCGCCGGATCGCGCCCAACCTCGGCGCAGGCCTCCAGCATCGGCTGATACGCCTGCTCGACTTTGTCGGCAGTCTTATGCCAGACGGTGTTGAAGGCGTCGGCGTACTGTGCGATCAGTCGCAACATCCGTGGACGGTGCGCGCCAATCCAGATTGGCGGCCCATTGCGCGACGGACCTCGTGGGCGCAGCGCGCAGTCGCGGGCCTCGTAGTATTCGCCCTTGAAGTCGACATGTCCCTCGCGCAGCAACGGAATGATGATCTTCAGCGCTTCCTCGAAGCGCGACGCTTTGTGATCGAACGGGAAACCAAAGGCGTCATACTCTGGCTGATGCCAGCCCGCGCCCAGTCCCAGAATGAAGCGCCCTTCGCTGATTTCGTCGAGCGCATCGGCCATCTTCGCCAGCAGCGCTGGATTACGGAACGAGGTGCAGGCGACCAGCGGCCCGAGCTGAATGCGCTTGGTCGTCGCTGCGACGCCGCTGAGGAAGGTAAAGACCTCCCATGCGCCGCTCTCTCCGGAGTCGGGGAAGCGATAGAGCAGATGATCGGCCAGCCAATAGGAGTCGAAACCAACATCTTCCGCGACCTGTGCCATCTCCTGAATATCGCGGAAATGTGGCGTCTGTCCGTGCGGCGCTTCGGCGCCCAACGACCGCTCACCTAGAGATGGCATGACGCCGATCTTCATCCGCTCGGTTGACTCTGACAACGAACGCTCCTCTCGCTGGACTCTGACTGCGTGCTCGCCGCGATAGTGGCCATTACTTCACCCATTCTGGCATATCGTCGTGATCTATGCCGAAATGGTGCGCGACTTCATGCAGCACTGTCGCGCGGACCTGCCTGCGGATGGCCGCCAGATCGCCGCGGCAGTAGCGTTCGATTGGCCCACGATAAATTGTGATGACCTCAGGACCGGCGTCGCTCGCCCCTCGCCGTGTCAACGAGATGCCATGATACAAGCCCAGCAGCGTATGTCCTTCAGGGACACCTGCCCGCTCCAGGGTTTCCGCATCTGGCTCTTGCTCCGCCCGCACGATGATGTTGCGCATGTAGGCGTCAAACGTATGCGGCACAGCGGCAAGCGCCTCCTCGATCAACGCATCGAAGGTCTCGGCGCTCACATGCGCCCCGCTGGCGTCACGTGCGCCTGCCAAATCGTCATGCGAGGGAGGTGGCGGCGTTTGGTCAGCAGGTTGCGAGCGCTCTGCGCCACGCGCCGCGCCTTTCGGGTCAGCTTCCAGGGTATGGAAAGCCCATCTGGCAAGTGGAGAGTCGGTGACGAAGAAGGACGCCGCGATCACCAGTCCCACGATGCCCAGCAGAACGATCAGCGCGCCCACCGCTCCGCCAAAGCTCGCGCCGCTGACGGCTCCGCCAATCAATGCGAGCGCCAGGATAGCCGCGAGCATGCCGAAGAACTGTCCGGCGCCGTTTGGATTAGCGCTGGCGTGTCCCTCGGGCGCATCCTCGGAGTGGAAGGCGGACGCCGATGCGCGCTGCCCGAACACGTTGATGACGTCCCCGATGGGAGCGCCAGGTCCCTCGCGCTGGTGGTCATATGCGGCGCGTGAGACGGGATCACTCAGGACACCATATGCCTCGTTGAGCTGGCGCATGCGTCGCTCGGCGCGTTCGCGCAGATGCTCCGGCGCGCCCGCATAGCGGTCGGGATGCCACAACTTCACCAGGCGGTGATAGGCGCGCCTCAGGTCATCGGGTGTCACGGTCGGCGACGTGTTCAGGCGCGCATAATAGTCCGCCGGTCCTGATGCCGCGCTCTCAGGCTCGGCTCTCCTCGCCTGGTCCGCTTCATCCGCTGCTTCGTCCGCTGCGGTGACGTCGCTATCGTCGTTGGCGGCGTCGCGCACTGCTCCGGCTCGCTCGCCACGGCGCGCATTGTGAAATGGGTCTG
>DASQSS010000151.1:0-3543 GCA_035642255.1 Ktedonobacterales bacterium | reverse complement strand
GCGCGACTCAGCCGCAGCCACGACTCCTGCACGGCGTCGTCCGCATCGCTCATGGAGCCGAGCATGCGATAGGCGACCGCTCGCAGGTGGGCGCGATGGGTCTCGAAGCGCCTCGCTAGCCACGCTTGGGTGTCGTTGTGTGTATCGTTGTGTTCGTCCATCGGTCACATCTCCCCCTCATGCTCCGTCATAGAAGTGACGAGCGAGACCCGTGCGATGTGACGCAGAGAACGGCTCTGTCGACTCTGTCGACTCTGGTGGAACGCGCGTGGGCGAACCCGTTGAGATTGTGTCGCACGTCGGGCGCGCAGTGACATCTGAAAGGTCCAGTGTACCGATTCACCGAAAACAGCGAGGAGATTGGGTCATGAATGAGATTCGATTGAGCCCCTATATCAACTTTCAAGGCCGTGCGCGTGAGGCCATGGAATTCTACCAGCAGGCGCTGGGCGGCGCCATCGACTTGCAGACGATGAACGCGCAGGGACAATCCGCGCCAGCCGGAGCGGAGGATCGCATCTCGCATGCGCGACTGGAGGTCGATGGCGCGGTCATTCTCGGCTCGGACGGCCACCCCGATTATCCCGCGAAGGTTGGCGACAACATGGCTGTCGTCCTCAGCGGCGTGGACAGCGCCCGACTCACGCGAGCCTTCAACGCCCTGGCTGAGGGCGGCTATGTCAAGGCGCCATTGACCGAGCAACCCGGTGGAGCCTCCTCCGGCTACCTGCTGGACAAGTTCGGCGTCAACTGGATGGTCACAGTCGAGAAGGCGTAGCGCTAGTGTAGTCAGCAAGCTCAGACGTGGGCCACATGCAGCATTATCTGTGGCGGCGCGGATCTAGCCGGACAGGCGCCTGGCGACATCCGCGTCGCCACTGCCGCGTGTTCTGCGCACGCAAGAAGGGGCGGGCGGTTAAAATAGCCCGCCGTCTGGTCATCTGTCTACATTGAACTATTCGTCTGCTTTTCGCGCTACGCATAATAGGACGCATAACCAGGCGCATCTCACCCCCAGGACCCCTGGCTGTGCGCTTGCCTGCTGGCCCATTCGGCGCGGTGGTGGTCTACCCGCATGGCGCGAGCGCCAGTCTCAGTCCACGGCGCCATACGCCCCTTGCTGCCTTTGGCTGACTCAAGCTCAGGGATAGGAAAGCTGGTATATCTCTTTTGCTCAAGATGGAGGGGTATGGTAGCATGGCGACGCCACCACCGGGATGTTGGCGGCCTTGTGTTCCGATTGTGAGCGTTACCGCCGTTTCATGCGTCCGTTCCACTTGACAGACGGTCTGATGACAAACGCCGATGAATGATGATCGCGTCCAGAGCCGCGCTGCCAATAGGACAGGACCCGGCGAGGGGAGGGGCCGGAGTATGGACCTGACCGTCGTGCCTGCGGCTTCGGAGTATGCCCCCGCCAGCGAAATGGCCGAGCTCCCTTCGGAGACGGCGAAGGGGCGGGCGCGAGTGGCCAAAGCGGAATCGTTGCAGCAGGCGTGGTCGTTCGAGCGGATCTACGACGAGTTCAAGACGCCGATCTACAATTACATCTATCATCTGGTCGGCAGCCGCGAGCAGGCGGATGACCTCACGCAGGATACCTTCCTCAAGGCGTTCCGGGCATTGCCCCGGATGGACGCCAACCTGAAGCTCTCCGCGTGGCTCTATCGCATCGCGACCAACACGTCGTATGACGCGCTCCGTCGACGTAAGCTCATCGCGTGGATGCCCTGGCAAGACCTGGACCACGAGCCAGCCGACGTCGAAAGCGCTGACCCACAGGAGACCATCGGCACATCGGAACTGGTGCACGCGGCGCTGCGCCGCATGCCGCGCCATTACCGAGCGGCCCTCTTGCTCTATACGCAAGAAGGCTTCTCATATGCCGAGATCGCCTCGACCCTGAACATCGCGGAGAGCGGCGTCAAGATGTACCTCTCCAGAGCGCGGCATTCGTTCCGCGAGCATTACAACTCGTTGGAACAGGCAGGAGGCGGCAAGAAATGACCTGCGAGTGGGCCGAGGGTTATCTGAGCGCCTATCTCGATGATGCCCTCGACCCGCAGCTTCGGAAGGATGTGGGCGCGCACATCGAGCAGTGCGTGCGCTGTCAGGCGCTCACCGAAGAGTACCGCCGAAACGATCAGCTGCTGTCCACCCTGGCGCCTGTCGAACCCTCTGAGTCCCTGCGCCAGAGCATCTTCGAGTCGCCCGCGTTCGCCACGCTTGCGCGTGAGCTGGAGCGCGAGGCGGCAGACGCCCCACCCGGCCATGTCTCCTCGCGCCGGGCGCCGCTCTATTTGCGCGCGCTGGTTCCGTTGGCGGCGCTGCTGACAGTCTCCCTCGGCGCGGCCCTGCTCTTTAAGCAGGGTCTTTTACCATTCGGCGCGCAGACCGCCAGCCGTACGCAGACCAACACTATTGGCGGCCCTGGTTCCTTCGACCTCCCGCTTTCCGCTGGCCCGCGCCTCGTCTTTCTGCATGGCGGCGCGCTCTGGAGCACGGCGGAGTATGCGCCGAACGGCCCGGCTGGCGCGCCGGGAACACCGCAGCGTCTGACCTCGGTAGGCGCGCGGGTCGTCGCGTGGCGTGTCTCGCCACTCGTCGGATCGCATGGTGGCGCGCTGATCGCCTATGTGGATGGCCTGACGGGCGCGCTGCATATCGTGCGCAGTGATGGCCAGGCTGATACCATCGTCGGCTCGGTTTCGCCAACGCAGTCGCCCAGCGCGGTATTCTGGAGCAACTCGATGGGCAGCGCGACGCTCGCCAGCCTCAGCTGGGCGCCTGACGGCTCGCGGCTGGCCTATGTCGCCGCGACCGCTGACGGTGGCGCGCAGATTCACATCGTCACACCGAGCGGTTCCAGCGTAGCCGCCGCGTCATCGCAATCACCCATCACACAGCTGACCTGGAGCGCGGACGGACGGGCGCTAGCTGGCGCGACCGTCAACGGCGGCGTACAGTCTGTCATCGTCTGGCGTGGTGGCGCGCACGCCGTTATGCTGCCGGCCAACCCGAGCGATACGCAGGCCAGCGCCACACAAATCGCCTGGAGCGGTTCGACATTGACCTGGGCCGCCAGCCGCACTGGCGCCATCATCGGCGTCTACGCGCTGCCAGCGACACACACAACCGCGACAGTTCTGACGGCGTCTGGCGCAAGCTATAGCGCAGCCGCGTTCACTCCCACGCATGGTGGCGTCTGGCTGCTGGCAAGCGCCGACACGCTGAGCGAGGCTCGACTGGCCAGTGGCGGCGTCACACGGGTAGCCACAACGTCGGCGACCGTCAACGGCATCGTCTGGTCACCTAACGGCGTGACGGCGGCGATCACGGTGGGCAATCACCTTGATCTGTGGAGCGCCAGCGCCGGGCTGACGACACTTGCCCAGGGCGCGACGAGCCAGCCTGTCTGGTCGCCCAGCGGCGCCTCGATCGCCGTCGCGCAGGGCCAGAACGTCGTGGTCTATCACGTCAGCAACGACGCCACCACGCAGGTCACTCAGGTGGCGAACAGCAGCGCCGTGGTCGCTCTCACCT
>DASQSS010000150.1:0-11420 GCA_035642255.1 Ktedonobacterales bacterium | reverse complement strand
AAGCGAGCCTGACGCAGGCGCACACCCAGACGCTGCGCTGGTGTGAGAAGCGCCGCCGCCGCTTCAACATCCTTGTCGATCTTATTATCTACCGGATTCACCATAGCCTGCAAACTGCCTTTCACATGGCAGAGGCAATGCACGGTAGAGCGTCCTTCGGCCTTTGCTTGCAACAGAAAGACACGCGGAAACGCAGAGTCTCACCGATGCATGCGATTAGAAGATCCGCATCACTTCATGCGTCGCCGCTCTACCTTACCGTGCGTGTTACATAGCGAGTTGATGTCGGTCATGGCGCCGTGGCACTATTTCCCTTCTCGCTAAGTTGGTACGATGTTCTACCATACGCACGCGATTATACAGCAGATGTGTCAATAATAGCAAGGTATCTACCACTTCTAGCGTTTGCTCTTGTTACCATAAGTCATACTCATGGTGGCGTTGCGGTTTGCACCGTCAGTACGTTACCGATGGCGAAAATATGGGCTATTTCAGCATCTACGCCGCTTATATAGTGCGGCTGAGAGTAATCGCACCGGATAGTACATGAAAGCGCGTTCATGAATGAGACCAGCCGGGGGGCCTATTTTGGACCTTGCGAGCATGGGGCCGAAGGTGAAAGACGAGGCTGTCTAGAGCCTATTATGAACCTGTTTAGAATCGGCGAAATCATCGCGGAAATCGCCAATTCTTACAAGCTTTGCACGCAAAACGATCAATCGGAACAGCGCATATACACGCTGATGCCAGCAGTTCTACGGCACTCAGGGCGAGTTCATAACAGGCTCTAGCGAACGACGGGGCGCCTCACTTGATTTGTGTAATGATCGATTCTATTGCGAGTCTTACGGGAACGTCACACTTCTTGTACTGCTGTCCGTCGCCTCTGTGAGTGGTGGCGTTTGCTTATTTATGACGATCACTTGTGCGGCCACTCATATGACTGCTCTTTGATCGCATTATTGTTATTGTTCGTGACCGGGTAGACGCGCCTCATTTCGCTTCAGCGCTTCTTGACGCGCTGGATCGGGGCATGCTACGCTGCGCGGGTAACAGCCATGTAGTGACAGCCATGTTCCGTTATGTGCGGTCACACGGGTGGCGCGCGTGAAGTTTGATGCTTCATCTGGTAGCCGCGATATGGCTGCGACGCCATAGAATCTTGGAAAGCTGTGACGGAGGACAGGTCGGGGGCTGTGTCGAGCGCACAGAGAGCGAAGCGCATGCTGCGAGCTTCGTCGCCGCTCGCCCCCAGGCAACACCTCAGACGCCTGGCGATCAACCGCCGTCATTCGGCGCAGTAGTCGACCACGGGTTGCGCCCGTTAGCGCGCGACAGTCTCAACGGCGCGACTACGTGCTGGGGGAACTGATGAAGGTCTCTGGCCTGCGCTAGAGACGAACCGTGGTGGTACCACGAGCCGGCCAATTGGCCCTCGTCCACATCCAGAGTGGACGAGGGCCTTTTTGTTTGGCTCCTGGCTTGGCTTCATGGCCTGGCTTCATGGCCTGGCTCGCTTGCCGCCACGACACACGAGGCGCGCTGCTGACGAACTGACGAGCGCGCAAATGGAGCTCGATATGACCTATCCCATCGGCGACACCAATCTCTGGGGGCGCGCCTGACTCCGCCCCTGCGGCTGTCAGACCTGTCGGGGCGCGCTCCTCATCATCGCCATCGCCTCTGTCCGGGAGGCGGCGGCGCATGCTGCGCACACAGCGACAGGTCAGCGTCCGGGCGCGCAAGCCGCTCGCGGATGCGACACGACGGCCAATCGGCAGCCAATTTCGGCGCCCAATTGCGGTGGGACGAATTCGAAGGATTTGAAAGGATAGGTCATCTCTATGACACAGACATATAGCAGCGGTGCACAGGCAGCGGCGGCTATCGAGCGCGTGCGCACATCAGCTCTGGCGTCGCACATCGGCGAGCGTGCGCGCGTCATGGGCTGGCTGCGCAGTGTACGCAGGCTTGGCGCGATCACCTTCCTGATTGTGCGCGATGGTTGGGGCGAGGCGCAGGCGGTAGCGGAGTCCGGCGCCGATCTGGCGCCACTGGGCGACACGGGAGCGGGTGTAGAGAGCGTGGTCGCGATCACTGGAACGATCACCGCGTCGCCACAGGCGCCTGGCGGCGTGGAGCTGCGCGCGATCAGCATCGAGGTCATCACGCCCGTGCGCGAGGCGCCACCCGTCACGCTGAGCAAGCGCGAGCTGAAGGCGGGCATCGGCGCGCAGCTCGATCATGCGGTCCTCACGAACCGGCACCCACGGCGACGCATCGCCTTCCAACTGGCGGCCAGCGCAATGGCGGGCTTCCGCGAGACACTCAGCGCACGCGGCTTCACAGAGATTCAGACGCCCAAGCTGGTCGCCGCCGCAACCGAGGGTGGCGCCAACGTCTTTGAGGTCGCCTATTTTGACCGCAAAGCCTACCTGGCGCAAAGCCCGCAGTTCTACAAACAGGTCATGGTCGGCGTCTTTGAGCGGGTCTTTGAGGTGGGGCCGGTCTTTCGGGCTGAGCCGCATGAAACGACCAGGCATCTCAATGAGTATGTCAGTCTCGACGCGGAGTTTGGCTTCATCGAGGACCACTTCACGGTGATGGCGCTGCTGCGCGACACGCTGGCGGGCATCTTCGCGCGCATGGCAGCGGAGCGTGGAGCCGATCTGACGGCGCTGAGCGCGCGCCTTCCGGATGTGCCAGCCGTCATCCCACACATCCATTTCAGTGAGGCGCAAGATCTGATTCTGCGCCTGCATGGAGTAGACTCGCGCGGCGAGCCAGACCTGGCCCCACAAGAGGAGCGCTGGCTTGGCGAGTGGTCGCTGGCCGAGCACGGCAGCGAGTTTCTGTATGTCACAGGCTATCCGATGGCGAAGCGACCGTTCTACACACATCCTGATCCGGCGCGGCCCGCGTTCTCGAACTCGTTCGACCTGCTCTTCCGTGGGACAGAGCTGGTCACGGGCGGGCAGCGGCTGCACCGCTACGCTGACTATCTCGCTGCGCTGGAGCAAACGGGCCTGCCACAGGAGCCGTTCGCCTGGTACCTCGATGCCTTCCGCTTTGGGATGCCACCGGAGGGTGGGTTCGCCATCGGTCTGGAGCGGTTGATCGCGCAGGTGATTGGCGCGCCAAACATCAAGCTGGTGACGCTTTTCCCGCGCGATCTCACACGCCTGACGCCGTAGCCCACACCGGACCACTGAGCGGGCGCTCCTCCGACGGCGCGCCCGCTCCTTTGCGTTATGCTGCGTTATGCTGCGTTATGCGCCCTTGATGCTTATTTGGAGCTGGCCGTGGTGGTGGCAGGCGTCACCTGGGCGCTGACTGGCTGCGTAGCTTTACCTGTCATGAGGGAATTCGCTACGGGTCGTACGATGAGCATGGGGAGCCTCGTCGTCTGCACGACGCGTTCCGTTACGCTGCCCATCGCCCAGTGCAGCATGCCCGTGCGCCCATGCGTGGCCATCACGATGATGTCATAGCCTGGGGCGCGAGGTTCATCACTGTCCTCAGATTGCGGCTCCGCGATGCTGATGATGCGATCGGCGGCGTCGGTGTCAACGACAACGGATGCGCTGATGTTCAGGCGCAAATGCTCTGTGGGCGTCGAGCGGAGCTGCCGCGCGAGACGGTCAACGTAGGTCTGCGTCTGCTGGACAAGCTCATCCTCAGAGATGCCAAGCTCCTTCGCGGTATACGGCGCTACGGCCATGAGCAGATGCAGCTTGCCTGTTCGTGGAGCAAGGGCGGCGAGCAGTTCAATCGCTGGAGGGATTGCCGCTTCCGCCAGCATCGAGCCATCCAGCGGGATCAGCGCGCTCTGCGCATGGGACAGCAGATCAATCGCGACGCTTGCCTGTTGGTCGGCCGCCAGCTCATTCAACAGCAGCGTTGGCGCCTGCGCATGTCGTATGACTTGCTGCGCGACACCGCCGATCTTCCAGCGATGGTAGCCGGTCGTGCCATGCGCGCAGAGCACGATTAGGTCCGCGCTTTCGGACTGGCTGAGCGTGACGATGCTGTCGGCGGCCAGGCCTTCCGCCACTCGCGTGACAGTCCGCACTCCATCGAGCGAGGCATAGCTGGCCATCTGCGTAAGATAGGTGGAGATGCGGTCGCGCTCTGCCGTCGAAAACGTGCTGGCAGGTCCCGACGGCGCTGAGATGTAGGGACCATACCGCGTCAGCGGCTCGATACAACGCATCAGGATAACTGTCCCACGCGTGGCGCGAGCGATGCGCGCCGCTACGGGAATCGCGGATTCGGCCCGCATCGAGCCATCGAGCGGGACTAAGATTCGTTGGAACATATTGCTCCTCGATTCTGCCATCGCTGGTCATGCGTCTGAGGATGACGCCCACCGCATCCCGGCGCGCGCAGAGCCTCTCAAATCTTCACCTCTGGCATCGTTTCATGGGAGCCTCACAGGGCAATCACATGCATGACCCCCAGTGTCACAAATGGCCGCCAGGACGAGGAGGTATGTGTCCAGGGGAGTTGTCCAGGGGAGTTGTCCAGGGGAGTTGTCCAGGGGAGTGTGGGCAGTGTGAAACATGTCTCACACTGCCCACGCATCGCTAGAGTGATCGCCCTGTGCCCGCTAGAATCCTTAGAATCCCTCGAGCCGGGCGACATTCAGATGGTGAGCGGGGTCTGTGCCCGTCCACACGATGACAACACCATCTCTGAAGCCGAGGGACGGACCACCCAATGCCCATTCAGGCAGCACAGTTTTGGTGCTGGCCGCGCTCGGCCATTGCGGATAGTGCGTTGTCCACTGGATGTTCAGGTGGTGATTGGTGTCCGTTCCGGTCCACGCGAGCCAATACTCAGGGCCACCCTCCGAGGTGAAGAAGAGCGCGTCTGGACTGGAGACGCTGGTCTGCGGCAGCCCCGGACCCAGCGCCGATGTGAAGTGAACGCCATCCGTTGACTGTGCGAGGTTGAGCCGCCTTGCGGGGGTGATCCAGCCGAGCGCGAGGTCGCTGCTCGAACCCTTGTTGATGACGGTCAGTGTTGGCCCGGCGCTCGAGCTGAACTGGCGCAATATTGTCTTGGTTTGCGGGGTGAACGACGACAGCGTGATGGGCAGTATGTTCAGCGAGTGATTCGCGTCTACCCCTACCCACGCGAGCAACAGATTACCCTTGTACACGGTGAGCGCGGGACCCGTCGAGCTGGTTTCGTTCAGAATCAGCGCCTTGCGTGCGCCGTAGACATCGAACATTACATTGAGACGATGGGCAGTGTCGGTTCCGCGCCACGCGATGGCCACCGCTTTGCCAGCGGAGGCGGACATCTGCACAACCGCGGGCCGGTTTACGGTCAGCTCGTTGAGCTTGACTTTGTTCCCATAGTGCAGCCCGTCGGCGCTGGTCATCACATTGATGTGATGCAGGCTATCAGTACCCGCCCATGCGATGACACCCGTCGCTCCGAGATTCGCGTCGGCATAGAAGCCCGGAGCGTTGACGCTTGTCTCATCCAGAACGACCTTCGCGGATTCGGTAACCTTCGCTGGCGCCGCCCGCGCTCGTGGTGATGCGGCGAACGCGGGCGCAGCCGCCGCCAATCCGATGACCAGTGTGAGCGCCGCAGCCATCCCCACTTTCGCCATGCGCGCGTACATACGCTCAACTCCTTTGTTCTCTGCGTGCCGGGCTTCCACCTTCCTCACAGCGCACTGAAGCCGATGCTCCGCCATCGGAGCACGTTATCAGGGCACGAAGCATGCGCTATCAATAGTATAGAGGCGCTTTGCGCTCACAATGGTGTCGCTAATCACGTATCGGGATTCACAGCCGGATTACAGTCGCCGCCTATAAGTGTCCTACCTGGTCCTTCGCACGTCCGACGCTGGGAGTTCGCCTGTCGAGATGGCGCGAAGAGTGCTATGAGCGATAGATGACGCAAGGTGGACGAACAGGATGATGTGTGTTGATGAAGTTGATGGGCGAGCCTGGCGACTCCGCGCTCGCATGGTGACATGAGGGTGGCGCGGAGTGTGACACGCGAGGTGAGCGTGGGAGCGCGCATGACGACAGGGTGTGGTGTTAGGTCGGTCGCAGGTCCAGGTGAATGGCATGTGTCATGGCAGGGAGGTGATGACCATCAGACGGCATAGAGACTTCGACGACGAGATCATACAGCGAGCGCGGCGACGCGCGCATAGATGGATATACGCATGAAGAAGGCGCTACTCACTCTCAAAAAACCGAGTGTCTTCATTCCCATCGTGCTGAGTATCGCGCTGATCGTGGCGTTGCTTTCCTTCTCCAACATCCACAAAGTGCTGTCATTGATGGCTGGGTTCCAGCGCCTCTATCTGTTGTACTACCTGCTGCTGATGATCGTGTATGAGGCTGTGCGTGGCGCGCAGTGGCACTACAGCCTGAAGCGGCTGGATCTGCATATCCCCGTGACGACGCAGATCTTCGCCTTCGCGCTCTCCGAGGTCACGAAGGTGCTGCCAATCGGCAACTACTTCCAGAATTACGTGCTGCAGCAGTCGAAAGGCGCGGACTTCGGCGAGACCTCCGCCGCGACAACGCTGATCATCCTGGAAGAGATCGTCGTGAGCCTGACGGGCGTGGTGATTCTCGGGCTTGGGGCGTGGACGACCTGGGTGCGCGCTGTCGTGCTGGTGGGCGTGGCGATCGCTGTTGTCGTTGTCTGGCTGCTGGTGCGCTTCCATCACGGAGGTGAACGCCCCGCCTGGGTCCAGCGCCGCAAGATGTTCCGCACGATCGCTGATGAGTTCGGACGCTTCCGTGAGGGCGCTGTTGATCTGATGCATCCTCGCGCTCTGGCCGTGACCCTGGCTCTATCGGCGACGTATCTCGTCGCTGGTGGCGCGGCGCTCTATGTGGCCGTGCTTGGCCTGGGCGTCACAAACGCTTCATTCACCGAGACACTTGCGGTGTACTTCTTCTCGCTCGCAGTCGCGTTGATGCTGCCCATCCCGGTTGATATCGGGGTGATCGAATTGAGTGGGCTGGGCGCGTTCATGGCTGTCGGCGTCAACCGTGTCGCGGCGCTCGGCGCCGTCTTCGCGAATCGCATCCTGAGCATTCTGGCCTCGATCGCCATCGCGCTCGTGATTGTGCTCATCCTGCGCAAAGAGGTCCGCGCCATGTTTGGCTACATGTCGTCGCGGCGTCAACGCACAGCCGACCAAACCGTCAGCGGGAAGGATAGCGGGAAGGATAGCGGGAAGGATACCGAGCGGAAGCGTGATACGCGCGACATGGGCGGCACGCGCCCTGACGGCGCCACCAATGCGGACATTGCGGACAAATCGCAGCGCGCCTGAGGAGAGAGCCACCAGCGGCTGAGCGACCGACGTGGTACGAGACGGCGAGGACATGTTGGTGGTCGTGCGAGATCGCGAGATAACGAGAGGTGACACGTCATGAGCACGCGGAGCGCGACATCGGAGCAGCGAGCAGGGAAGCGAACGGAACAGACATTGCTGCGCGGGGCGACACGTCGCGTGACGCGGAGCGCGCCACGCAGCGCGATGATGGCGCTGCGGCTGCGTACGCGCCAGGCCAGTCTGGTGGTGGCGGGCGCCTTACTGGATGGCGTCTCGACGACTGTTCGGCGGCTGTCCGTCCCAGCGCGCTATGCCGTCTCCGATCGCATCATCTGGGCGCTCCAGCCAGCGCTTGGCCGTGCGTGTCGCGCAGCGGAGGCGAACTTCCGGCGTGTAGTGGGTCCAACCGCGGCGCAGTCGGTCGCGGCGCGCAGTGTGCGCAATTACGGGCGCATGGCAATGGACTTCCTCGCGGCCCGGACGATGGCTTCTGACGAAATTCTGGCGCTCGTGGATGTGCGCGGCGAGAAGCATTTTCGCGCCGCGCTGTCGCATGGACGTGGCGCCATCTTCGCGCTGCCTCATGTGGGGAGCTGGGATGTCGCCGCGGTCTTCGCTCAAGCCTATGGGTGCAAGTTGACCATCGTGACAGAGAACGACTGGGCCACCGAGCTGGTCGCCGGTTCGCGCCGCTCGCATGGCGTCACGCTGGCGCCGCGCGATCAGTCGTTGCGAGCGCTGTTCCGTGCGCTGCGCCGCCAGGAGTGTGCGGTAATGCTCAGCGATGTGACGCCGCCGGGTGTGCAGACCGCCGACGTTCCGTTCTTCGGGGCGCCCGCTCCCTTCCCTCTCGGCCCGGCGCGGCTCTCGCTGGCGACGGGCGCTCCTGTCCTTGTCATCATGAGTGTACGTGTCGCGGCGAACCGCTATCTGGTGGAGGCGCAGCCCGCGCTCATGCCGCCCGACGCGCCGAGCCGCGGGGCGAGCGCCGACGCAGCCGTTCGCGCCATGACATCTGACATCGCGGCTGGCTTCGAGCGCATCATTCGCGCCTACCCCGATCAATGGTATCCCTTCCATCCAGTCTGGAGCCCGGTCTGGAGCGTCTCGACAACCGAGCAGTGACGCTGGGCGACTCAGACTGGCGGCTGAAGCCGCGCCTGGGGTAACCCTCCTGAGCGGTGGCGCTTGCAATTGTGATGCTCCTGTGGTACCATACTGAGGCGTTCGCGAGGGGAAACTCGCGCGCGAGGGCCTGTGGCGCAGCTGGGAGCGCGTCTGCATGGCATGCAGAAGGTCAGGGGTTCGAGCCCCCTCAGGTCCACCATCCAATCGGATACCGCGCACATCGGCGTGACGGCCTTTCACCCCCTCGGGCGAAAGGCCGTTTGTTGTCTCCGCGCCATGCTTCGCGCGGCTGTTCGCGACTGTTGTAGAACGTAATCCGCGTTGCGCGGTCAGCACATCCCACGGTGACGGACCTGGGTGGAGGGAGCGGCGCTGCTATGGCACGCAGTAGGTATCAGCCAGCGGAGTTTGAGGCGAAGTGGCAGGAGCGCTGGGCCGAGTCGGGCGACGCGACCGCGCGCGACGACGATCCACGTCCGAAGTTCTACAACCTCGTCATGTTCCCCTATCCCTCCGGCGATCTGCACATCGGCCATTGGTACAACTATACCGGCGCCGACATCTTTGGCCGCTATATGCGTATGCGTGGCTACAACGTGATGCAGCCCATTGGCTTCGACGCCTTTGGCCTGCCCGCTGAGAACGCCGCCATCAAGCGCAACATCCAGCCACGCACCTGGACGCTGGCCAACATCGCCAACATGCAGCAGCAGCTGCGCCACATGGGCGCCGCGTGGGACTGGTCGCGCGAGGTCATCACCTGCCAGCCGGACTATTATACGTGGACGCAGTGGGTATTCCTGCAGTTCTACAAGCACGGTCTGGCCTATCGCACCAAGGCCCCCGCGAACTGGTGTCCGACGTGCAACACGACCCTGGCCAATGAGCAGGTGATCAATGGCGTCTGCGAGCGCTGCGGCACGCCTGTCGAGCGGCGCGAGATTGACCAGTGGCTGATGCGCATCACGAAGTACGCCGATGAGCTGCTGCGCTTCGACGACATGGACTGGCCTGAGAAGACCAAGCTGATGCAGACCAACTGGATTGGTCGCAGCGAGGGAGCCGAGATTCGCTTCACCGCGAGCATCCCCGAGGAGAATCGCACGCGCGGCCAGGAGGCGACTGTCGAGCTGCCCGTCTTCACGACGCGGCCCGACACGATCTATGGCGTGACGTTCTTCGTGCTGGCGCCAGAGCATCCGCTGGTGGAGCAGTTGACCACGCCCCAGCGGCGCGACGCTGTGCAAGCCTATGTGGAGCAGGCGAGCCACGAGAGCGAGATCGAGCGCATGAGCGCCGATAAGGCGAAAGCCAAGACAGGCGTGCCGCTAGGCTCATACGTCACCAATCCCGTCAGTGGGGAGCAGGTTCCCATCTGGGTCGCCGACTACGTCCTGATGAGCTATGGCAAGGGCGCCGTGATGGGTGTGCCAGCGCACGATCAGCGCGACTTCGAGTTCGCTCGCACGTTTGGCCTGCCGATCACGCAGGTCGTGCAGGATGGCGACGAGCCACTGACTGACTCCGCAACGTGGAACGAGGCCAAGACCGCGCATGGGCGATTGGTGAATAGCGGCCCATTCGATGGCGTCCCCGCCGACGAGGCGATTCACAAGGTCATCGTCTGGCTGGAGGAGCACGGCGTCGGCACGGGCGCTGTCAACTACCGCCTGCGCGACTGGCTGGTCAGCCGCCAGCGCTTCTGGGGCGCGCCGATCCCCATCGTCTACTGCGAAGAGCATGGCGCTGTGCCTGTGCCGGAGGATCAGCTGCCTGTGCGGCTGCCCGACGAAGTGGATTTCAAGCCGACCGGGGAGTCGCCGCTGCGCTACGTGCCGGAGTTTCTGAATACAACCTGCCCGATCTGTGGTGGGCCAGCTACCCGCGAGACAGACACGCTCGACACGTTCATCTGCTCCTCGTGGTACTTCCTGCGCTACGCCGACCCGCACGACGATCAGCACGCGTGGACCCAGCCAAAGCTGGCGAAGTGGCTGCCGGTCGACATGTACATCGGCGGCCCGGAGCATGCGACACTGCATCTGATGTATGCGCGCTTCTTCGTCAAGGCGCTGCGCGACATGGGCCTGCTGGACTTCAGCGAGCCGTTCACCCGGCTCTACCATCAGGGGATGGTGCTAGGGCCTGATGGACAGAAGATGTCGAAGTCGCGTGGCAATGTCATCGCGCCTGACGCAGTGGTGACGCGGTACGGAGCCGACGCGGTGCGCGCCTACCTGATGTTCATGGGGCCATTCGACCAGGGTGGGCCGTGGAACAATCAGGGCATCGAGGGCGTCTCGCGCTACCTGAACCGCGTCTGGACGCTAGTGACCGACTATGTGGAGCATGGGAAGTCCGGTGGCGGTCCCGCGGTCGAGTCGTCCGCGGGGCGCGAGGTGGAGCGGCTGCGGCACAAGACCATTGCGCGCATCAGCGGCGACTATGAGGGCCTGCGCTTCAACACGGCGCTGGCCGCGCTGATGGAGTTCGTCAATGGCCTGAACAAGCAGCGCGACGAGGCGCCAGATCTGCCGCGAGACGCCCGCTATGGTGCGGCGGTGGAGACGCTGCTGACGCTGCTGGCCCCGCTGGCGCCGCACATCACCGAGGAGCTGTGGAGCCGAACCGGACACACAGACAGCGTGCACCATCAGCCGTGGCCAACCTTCGACCCGGCGCTGACCGTGGATGAGCAGATCACCGTGGTTGTGCAGGTCAACGGCAAGGTGCGCGACACGCTGCTGTTCTCGCCCGACGTGACGGAGGCGCAAGTGCGCGAGCAAGCGCTGGCTAGCGCAAAGGTGGGCTCGGCGCTGGGCGGCCGTGAGGTGCGCAAGTTTATCTATGTCCCTGGCAAGCTGGCGAACGTCGTCGGGTAGCGACTCCCGCTGCTTGCGCCGATCTTGCGCCGATCTTGCGCCGATCTTGCTCTGAGGGTCGTTACCTGGATGACAGGCAAGACGCG
>DASQSS010000149.1:0-2134 GCA_035642255.1 Ktedonobacterales bacterium | reverse complement strand
CATAGAAGACCGGACCCCCACCGATCGTGACACTGAGGTCAGGCTGCGCGCTCACGCGCTGGCGCAGTGCGGGCAACTCTTTTGGCGCAGTATCCGAGTTGGCCTTGAGAAAGACGGATGTGAACGCGGTGTGGCGATCACGCGATACCTGCGACGGGTCGAGTGTGAAGGGAACGATCTGGCTGACCGCGGACCAGCCCTGTAGCCTGGCGGTCGCGGCGGTCGCTTCAGCGATGAAGCGCGGATCATCAGCTGTCATGGTCTTGCTTGAGAAGATGACCAGCACGTTCGTGAAGTTGGTATGCAAGCCGCTCTGCAGCGCGTCTATCGCCTGCTGCGATTGCATGTCCGGACTCGAGAATCCGCCGGGGGAGAGCGCCTGCGCAACGCGTGGAGCGAATGGGATGCTCGCCAGCGCCGCGACGAGCCAAAGGCCGATAACCCAGTAGCGCAGGCGTACCATCGCCTGGCCAAGCCGATAGAACATACCGCAGCCTTCCGCCCCTGACGCGCGCTTGTCTGAGCGTCGTCGTGGGGGGTATGATGGGCGAGTCCCCACCGCGAGACGCTCTGCGCAACGCCCCGCACTGGAGACCCACATAAGTTTGTACAATGTTTGCATAGTTAGATGCAAGGGCGGGCCAAAGTTGGTTCACCTCTGCATCCTGCGCCACCTACATCATAACGCGCGTGGCCTGGACGGCGCCGCTGGATAAGTGGGCGATTCCACCGGACTGCGCGTTGCGCGAGCGATGTGGCGGGAGAAGCTGCGCGTGGCAGAAGAGAGACAGACGATCAGCGTCAATCGCCAGGCATACCATGACTATTTCGTGGATGAAACGATCGAAGCGGGGCTGGCGCTCACGGGTACCGAGGTGAAGTCCATTCGCGCGGGGCACGTCAACCTGCGCGGGGCTTTTGCGCGTGTCAAGCAGGGCGAGGCGTGGCTCGAAGGCATGCATATCGCGCCGTACGAGCAGGGGACGTACATGAATCATGACCCTATGCGTCCGCGCAAGCTGCTGCTGCACCGCCGCCAAATCGATCGGCTCGTCGGCAAGATGCAGACGAAGGGACTCACGTTGATTCCGTTGCGCCTGTACTTCAGCCATAACCGCGCCAAGATCGAATTGGGGCTAGCTCGCGGCAAGAAGCTCTATGATAAGCGCGAGGCGATTCGTGAGCGCGACGCCAACCGCGAGATGGCCCGCGCCACGAAGCAGCGCTATCAGGAGGCGTGATGCGCTGAGCGCTCAGGATGCGCCGCTCACGCAGACGCCGCAAGACGTTCGGGCGCCAACTCGCGTCAGTTAGCGCCCGAATGGCGATACTAACGAGCCTCTACAGCATATAGGCCATATCGGGGGCGCTAGTCGGATAGGCGCGAGGAAGCTCTTTGAGCGCGCTCGCTGGCAGACCATTTCGCATCGCTAGCCCAAACGGGTTGATGACCTCGTCGGCGTGCGGGGCGAGCAGATGTGCGCCGAGGGTGCGCTCTATCCCATCTTCGACCAGCGTTTTGACGCCAGTGTGCGAGACGTTGATTGGATATGCGCGCCACTGCTGGCTAGCTATCCGGACAGCATACGCGGGAACGTGAGCCGCTAGCTCGCGCAGCAGCTCAGCGCGCCAACATCTTTTGTAAAGGAGATGGCAGCGATCTTGAGCGCCTCGGCCATGGTCGGATAGACGAACAGCTGGTCGATCAGGTCATCTGCGGTGGCGTGAAAGCGCATGGCCATCGCGGCGATCTGGATCACCTCACTCGCGTCGGCGCCCACCATCGAGACCCCGACGATGCGGCGCGTCTCCGCTTCGATCACCATCTTGATGACGCCGCGCGTGTCACGAATGGCGCCTGCGCGCGGCACGACACTCAGAGGAATGCTGTTGCACGTACATTTGATGCCAGCCGCAGTGGCTTCGCGATCGGTCAGCCCAACAACGCCGACGGGGGGATCCGTGAAGATGGCGCGTGGGATCACGCGATGGCTAACGCGCTGGTGTGCGCTGACGAGCGCGTTGCTTGCCGCGATGCCTCCGTCGTGCGCGCCAACTGGCGTCGCCATCTGACTCTCCGTTGCGCTACCGATCACGTCGCCAGCCGCCCAGATGTGAGGCGCGCTCGTGCGCA
>DASQSS010000148.1:0-24311 GCA_035642255.1 Ktedonobacterales bacterium | reverse complement strand
CGTAACGCCGCGCATGTGCTATACTGCGCGCGAAACGTAGGACTGCTCAACGGCGCGCAGCCGAGGCCCAGCGTGGCGCGGAGTGAAGGCGAGGGAAAACAGGATGCCTACACGCATTATTCTCGCCGAGGATGACTCGGTGATTCGTATGGATCTGCGCGAAGAGTTGCAGCGTCAGGGCTATCTCGTCGTCGGTGATGTCGGCGACGGGCAGAGCGCCATCAATCTCGCGCGTGAGTTGCGCCCCGACCTCATCATCATGGACATCCGCATGCCAGAGCTGGATGGCATCGAGGCGGCGCGCGTGTTGACCAGCGAGCGATTGGCTCCCGTCGTGTTGCTGACGGCCTTCAGTGATGATGAGCTGATCGAGCGCGCCCGCGAGGCGGGTGTGGTCAACTACATCACCAAGCCCTGGCGTCAGAGCGACCTCAAGCCCGCCATCGAGATCGCCCTTGCCCGCTTCCAGGAGTTCCGCGAGATCGAATCGCAGGTCAAGACTCTGGAAGATCAGCTCGCTACCCGCAAGGTGGTCGAGAAGGCCAAGGGCGTGCTGATGGAGAAGTACAAGCTCACCGAGCAGGAAGCCTTCCGGCGCATTCAGAAGCTCAGCATGAACAACCGCAAGTCCATGCGCGAGGTCGCCGAGGCGATTCTGCTGGCGGAGGAAGTCAACCAGAACCAGTAGAATCCAATAGTATATCGGCGGCCCAGGGTGTGGGTGATGCGGACGTGACATGTCTGGCGCGTCCGCGTCGCATAGAATCGCCTCAGGCCGCCCTGAAATAGTACGGCAGGCCCTCAATGCAGCCCGCTCAAGACTCCACAGCGGTCGTGACCTCCGTTGTCGGTATACGCTTCCGACCGACTGGCCGCATCTACTATTACGATCCCGCTGGCTTCAACCTCAAGCCGGGCCTCTGGGTCATCGTCGAGACGCCCAAGGGCATCGAGTGTGGCCGCGTCGTCATCGCGCCGAAGCAGGTCGAGGCGGCGGAGCTTGGCGGTGAAACGCTCAAGCCTGTGCAGCGCCTCGCTTCGGAGGATGACTTACGTCAGATGCTGACGTATAAGGCGAAGGAGAAAGCCGCGCTGCGCCGCTGCGCCGAGCGCGTGGACCTGCACACGCTTCCGATGAAGCTGGTCGAGGCTGAATATACCTTCGACGGCAGCCGACTCACCTTCTACTTCGTCGCCGAGGAGCGCGTCGACTTTCGCGCGCTCGTGCGTGACCTCGCCTCGCAGTTCCACACACGCATCGAGCTACGGCAGATCGGCGCGCGTGACCACGCCAAGCTGCTCGGCGGCGTTGGCATGTGCGGCAAGACGCTCTGTTGCAGTTCATGGCTGACCGAGTTCAATGTCGTCTCGATCCGGATGGCCAAAGAGCAGGGCTTGCCGCTCAATACCAATAAGATCTCTGGCCTTTGTGGGCGGCTGATGTGCTGCCTGGCCTACGAGAACGACGACTACATCGCCGCCAAGGCCGAAATGCCCGAGTATAACGAGATCGTCCACACGCCCAGCGGACCAGGGCGTGTCGTCGGCGTCAATGTGCCACGCGAGTCGGTCGAGGTGCTGCTGCAGAGCGGCGCGACCATCACCGTGCCGCTGCGCGAGGTCGAGGGCTACGAGAAGCCCGCGCCCGCCCCGCAGCGTCCCGGCTCTGGCGGCTGCGGCAAGCCCAATTGCCGTCATCGCCAGCATGCCCCAGCCGACGCATCACACGGCGCGCTGAACTAGCCGCCATGCTCGACGACGCTACTCTCGCCAATATCCGCATGTGGCTGAGCGTTCGATTCGGCCCCTACTTTCTTCCGTACCAGGATGAAGGTGAGCTAATTGTCGCCAAGCATGGGCTGGAGCTCGCCGACTATCACGGCGTTTACGTCTGGCAGATGGGCGGTGTCACGCTTGTGTCCGCGCCAGAGGGAATGGTAGATGGCGTCTGCCATAGGATGGATAGGGCTCTGGTGACGTTCGTACAGGGACCAGACTTCCACGGGCGCGTAGAGGATGGGTATATCAATGAGACCTTCTGGCGCACGGCGCTGGGCGAGCGCGTGGCGCGGATCATTGGCCCGGCGTATCAGGGCTTCTGTGACATGGAGAGCTTCCAGCCCGCCGACACGCAGGGCGCGCGTCCGCTGACGCTCAATGATCACCGAGCGCTGCGCGCCTTCATCGCCGCGTGTCCTCCAGAGGACTGGCAGGACAGCGCAATTTCTCCTGACCACCTGCCACTCGATGGTCTGGAACGCGAGGGCGCGCTGGTCGCGCTGGCGAGCGCGCCCTCGCGCGCGGCCATGATGGGGATGCGTTCGGTTGGTGTTGTCACGCTGCCCGCCGCGCGTGGAACGGGCGCAGGCCGTGCGGTTGTCAGCGCGCTAATTCAGGAGCTGCGCACGGAGTTCATGCTGCTACGCTATCAGACGCTGCGCGCGAACCTGCCCTCGGTCGCCATTGCCCGCCGCCTGGGCTTTGAGGATGTGGCCACGACGCTGGCTGTGCGGCTGCGCTGAGTGATAACCTGCTTACGGATGAGATGTTGGCCCGACGTTTGCTTCACTGGCGGTCATGAACGTTTTGCGCCTCCTCACACAATCTGTACTCGCTTCATTCAGCTTCGGCGCGCCAGGATCGCGGCATGGGACGACGCCCGGACCCGCGCCCGCCGCCTCGCCTGGACATGAGCCATCGCGCGCCCGCGTGACGGGCGGCATGGTCTATGGCCCGAACGCGCGCCGTCTGGCGTCGGACTCGTCGAGCGCCTCCATGAACGCCTCCATGAACAGGCGTGGGTATCCCGCCAGCCGGCCACCCAGCCAACCAGTCGGTGGGCGGGCGCAGGATTCGCTGAAAGTGACGCGCGGGAGCCTCGGGGCGCTCGCGCACGGTTGGCTGCGTCTGCTCTCCCCGGGCGTGTGGGCGCCTGTGAACGAGTCGCCGCACCCGCTCGTCGTGCGGGCCGTGCGCTGGGCGCCAATCATCGCGCCCGCCGTCATCGATGGGGCGCTGCTGCTCTGCACGCTTGGCCTTGTGGCGCACGTTGGGCGCCCGGCCTTCGCGCTGCTCCCGCAGTCACTGATCGTACCCGCCGTGCTAGGCGCCTATCTGGTGTGTAGCGCGCTGCTCGGTGTCGCGCTCTACTTCGCGCCCAACGGTGTCGTCTGGAGTCTGGCGCTTGTTGGCATCCCGCCGACGCTGCTAACGATCATGCTGGGGCTGGCGTTTGGCCTGCCTGGCGCGTTGCTGGCGCTCGCGGCGTTCGCGGCGCTGTTGCTGCTCTATAGCGCGGCGCGCCACGCGCTGACGCGCCCGGGCGTGGTTGATGTGACGCTGCTGATGGGCGAGTGGTACCGCACATTGCCGCCTGGCTACAACATCCTGCTGCCCGGCGAGCGTGTTATCGTCGCGCTGCGTACCAGCCCGCGCACGTATACGACCCCGTTGCAGCGGATCGCTCTCGGCTCGGGCCGCATCGCTCAGGCGCGCGCGACTGTTTCCTATGTCGTGAACGCGCGCGAGGCATGGCGAACGGCTAGCGTCCGCGCGACCTGGGAGGATGAGCTACACCAGCGCGTCAGCGCCTCGGTACGCGAGAGCCTCGGCGAGTGGCGATACACACCGGATGGCGACCTCGCCGCGCATGGGTCCATCGCGCAGCGCGCCCTCGACGACACCCGTGATTGGGCGCGCAGCATTGGCATCCGCATCCTCTCGATCCGCGCGCACGACATTGTGGTTGGCGCTCCCGCTGAGCTACAGCCGCGAGCGCCGCAAGCGGAGAGCCTGCGCGCGCGGGCGACGCCACGGGTCGCGCCAACCTATCCGCCGTATCAGTCTTATTCGGCGCATCCGGCCCATCCGGTGGATGCCGTAGATGCAATGGATCGAGAGCTGGATCACGATGACGGGGGCCTGTCGGATGAGCCAGCGCCCGTCTCCGCGCCGCTCGCCACGCCATCCGCGCCGCCAATCGCGCATATCCCAGCTATGGGGACCCCGTCTGCGCGGGCGCCCCTGGAGCGGCCATCACCAGAGGCGCTGGAAGACTTGTACGAAGCGGTGCGCAATCGCCAGATTACGGATACACAGGTCATCCGCGAGATCGCGAGCCACTTCGCGGCGCTTGCCCGCGAGCCAGCCGCCAGCGCGGCGCTTCCCTTCGACCCGATCGCCGCCGCGAGCCTGCTCGATGAGTACGCCGAGGCGCTCGATACGGCGCGCCCTGTGCGTCCCGCGCAGCGCGCTCGACGGAGGTAGGCTACTCAGCGGGCACCACGACGAGGTGCGTTGACGTCTCATGGGCGGGACGACGCATGCGCCGAACCTCCCCAAGCTGCGCGCCGTACTTTGCGGCAAGCTCCGCCTCAGCGAGCGCATGCTCGTCGGGCGTCGCTTCACGCGCTACCGCCGCGACGGCGGCGCCCTTCACAGCGCCGATATGGTCACTCGGCGCGACCGTCACCCGAGGGTTCGTACGGATGCGCTTGAGCTTGCCGGCTGCGGCGCCTGTGCTGATATAGAGCTTGCCATCTCGCTCAGCGAACCAGACCGTTGTGGGCACGGCTTCGCCTGTCTTGCGGTACGTCGTCAACACGATGAACTGCTCGCCGTCGAGCTGCGTGAAGGGGTGGATGCTACTGTCGGTTGTCATGGATGCTCCAGGGATGGGGTGGTTGTGGATGATAGGGCTGATGCATTGGGTACACATGGCGCGCTCAGTCGCGGCCAGGCGCGCTCACAGATTGTAGCGAATCGCTCGCCCTGGCGCCCACCTGCTCTACGTCTACGCGATTGCACTGACCTGCGGCGGAGAGGATAGCCACGCGCGGGCACCTGTGGTATGCTGCGGGCGCGATTTCCGACACATCCATCAACGACTTTTGGATGGTTTCGACGATTCCCAGGAGCGAGCGGCATGCTTCCGGCAGGCTATTTCTACAGCACACGCGCGAGTAGGGGCAGCGATGTGTTGGCGGGGCCTGGCCTCACTGCGCCCAAATGCAGCCTGCTTGCTCGACCCCTTCCCCAGGATGATCTAGCGACGTCCTGACAGACTATTTCTGGATCGAGTTGTATTGAGAGCGGCGGTCGTGGGCCAGCGCGAGGGCCTGCGACCGCCTCGCCGTCTGCGCCACTTCGCGCGCTCCATCGAGCGAGTCGACTCCAGCCAACGCGTTGCCCCGCGCCTCCCACGTTCACCAGGAGGAGACGCTCCCCATGATTGTGCTCAACGCGCATAGTGTCACCAAATCGTACGGCGGTCGGCTGGTCTTGCGCCAGCTTGATCTGGTCATCCAGCATGACGCGCGGCTGGGGCTGATTGGCCCGAATGGCGCGGGCAAGTCCACCCTGCTGCGTCTGCTCGGCGGACTGGACGAAGACTTCAGCGGCGACATCAGTCGCCAGCGCGACCTGCGTGTCGCCTACCTGGAGCAGCGCATCCCCGACGACGAGCGCACGCCGCTGCAACTGGCCCTCGCCAGTCGCCCCGACCTGGCCGCCATCGAGGAGGAGCTGGCCAGTGTCGAGGCCGACCTCGCGCGCCCCGAGGTCATCGCCGACCTGCGCCGCATCGAACGGGTGATGGCGCGGCAGGAGCGCCTGCTCGCGCGCTACGATGCGCTGGGAGGCGCGGGATTCGCGGGCGAGGCGCGGCGCCATCTGCTCGACGCCGGACTACCAGAGCGCGCTATCGAGTCGCCGCTCAGTGCGCTCTCCGGTGGGCAGCGCAAGCTTGCGGCGCTCGCCATCTGCCTGGCGCAGCGGCCCGATGTGTTGCTGCTGGATGAGCCAGAGACGCACCTCGACCTGGAGGGGCGCGCCCGTTTGGAGCGCGTCGTCGGCGAGTTCGCTGGCGCGGTGATCATCGTCTCGCATGACCGCTATCTGCTCGACGAGACGGTGACCGAGATCGCCGAGCTGGACAAGGGCGCTATCACGCTCTGGCCCGGCGCCTACTCGGCATATACCGTCGCGCGTGAGCTGGCGCTGCAACGCCAGCAGGAGCGCTACGTCGCCCAGCAGAAAGAGATCGCCCACCTGGAGGAGGCCATTGCGCGCTTCAAGCTCTGGGCCAGCATCGTCGTGAATGAGCGCCACATCAAACAGGCGCGCAACAAGCAGCGCCAGATCGACCGCATGGAGAAGGTCGAGCGTCCGGTGTTGCAGCGGCGGCGCATGGCGCTGGCCCTCCGCGCGCATGAGCGCAGCGGCCAGCGTGTGGCGGAGCTGCGCGGAGCGAGCGTGGTCTTTGGCGAGCGCATTGCCCTGCTCGGAGTGGACCTGTTCGTGCGACGTGGCGAGCGCATTGGCGTGGTTGGCCCGAATGGCGCGGGCAAGAGCGTGATGTTGAAGGCGTTACTTGGCGCGCAGCCGCTCGATGAAGGCGAGCGCATGCTAGGGCCGAGCGTCAGCCCAGGCTACTTCGCGCAGGGTGAGGAGACACTCGATCCTGACAAGACACCGATCGACATCGTGCGTGAGCTGAAGCCCGGCTACGAAAATCAGGCGATGGCGCAGCTTGGCCGCTTCCTCTTCACTTACGACCAGGCGCGGCAGCCCGCGGGGAAGTTGAGCGGTGGCGAGCGCAGCCGCCTGCAACTGCTGCTGCTGATGCTGGGTGGGGCGAACCTGCTGGCGCTGGATGAACCGACCAACCACCTCGACATCGAATCGTGCGAGGCGCTGGAGGCTGCGCTCGAAGGCTATGACGGCACAGTGATCGCCGTCTCGCACGACCGCTACTTCCTCGACCGCATCGCTGACCGCATCCTGGAGGTGTGCGATGGCGAGGTGTTCAGCTATGAGGGTGGCTACAGCGCCTGGCGCGAGCGACGAGAGGCGCTCACTCCAGAGTGATGACCTCGGTTGAGATATCGCTGATTTCGATGTCAGGGCGCGTCTCCTCGATGTAGTGGATGGCGCGCTCGATGACTTCCTGCGCGTGGCTGGCGTCGCCGCTGACACAGGCGATGCCGAGCTGCGCGAGGTTCCAGCTTTCCAGCCCGCCCACCTCGGCGGCGGAGATCTCGAACTTGTCGCGCAGTCGCGCCAGCACAGAGCGCGTCACCTGGCGCTTGTCCTTCAGCGAGTCGCTCTGGAAGAGGCGGATCGTCACTTGCGCCGTCGCTACATACATCATATACCAGTACCTCGTCCTACCTTCCCTCGCCCGCTGGGAGAGGGGCCAGGGGTGAGGGTTGCACGAATGCTACGGCGCCGACTCACCCAGCTCCACCAGTGTCTCGCCAAGGTCGGGTCGCGTGCGGCGCGGGCGCTCGTGGCGCATCACCAGTAGCAGACTGGCGAAGATCAGGCCGCCGCCGAGCCAGGTCGCCCAGGTGACGCTATCATGCAGCAGCCAGACGCCCAGCGCGGCGCCGAGCAGCGGCTGGATGAACAACGTCGGCGCGGCGGTCGAGGCGTCCACCACGGCGAGCGCGCGGAACCACAGCCAGTATCCCAGCACGGTCGCGACCAGCGCCATATAGAAGACGCTCACCCAACCCGCCAGCGACAGATGTGGCATGCCCAGCCGCGCGACCGAGACGACTCCCGCCGGAATCCAGACGAACAGGCTGCCGACCAGCGTCGCGGCGGTGAAGAGCAGCGGCGGCATCTGCGTCAGCGTGCGCTTGCCCAGGATCGTATAGCCTGATTCGAGCAGCAGCGAGAAAATCACCAGCAGGTCGCCGATGATGCGCCCGCTGCCCGCTGGGCCACCGAGCGTCGGGACGACCCCACGCTCGACGATCAGATAGACGCCAGCCATGCCGACGCCGAGCGCCGCCACGCCCGCCGCCGTCACGCGCTCGCGCAGCAGCGTCCACGAGAGCACGGCGGTGAAGAGCGACTCCGTGGAGATCAGCAGCGCCACGTCCGACGCGGTGGAGAGCGAGAGGCCAAAGTACTCAAATGCTTTGTTCATCACGAAGCCAAGCAGCGTGAGCGTCGCCAGCGTCCCGAGTGAGCGGCGGTCATGCGGGATGCTGCGCCAGCCGTGAACCAGCGCGGGCGCCAGCGCGATCGAGGCGATCAGGAAGCGCAGGGCGTTTAGCTCGACTGGGTTCAGGTCATGCAGCGCGATCTTGCCTGCCGCGTAGGTACCTGCCCAGAGCGCATTCGCGACCACCAGCGTGATGAGCGCGGAGCCGCGCGTTTGGCCGAAGCCGCCAAGCCAGCCAACGATCTTGTGCGATCCCGCGTGTATCCCTGTCTCACGAACGCTCGTGGTCATGCCTGCTCCCCGTGGTCAACTCAGCGCGCACAATGCGGCGCGCGTCCTGTCATTGTATGCCGTGACGTGAGACATCGGGGAGTTTTCGGTACCGACCCGGCCACCATGATCGTCTTGGCCCACGTCGCTGGCGTTGCGCCTGGGCGTGGAGGTGGCGGCGACTCAGTGGCCCACCGTGAAATACAGCGCGCAATGCGATGGTGTTGTGGTCAAAGACGCTCAGGCCGATCTGCGTGATCGCTTACGGGGCGAAGCCGCTCCTCCAGCGCGCATGGGCGTCTCGCCGTAGCCCTTGCCGCCCTGCGCTCCGTTGCGCCGCGCCTTCACCGATCACGATGCCATAGATGAAGGCCCGGCGCTGTCTGTGCGTCAGATATCGATGCCAGATAGCTGATGGGAGCCGAGGATTAGCGAGACTTCGCCCCCATGATGCAGGTCATGTTCGATCAAATGCCAGATGACCCACTGGCGGGTAAAGACTTCTGGTTCGCCTGGCTCACGGTCCGGATTCGGTATCGAGTGCGTCAAATCGGCTATTGTCCATGCGCCGAGAGCATCCCACAGCGCAGCCCATGAACCCTGCAACCCGTCCACAAGCTCTATGGCGGAGCGCTCAGGCGCCTCCCGCGCGTCCCACTGACCCAGGGAACTCAGTGTATCGCCATTCAGACCCAGGATCTGCTCACACCAGCGCGCCCGGGCGCCAATGACATGACGACAGATGTCTCCAATGCTTCGCAGGCTTTCAGCGGTGCGAAAGCCCAGCTGCTCCTGTGTCAGTGGGCTAATCGCCCGGATGAAGCGACGATGATACGTCTCCCAGCCCTGATACACATCCCGCGCGGTTGTCATGCTGCTCGTCAAATAGCTACCTCTCATCGCCTGATGCACCTGCTGGCGCCATGCCAGCGACGCGCCAATTACTTGCGGCGCCTGCGCATTCTATGCGTGGCGTTCGCCTGATGGCAAGGGCAGCGGTGGCGATGCGGTATCATGCTCTGCGGGAGGCGCCGCGACTGGCGTTCTGGTGAGCGAGGATGAGGTGAAACAATGGCGCGGCTGGTCATCACGACGATTGGGTCGAGCGGCGACCTGCACCCGTTCATTGCGCTGGGCCTGGCGCTGCGCGAGCGGGGGCATGCCGTCGTCTTCGCCGTCCAGGAGGCATTTGCGCGACACGCGCGGGCTGAGGGCTTCGAGATATGCCTGTTGAGCGGCGACGCGCAAACGCTCGCGCCGCACATGCGCGAGATGCTCACCAGCTCCAATCCGCTCTCCTCGATGCGGGTCATCTCGCGGCATTTTCTGGCGCCGTCGCTCGCAGAAAACATCGAGCTGCTGCGTGACCTCTGCGCGGACGCCGATATGCTGATCGCCTCGACAGGCCAGGTCGCCGCCTCTGCCGTGGCAGAGCTGACAGGTGTGCGCTGGTTGACTGTCGCGCTCTCGCCAACGATTCCTTCCGCCTGGATCGCGCCGACCCGCGAGGCGGCGCGCGTACCGGGCGCGCCGGGTCGTCTGCTCAATCGCGCGCTCTGGACGGTCAGCGGCGTGGCGATCGAGCGGATCAGCGATTCACCGCTCAATGCCGTGCGCGCGCGCTATGGCTTGCCGCCCCGCAGGCGTCTTCTGCAAGATGGCAACCTCTCGCCAACGTTTACCGCCGTCGCGGTGTCGCCCTCGTTCTGCCCGCGTCCGCCCGACTGGCCCGTGAACGTTCATACGACCGGCTTTCTCCTCTGGGACACGCCCGCTGACTGGAGCGCGCCGCCCGCGCTGGACGACTTCTTGCGCGGTGAGCGTCCTGTGGTGGCTATCTCGTCTGGCTCGATGGGCGCCGAGACAGGTGACTTCTTCGCGAGCTTCTTCGCGGCCAGTGTCGCGGCGGTTCACGACGCTGGCGCGCGAGCGCTCGTCATCGGCGCAGGTGGCGCCTTCGCGGCGGATGGCCCGGAGACGCTTCAGGTGGACTACGCGCCTTTCTCGCTGGTGTATCCGCGCTGCGCCGCGGTCATCCATCACGGCGGCGCGGGAACGCTGGCGCAGAGCCTGCGCGCGGGTGTTCCGTCGCTGCTGGTCCCGTGGGGATTCGATCAGTTCTTCCACGGCGTGCTTGTGGAGCAGGCAGGCGTCGGGCTGACGCTGGCGCGCAAGCGCTTCACCACCGAGCGCGCGCGGGCGGCGCTCACCACGCTGCTCTACGCGCCGCCGTTTCGTGAGCGAGCGCGGGCGCTGGCCAGTCAGATCGCACAGGAAGATGGCGTAGGGACACTGCGCGGCGCCATCGAGGCGAGTCTGGCGCAGCAGCCAGCGCGGGCTCCGGTGGCATTCAAGCGGACAGGAGAGTGAGTGACGCATGGATGGCATCTTCGTCATCAACAAGGGTGACGGGCTGACCTCGCACGATGTCGTCGCGCGTGTGCGGCGGCTGGCCCACCAGAAGCGGGTAGGACATGCGGGCACGCTCGACCCCGCCGCGACGGGTGTGCTGCCCATCCTGCTGGGACAGGCGACGCGCGTGGCGGAGTATCTGAGCGAGAGCGGCAAGGCTTACCGTGCTGTGATTCGCTTCGGTGTGGAGACGAATACCTACGACCGTGAGGGCGACGTGACACGGACGGCTCCGACCGATGATCTGACGCTGGAGAGGATCAGCGCCGCGCTGCCCGACTTCCTCGGCGAGCAGGACCAGCTCCCGCCGATCTACTCCGCCATCAAGCGCGATGGCCGACCGCTCTATGCGCTGGCTCGCGCAGGTGAGGACGTGACCGTCGAGCCGCGCCGTGTGCGCATCGATGCGTTGCGGGTCGTGGCATGGGAGCCGCCCGACCTGACGCTGGATGTGGAGTGCGGCAAGGGCACGTATATCCGCTCACTGGCGCATGACCTCGGCCAGCGGCTCGGCCCGGGCGCGCATCTCGCCGCGCTCACGCGCACCCGCAGCGGTCCCTTCACCCTCGATCAAGCGATCACGCTGGAGCGGCTGGAGCAGGCGCTGGCGTCGGACGACTGGCGCGCGCATTTCTTCGCGGCGGATGAGGCGCTGCTCGACTGGCGGGCGCTGATTCTCGGCGAGACCAGCGAGATGCGCATGCGTCAGGGCCAGCCGCTGCGCTTTGGCGCTCCGCCCCGCATTGTGGCGTCATCCCTTACTGGGGCAGGAGAAGATCGCTCCCCTCGCGCAATGGGAGATGGGCCAGGGGTGGGGTCGCCCGCTCGCGTGTACTCCACTGACGGGCGCTTCCTCGGCATCGCGCTCTGGAGCGACGAGCAGGACGCCTGGCAGCCGCACAAGGTGCTGCCAACGACGTTGGAGGTAGACTAGCGCGATGACGACGCCTACGTTGCGCCCCTTCACGCCTGCCGACCAGGAGGCCGCGCGCGCGCTCATCCTCGCTGGTCTAGGCGAGCGCTTCGGCTTCGTGGACGAAACGCGCAACCCGGATCTGGACGACATCGCCGCGTACTATCCCGCGAGGGGGCATCAGTTCCTCGTGGCGGAGCAGGCGGGTGCGCTCGTCGGAACGGGCGGCCTGCTCTTCGAGGATGACGGCGCCACCTGCCAATTGGTGCGCGTCTCAGTGCGTCGCGATCTGCGCCGCCAGGGCATCGCGCAGGTGATCGTAACGGCGCTGCTGTCGCGGGCGCGGAAGCATGGTCGCCAGCGGGTCTGGGTCGAGACGGACGAGCCCTGGCATGACGCCATCGCGCTCTACCAGCGGCTGGGCTTCGCTATCACCACGCGGCGCGATGGGCTGGTGTTTCTTGAGTTGGCGCTGGAGTGAAGGACGGGGGCGCCGGAGCCTGGGCGGCTGAAGCCGCGGCTAAATGGCCTGTGGGCCGCAAAGCCCGCCTGCGCGGGCTGGGAACCAGCCGGGGTTGAGAGCCTGCCTCTGTAGGCTTCGCAGTGGCCACCAGGCCACACTTACTACCTATCCGAAAAACTCGATCCGAAGAGGACAATACACGGCGTAAAAGACCTGGCCGCTAGCTATCAATATGGGGTGTCAATGCTGGCCGTCCACCAACGAGGCCGCTGGAGCTTTTCCCGGGGTGAAAGCATACGAATACTGCTGCGATATGTTCGCTCTCCCTTAGCGAAAGTAGGTCTGTCGCCATTGGCGATACTGTTCCAAATCGGCAAAATCTCCGGCTTGCTGGCATTGCTCCAGGTATGCCCACGCAGCTGACGCCCATTCTTCCCGCAGTGATTGAAGATACGCTAACGTGCGGCTCACTCCAGCCCCAACCAACAATTGCGCATCGAATCCACACCAGGTATCAAAGTCGAGTGTCTTGGCTCTCCAGAGCAGGCGGACATCTTCTACGTGGGCGACCAAGGAGAGTAAAAACCCGGCCCAATAGAGGTTTTCAAAGAATTCGCCCCCGCCATCATGGACTCGAGAGAGCATTTCCTGTTCGAGGATGAAGCACAGCAAAACACGGTCTTCTGGAACCAGGGACTGCTGCACTTCCTCCAAGACTGCCGCACGCGAGGCTGCCGAACGCATGGCCATCTCACCACCGATGGTTTCGCTGTAGGCCATCTGCTGTAACAGAGCGTGGGGAGGAAGCCCAGGGTGAGAGCTTCGCGCCGCTTGCACTACCTCTTTTGCCTGCATCGAGTTGCCTACTCCTCTCGAGCTATCCGAAACATCCTGCTGCCCGAAATGCGAGGAGCCCACACGAAAGATGCAGGAAGCCCAGATAGTTTTCTGGTTTCTTGTCCCAAGGAACCAGCAGACGGCGAAAGCGATTGATTTCCGCCCAGCGGCGCTTTCGTCAGCACCCCATCCATCGCCAGCCAATCCCGCGCGATCCCGCGCAGTTCATCAAACCACGCAACACCAGCTTGCCACAATCGGAGAAACACGCCAGCTTCGGCCCACGCTTGAGACCGATCGTGCGCCGTCGACTGTGGCATCATTCCGTCTGATCGAGAGCGTGCCATTGGCAACCCGTTCGCAAGACGTAACAGATGGACGTCAGCGTACGCGCTGTCGCCCGGCGCGGTCGTCCTCCACCAAAGCGATGGGTATTGACATGGATTGGCAGCAGCAATTGCAGTACTGCCCACAACTCATCAGAAATCCGGAATCCCGTGGTCGTGCGGTTATTCGGCGTTCGCCGCCGCTCTCGCTTCTTGGAGTTCTGTTCGCTCATGCATGCAAGTATTGCAGGTTATTCGGATAGGCCCTTGGCTGTGGGTCTACCCGCCACGACTGGTCCCTCCGCGCGCTACTTCTTGCGCAGCTCGCTATCCTCGAAGAGGCGGCTGGCGGTGGCGGCGTTCTGCCCCTGGTATTTCGAGCCACGCCGCTCGCCATAGCCTGACTGTACGGGCGAGCTCATCTCCTCGAAGGCAAGCTGGCAGATACGCATACGTGGGTACAGCGCCACGGCGATGCGGCCCAGATTGCTGACTTCCAGCGTGATCTTGCCCTTGAAGCCAGGGTCGATGTAGCCCGCTGTGCTGTGGATGACGATGCCGAGTCGACCGATGCTACTGCGCCCCTCCAGGCGGGCAAGCAGATCGTTGGGAATCTCGACATGCTCTAGTGTGGTCGCCAGCACGAACTCGCCGGGGTGGACGAGGAAGCGCTCGCCATCCTGCAGCTGCGTCAGGCTAGTCAATTGCTCGAAGGTCGCGGGGTCAGCGGGATCGATCAGCGCCTGGCGTGTGTAGTTGTAGGTCTGGAAGTCATAGCCGAGACGCAGGTCGAGCGATGCGGGTTGAAGCTGCGTCTCCAGATCGGGCGCAGGCGAGATCACGATGTCGCCTTTCTCCAGACGCGCCAGGATGTCGCGATCCGATAGAATCATGTCTCTACTCGAACTCTCTACTCTTCAACAGCAATGGCGTTCACAACGTTCGTGGCCTTGATGACGTTTATTGCGGCGATCGGGTCATCGCCATCATGGCTAGCATGGCCGCGATTGCGCCTCACCCGGCTAGTGGCGGCTGCGGCCCGCGCGGTCGGCGGTCGTCGCGGCGGGTCGCTTCGATCCACTGGCGGACGCCTTGGCCGCGCGTGGCCTTCGTGTCGCCTCCGCCAGCGACTCCTCTGGCGCCAACCCGTCGAGCAGCCCATCACGCAGCGCCGACGCCAGCGCCTCGATGTCGGGCGCGGGCGGCCGGTCATCGCCAAGTGTCGGCACGACCCGACGTACCGCCGCATGCGCCTCGGCCACGCCACGCCCCGGCTTGAGCGGCGCGCGGAAGTCCAGACCCTGCGCCGCCAGTAGCAGCTCGATGGCGATGACGCGATAGGCCAGGTCCAACGCCTGCCGCAGCTTGAGCGCGGAGGTCGCGCCCATGCTCACGAAGTCCTCCATGCCCGCGGAGGTTGGGATCGAGTCAATGCTGGCAGGGTGGGCCAGCACCTTGATCTCGTTCACCAGCGCCGCCGCGACATATTGCGGAATCATGTAGCCAGAGTTCAGGCCAGGCTCAGGCGTCAGGAAGAGCGGGATGCGCCCCTCGCCAGTATCCCAGTCGTGTGGACCCGTCAGGTTATAGGAGCGCCGCTCGGAGAAGCTGGCCACATGCGCGAGCGAGATCGCCAGCAGATCGAGCGCCTGCGCCAGCGGCTGCCCATGGAAGTTGCCGCCCGTCAGCGCCTCGCCATCGTCGGGGAAGAGCAGCGGATTATCGGTGACGGCGCCAAGCTCGGCCGAGAACGCCTGCTCACAGAAGTCCAGCGCATCGCGCGCAGCGCCAAGCACCTGCGGCGCGCAGCGTAGCGTGTACGGGTCCTGCACGCGCCCGCAGTCAGCATGGCTGTGGTTGATCTCGCTGTCGTCGAGCAGCAGCCGCAGCCGCGACGCCGCGCGTGGCTGGCCGCGCTGTGGGCGCAGCGCGTGGATGCGAGGGTCGAGTGGGACGTAGCTGCCCAGCAACGCTTCGATGCTCATCGCCACGGCCACCTCAGCCGCACGGGTGAGCCGCCATGCGTCGGCCAGCGCCAGCGCGCCACACGCCTCCATGACATGCGTGCCGTTGATGAGCGCCAGCCCCTCTTTCGCGCCCAGCGTGATGGGGTTCAGTCCGGCACGGCGCAGCGCCTCTGCGGCGGGCAGCCGTTCGCCCGCATGCCAGGCCTCACCCTCACCGATCAGCGCCAGGCTGAGGTGCGCCAGTGGGGCCAGATCACCGCTCGCGCCGACCGAGCCGCGTGTCGGGATGACGGGTGTCACGTCATGATTGAGCGCCGCCATCAGCAGATGCAGCGTCTGCTCACGCACGCCGGAGTGGCCGCGCGCCAGGCTGTTCGCCAGCATCAGCATGACGGCGCGGGCGGTTGCGATATCAAACGGCTCGCCGACACCGCTCGCATGGCTGCGAATCAGGTTGCGCTGGAGCGCCTCGACCTGCTCGGGCGGAATCTTGACACGACTGAGATGACCGAAGCCCGTCGTGACGCCGTAGACCGTGCGGTCCTCCCGCGTGAGCCGGTCAACGAAGGCCCGCGCCGCGCGTACACGCTCCAGCGCGCCGGGAGCCAGCGCCACCTCTGCCCGCTCACGTGCAACCGTGACCACCTCGGCGAGGGTCAGCCGCTGCGCGCCAACGCCGCCGATCAGCACACGCTGATGCGCGTGTGAACGCCGCGTGGTCTTCGGGTGGTCCGTCTCGATCATCGCTCTCACTCTCCGTCCGGGGCCGCGGGATATCCGCCGCAATGCGTTTGACGCGCCCATCGCGCCCCATCGCGCGCCGGCGCCATGTTGTTGTCGCGCCGTCAATCGGCGTTGTCAGCCAGGCGCGTACGCCCCGTATTCTACCATGCCGCGCGACCCCTGGCCGTCGTGCGTTGGCGTGGTCTATAGGCTGGGATTCCGAACACTCAAGCGTCCATCCATAAGACAGTTTCCGCTTTGCGCCCGCACAAATGCAATAGGACTATATCTCCTCTCTACCACCGCTGTGACCACTCGCGCGTATATCTGGAGCCGTCGTTTTGCTTCGCTCTATCACACATGCGCGCAACCTACATCGTGGCTCGCTCGTCACTACTTCACAGGAGGCGTACCATGCGGAATGATCCCACTCGCGCTCTTGTCGCCGCTCCCCTACGCGCTCGCCGCGCCGGTCGCGCTTCGTTGGCCGATGCGCGTGCGCTGTGCGCGCCTGTCTGCCAGAGCCATCATGCGCGCCGTCGGGCCGCCCAGCGCAACCTCACGATGACTGATGTGGAGTACATCATGCTCTGGGGCCATGTCATCTACCGGACAGGCGCCGTGTTCTACTGCCTGCGCGGCAGGGATATTCCCGCGCAGCACCGTCATCTGCCGCGGATCAGCCGGCTGGCGGGCAGCGTCGTGCTTACCTCACGCGATGAGGAGATCATCACGCTCTACCGCAACGCGGGCGCGCTGCGCGACATCCAGCGCAAGTTGAAGTACCGCTTCACTCCAGGCCCCAATCTCATCTGCGCTGACATGGACGATGACGAGGCGGATGAGGAAGGTATGGAGACAGATGAGGTTCCTGGCGTGACGCTCCGCGCGACCGCGTAGATGGATGGTTGGGGTCGGCTCGCGGTTGGACGCTATTCCCGCTCGTCTCGTGTTCCGCAGGAGGCTGGGTCGGGAACACGCCTCATGCCCCTGCGCGAGCGAGCGGCTCAGGTGTCCACACGACCAATCGCCAGGACAAAAGGAAGTGGGCGGCGCCGATTGTGCGGGGAAGGATGCGGCGAGGCCAGCGACGCAATGCGCTTGTCACCTGGGGATTCGCTTCCATGCCCACGATACGGCGACCATCTACCCAGCAATCGACCACGAAAGCGACCCGACATGTGATCGTCTCGCTGCACGATGTCGCGCCACCTTTCGAAGCCGCCATCCGGGCGCAGCTCGATCTGCTCGCGGCGATGGGCGTGCGACGAGTGGCGCTCAAGGTGACGCCAGACTGGCATGGCGCGCATCCGTTGCGCGACTCGCCTTCCCTGGTAAAGCTGCTCCATGCGCAGGTGGCGGCTGGCAGCCAGATCGTCATGCATGGCTTCACGCATCAACCGCATGGCGCCAGCGCGTTCTATGGGCCGTGGCTCAGTCGGGCGCGCGCACGGCTGTTCGCGGCGGATGCGGCGGAGTTCCTCACGCTCTCGCTCGATGAGGCTGTGGATGCGCTGCGACGTGGGCTTGCCGACTTCGAACAGGTTGGGCTGTCGCGACCGACGATGTTTTGCGCGCCTGGCTGGCTGCACAACGCGGCGGCTGACGCTGCCCTGCGCCGGACGGGATTCCGCGCGCTCATTGACATGTTCACCGTGCGCGACCTGTGGACGCAGCGGCGCATCTGGACGCCAGCGGTGGGCTACATGGGCGCGGGTCCCGCGCAGGAGCTTGGCGTCCAGACGCTCAATGCGATGGTCCGTCAAACGGCGCTGCGCTCGGCGCATGTCGCGAAGGTCTATCTGCACCCGCAGCGCGACCCGACAGGCGCGGTGGCGCGTCGGCGGCTGGCAGAGCTGGAGGCGATGATCACGCGGGACGGCTGGCAGCCAGCGACCTATGCGGAGGTATATGACGATGGCGACGATGCATCGCGCTGATCGAGATCAACGCGACGTGAGCGAGCGTGTCACCGTCGTCATTCCCGCTCACAATGAGGCTGGATGTCTCGCGGATGCGCTCGACTCGATCATCGCGCAGGACTACCCTCTCGCGCGCATCGAGTGCGTGGTGGTGGACAACGCCTCGACCGATGGAACCGCGCGCGTCGCCGAGGAGTTCGCCGCCCGCCATCCTGCGCTTGACCTGCGCATCGTCGTCGAGCCTGCGCTTGGCGTGGCGCGAGCGAAGAATCAGGGCGTGGGCGCCGCCTCTGGCGCGATCCTCATCTTTCTGGATGCGGATTCGCGCATGGCGCCAGGATTGGTGAGCGAGGTTGTCGCCTGCTATCACGCGGGCGCTCCAGCAGGCTCCATTCGTGTCGTCGCGGACTCCGTTTCGCGTCTGGAGCGTGGCTTCTTCGACCTCATGGAGCTTGGCGCCGTGCTCTTCGGCATCCGCTCGCAGATGTTCTACTGCGACCGCGCGCTCTTCCTCGCGCTTGGCGGCTTCAATGAATCACTTCAGCTAGCGGAGGATCTGGAGTTCCTCACGCGCGTGAAAGCGCACCTGCGCGCGAAGGCGACGGGAACGGTGAGCCATCTCCGCTCAAGCGTCATCTTCACCTCGCCGCGCCGCCTGCGCGCGCATCCCCATCACCTGGGTCTCGTGACGCTCTTTGCGCGCTGGGCCCTGGCCTTCGCTGGCATCGGGCGGACGCGCGACTATAGTGATACTGGTGGGTAATAGCGGGTGATGGCGCTGCGCTCACCAGGCGGCCGTGCTACACTTGGACCAGGGCGCATAGGGCCGCGGCGCGTCGTTGCGCCGCATAGGTCACTCGCTAGTCGTTATCTGGTAGGCGTAACGTCCATAGCTAGAGCAATCTAGAGCATGCGATGGAGAGAGTCCATGCAAGGGAAGAGCGCTGGCTTCAGCTCCGTAGATGCGTATATCGCATCCTTTCCGCAAGAGACGCGGGTCATCCTTGAGTCGGTTCGCGCTACGATACGCGCCGCCGCGCCTGACGCGGAGGAGCGTATCAGCTATCAAATGCCAGCATTCGCCTTGAACGGAATCCTCGTCTACTATGCTGCGCGCAAGCGGCACATTGGGTTGTATCCGACAGGCAGCGGAATCGAGGCGTTCAAGGATGAGCTGTCCAGATACGAAACGACAAAAGGCTCGGTGAAGTTTCCTATCGATGAGCCTTTGCCGATGGACCTGATTAGCAGGATTGTGCGGTTCCGGGTCTCCGAGAATCGCAAGCAGTCCGCGGCAAAAGCGCGCAAGACGGAGATCTGAGCGTGTGTCATCAGCATGCCACCTGCGTATTGCCTCTTGACGCCAGCAGTCCCATTCCTCTTCTCAACGCCTCCTCGCTCGCGCTATCATCCTACACTGGCGCGCTGTGCGCTATGGCTCTGCGGCTGGTGGCGCGGGATGAGACAAAGGGCGAGGATTCGTGGCAAGGCGAGACGGTACGGCGCGCGGTTTGGCGGCGCCGCGGGTGACGGTGGAGGATGGGCGCAAGGTGTTGCGCGTGGGCGGCGTGATTCAGTCGGTGGCCGTGGATGCGCGCTACACGCCGGATGTGTGGGACGCCATGCTGCCACGGAGCCAGCCAGCAAGCGCGCTGATTCTGGGCCTGGGTGGTGGCGCCATCGCTCGGCTGATGACACTCCGCTGGGGTCCGCTGCCGATCGTCGGCGTGGAGCTTGACCCGGCGGTTGTCTGGCTGGCGCGGCGTGAGTTTGGGCTGGATGACCTGCCTCACCTGCATATCGTCACCGCTGACGCGTTCGCCTGGGTGGCGCGCTGCGACCAGACCTTCGACGCGATCTGTGTAGACCTCTACACCGCTGGCAAGATGGCGCATGGCGTGCTCGGCGGGGCGTTCCTGCGCGATCTGCGTCGGCTGCTCACTCCACGCGGCGAGGTCGCCTTCAACCTCTGGCGCTCGGCGTATCTGAATGATCAGATGCGCCGCATCGCGCGCGTCTTCAGCGTCATCGCCGTAGATGAGGCCGACGATAACCTCATCGTCCACGCTATCCCGCGCCACGGGTGAGCGGCTCTGGAGTCTCGGTTCGTCTCTCAGATATGCCCCGATGCTGTGCGCTTACGCCGTCAGCAGGTCAGGCGAGGGGCCGCTGAAAGTCTCCGGACCGTCGTCGCTCAGCGCCTGACGCTGGGCGGCGCGCAGACGCGTGTATAGACCGCCCAGCGCGAGCAGCTCTCGTTCCGTTCCCCGCTCGACCACATGGCCTGCCCGCAGGACGATGATCTCGCGCGCTGCGCTCAGGCCGATGAGGCGGTGCGTGATCAACAGCGTCGCGTGGTCAGGCGCGGACGCCGCCAGACCTTGTAGCACGGCGCGCTCGGTCTCGGTGTCGAGGTGCGCTGTCGGCTCATCCAGAATCAGGATGGGCGCGTCACGCAGCATGGCTCGCGCGATGGCGAGACGTTGCCGCTCGCCGCCGCTGAGCCGCAGCCCCTGCTCGCCAATCAGGGTATCGTAGCCCTGAGGTAACGCCATGATCATCTCATGGGCACGGGCGCGCCGAGCCGCCGCCACCAGCTGCTCATCGGTGGCGTCTGGGCGGGCGATCAGCAGATTCTGGCGCACGCTGGTATTGAACAGGCGCGCGCCCTGGGAGACGACCGCAAGCTGGCTCCGCACGTCGTCAGCCACAAGTTGGCGCACATCCATGCCGCCGAGGGTGATCTGACCAGACGTAGGGTTGGCGAAACGCTCCAGCAGCATCGCGAGCGTGGATTTCCCCGCGCCGCTTGGCCCGACTACCGCGATCATCTCGCCCCGGCGCAGCGTCAGGTTGAGATCGTCCAGCGCGGGCGGCTCATCAACCGCATGGCGAAAGCTGACATGCTCGAAGGCGAGCGTGGCGTCCACTGGCAGTGGCGCAGGCGCGGGCGGCTCGGTGACGGAGGGCGCCATGTCGGTCAGCGCGAAGACCCGCCGCCCAGCCGCCGCAGCGCTCTCCATATGGCGGCCAGCCTCCGGCAGTGGCGCCACTGCCTCGAACGACGCCGTGACGGCGAGCGCGAGGGTCGCCAGCCACACGCCTTCGACCTTGCCCGCGCTGACGAGCGGAATCGCCACGAGGAGGGTAAGGAGCGCGGCGACCTGCGTGCCGAGCAAGAGCATCGCGGCGCTCAGTCCGTTGACGCGTGAAAGGCGCCGCTGCTCACGCGCCAGGCTGGCGGAGATCGCGGCGAGCTGCCGCTGTTGGCGCTCATCCTGGCCGAAGGCGAGTAGCTCCGCCATGCCCTGGGTTGTGTCAACGGTCGCCGCCATCAGGTCAGCGCGTAGCGCGGCCACCCGCCATTCCGCCGCGTGCGCCAACCTGCGCGCGATGATTGGAATGCCGACGCCACAGAGCAGCAGCGTTCCCACAGCGACGAGCGCGAGCCGCGGATCGAACGCCGCGAGAAACGCGAAGAGCGCCAGGCTGGTCAGCAGCGCAACCACGGGAGGCGCGATGACACGCACATACAGATGCTGGAGCGTCTCGATGTCCGCGACCATGCGCGTCAGCAGATCGCCGCTGCGCAGCGTCTGGAGTTGTGTGGGGGCCAGCCGCTCGATGGCGTCATACGCCCAGACCCGCAGGCGTCCCAGCAGGCGAAAGGTGACGCTGTGCGAGACATAGCGTTCGAGGTAGCGGAAGACGCCGCGCGCGAGGCCAAAGAAGCGCACGCCGACGATGGCGACAGCCAGCGTCGCCTCGACGGGATGCAGCGCCGCCGCCGAGATCAGCCAGGATGACGTCGCCATCAGGCCCACACCAGCGGCTACCGTAGCGAAGCCCAGCAGCGCGGCCAGCGCGACTTCGCCACGGTAGGCGGCGAGAAAGCCGATGAGTCGTCGTGTTGTCGCGGTTGCGCGCTTGTCCAACATCACGCCGCCTCCTCCAATGCCGCCGCGATGAGCCGCTGATAGAGCGGACAGCGCCGCCGCAGCTCCTCGTGGCTTCCAGCGTCCACGATGCGGCCCGCATCCATCACGACGATGAGATCAGCGGAGACGACGGTGCTGAGCCGATGGGCGATCACCAGCGTTGTGCGTCCCTGCGTGAGCCGCGCGACTGATTCGGTAATCTGCGCCTCATGTTCTGGATCGAGCTGCGCGGTTGGCTCATCGAGCAGCAGCAGTGGCGCGTCACGCAGGAAGGCGCGCGCCAGGGCGATCCGCTGCGCCTGCCCGCCGCTCAGGCGCACGCCCTGCTCGCCAACGGGCGTGTCGTAGCCACGCGGCAGCGCGTGAATGAAGGTATCGGCCTGCGCCGCGATCGCGGCGCGCTGGACCTCTTCGGCGCTCGCCTCTGGCTGCGCCAGCAGGATATTCTCGGCGACGCTGCCGTGGAAGAGGTAGGGCCGCTGCCCCACCCATGAGACATGCTTCCGCCAGTCGCGCGGGTCCATCGCCGCGAGCGACTCGCCATTCACGCGAATCTCTCCAGCGTCGGGATCGGCGAAGCGCAGGAGCAGGTTGATGAGCGTTGACTTGCCCGCGCCAGATGGCCCTACCAGTGCGATATGCGCGCCTGCCGGAACCGACAGCGAAACCTCCTCAAGCGCGGCGTGCGTGGCGCCCGGATAGGTGTAGCGCAGCCCCGCGACGATGATGGCGGGCGGGCCGTCTGGCGCGGCCTGAGCAGCGCGCCGCGCGGGCTCTGGCGCTCGCTCCGCCCCTGGCCCCGCATCACCCAGCGCCGCGAAGATGCGCTCAGACGCCGTCACGCCCGACATGGCGGCGTGAAACTTGGCGCCGAGCGCCCGCAATGGCAGGTAGAACTCTGGGGCCAGCAGCAGCACGAAGAACGCCCGCGTGAACGAGATGTCGCCGTAGAGCAGGCGCAGACCGATCTCGACCGCGATCACCGCGACGCTCAAGGTCGAGACGAGCTCCAGCGCGAGGGCCGAGAGAAACGCGACGCGCAGCGTCTTCATTGTCGCCGCGCGGTACTCCTCGCCCAGCCGCGCGAGAATCTCAGCCTGGCGGCGGCTGCGTCCGAAGAGCTTGAGTGTGGTCAGCCCCTGCGTGACATCGAGAAAGCGCGCGCTGAACCGGCTCAGCGCGCTCCATTGCGCGCGCGATGGGTCTGACGAGAGGCTGCCGACGAGCGCGCCAAAGACGGGGATCAGCGGCGCCGTGATCAGGAGCAGCACACCTGAGAGCATGTCGAAGGGCATGACGACGACGAGAATCGCCGTCGGGATCAGCGCCGCGATGGCCGCCTGCGGCAGGTATTGACTGTAGTAGGCGTCGAGCGCTTCCACACCGTTGACTATGGTGTTCGCCAGCTCGCCGCTGCGCTCGTCAGCCAGTCCGAGTGGTCCCCATGCGAAGACGCGCGCGACCAGACGCTCCCGCAGCGAGGTTCGCACGCCCGCCGAGACCTCCTGCGCTGCGACATCACCCGCCCACGCCAGACCCGCGCGCACGAGCGCCACTCCCAGCAGCGCCACCAGCAATGGCGCGACGGCGTCGAGCGTCTGTCGCAGCAGAAACACGCTATTGATCACGTTCGCGAGCAATGCCGCCTGGCCGATCAGGGCCGCGCCATTGAGGGTCGCGAACACGATCGTGCGGGCGAGTGGACGCCCTTGCGCGCGGGCCTGCCGCATCAGCGCTGCCTGTCGCATTGTTCCTCCCGCCGCCTCATGCGCCCGCATGAGGCGAGATGTCATGTGATTCAGTCTTGCGCGGGAGCAGCCCAGACAGACATGTCACGGACTGCTCCCGGCTGCTCCAGGCCCGCTAGTGCGCCGAAGCGGCGGGCGACCTGCTGATACGCTGGCGGAAGATGTAGTAGTTCCACGCCTGATACGCCAGCACAATGGGGATGAGGGTCAGCGCGATGATCGTCATGACCGTCAGTGTGTACGGGCTGGATGAGGCGTTGTAGATCGTCAGATCCCACGCGGTGTTCAGGCTGGAGACCATGACCCGTGGGAACAGCCCCATGAAGAGCGTCGCGATGGAGAGCACGATGAGAGCCGCCATCATAATGAACGCCCAGCCATGGCGCCGCTCCGCGAGCAGCCAGCCCAGCGAGATCAGCGCGGCGGCGGCCATCAGCGGCGCGACACCGGGATTGACGCCGAGCCGCGCGAAGACATCGGTGGCGAAGTAGCCAGCGATGACGAAGGCGAAGACCAGCGCCGTGACGGGCAGCCAGATGATGCGCGCCACAATGTGCGCTCGCTCACCGGTAGGGTTCTCCGTCTTGAGCGCGAGGAAGATCGCGCCATAGAGCGCGAACACGCCGACGAATGTGACGCCTCCCAGCAACGCATACGGGTTCAGCAGGTTCCAGAAGCCGCCGACGTAGTTCTGGCTGGCGTCGATCGGCACACCGCTGATGATGTTGCTGAGCGCGACACCCCAGAGCAGCGCAGGCAAGAAGCTGCCCACGAAGATCATCCAGTCCCACGTCGCGCGCCATCGGGGGTGCTCCACCTTGTTGCGGAACTCGAAAGC
>DASQSS010000147.1:0-10298 GCA_035642255.1 Ktedonobacterales bacterium | reverse complement strand
AACGACTGACTCGCGGCGTGCTCTGCTGTGGTACACTCGCTTGCGCGCATCTGGCCTCCTTACAAGCTTGGTTGTTTGTTTCGCTTGTTAGGATACCGGATGCGTTTCGTTTTCACCCTCCTGACTTTGACACCGCCCTGATGCGACCCTTGCGCCGACTTGCGCCTCTGAACCGCATATGGTACTATACAAGGGCTGGCGACGAGGATATCGCCGCTGGCGCCAAACCTATTCCGGGATCGTCTAGTGGTAGGACAGCTGACTCTGGATCAGCCAGCCGTGGTTCGAATCCACGTCCCGGAGCCACCTTTAACGGGCCAGTCAAGTGACTGGCCCGCTTTTTTTGGGCTTTTCTTGGCGCGTCGCCTCCCCGTAAATGACCATTCGGCGCCATAGCCTGAACTGGCTCCGCGCTAGCCCAGATCGACACTGAGCAGACGGTCAATGTCGCTGACTGTCACATCGCGCAGCGAGTCTACGACGCGATCGGCGGCATCCAGGCCCGGCGCGTCGGGCTGTCCGGACCGGCGCACAGCGATGCAGCGCATGCCGCCTGCGCGGGCCGCCGCTACTCCGGCTGGCGCGTCTTCGAAAACCACACAATGCTCAGGCGCTACCCCAACCAGCTCCGCGCCCGCCAGGAAGATGTCTGGCGCGGGCTTGCCATGCGCCACGCGCTCGCCTGAGACGAAGCCATCGAGCGCGGGTCCGATGCCCAGCAAGCGGATGATCGTCTCGATGTTCGCGACAGGCGCGGAGGAGCCGAGCGCCTGTCGGTAGCCCGCCGCATGCAATGTGGCCAGTAACTCACGCGCGCCGGGCAGCGCCGTCGCCTCGCTCCGCAGCAGCGCGCGGTAGATCGCCTCTTTGCGCTCGCCCAGCGCTCGCGCACGCTCGGGATCGCTCACGCCAAACATGAGCTTGATGCTATCGCTGTTGCGCATGCCAAAGCCCGCCCAGAACGCCTCGTCGCTGTACGGCAGACCTTGCTCGCGCGCCAGCGCCTCCCACGACTGACGATGCTGCTCAGCGCTGTCAATGATGACGCCATCCACATCCCACAGCGCAGCGTAGCGATGGCGCGCGGCGACGCTCACTTCGCTCACCCGTTCACTCGTCTCCCGTGGGTCGCTCGTCCGCTCACTCGTCTCACGCGGGTCACTCATGGTGGCTGTTTTCCCTTTTCCTCGCTCTGCCTGCTGTTCTCCACCGGACACAACCTTCGTAGTGTACACCCGCCAACCGAGAGCCAGCCATGCTCAGGGAATCGTAGCTGCGCCTGCTTTACGTCATTGCGAACGCTCACGCGTTGTCGCGCGAGGTGTTTTACCAGAACGCCCGGTTGTGACCAACCACGAACGTCTCTCGTTCAAGGCGTTAGACATTCACGTACATGTGAGTTACGCCACTTTTGGCAGTCGGGCGACGGGAGCGCCAGTGACTTGGATGTGTGATGGACGCCGCGTACCTGCGCAAGCAGGGCTGAAGCAGGACTGGAAGAGCAGGGCGACCTGACCTGAAAGTACCAGCCAGGGGAGTGATATCCTCAAAACCCTGCGATCGCGGGTATAGTTGGCAATGCGCAATGTTCAAGTACATCTGTTCTATGTGGAACAGTGCCTTGTGAGGGAGAAGAGAGCGCGAGCAGTCTTCCGGTGGTAGCGACGGCTCCCGGAGTCTGGTGACTGACCGCGCCCAGCGCGCTCGTCTGTACTCGCATGTGAACGCATGCGAATGCGGGCGGCGCTCCCGAACGAGGATATGAGGAGGCGTCGAACAGCAACCCGTCCGACCAATGGCGCAGGCCCAGATTGCCTGTGTCTGGCGAGGCGTGACACTCAGGGAGTTCACGACTGGCCGGGCAGTCGGCTACGAGGTTCGATGCTTTCTCTGATGGGCGCATGTGGTGGCCGCGCCACGTCCGCCTGTCCTGAGGAGGATTCGATCTTGCTAACATCTGACGCGTTGTGGAGGAATGGTGGGCGCCTGCTCTCAGTCGCCCTGCTCGGAGGTCTGGCGCTCAACATCAGTGGAGCGCCGATTGACACCATGGATGCGCAGGGGCAACCGCACAACACCTCGCTATCGTGGCTTACGCTGGAAAATGGACTGCTGTGCCGCTCCTGGAGCGCGCCACTGGCCGCCAGTGTCGAGGCCGCGAGTATTCCCTCTATTCCTTCGGTTGTCGTCAACCCCGCAGCGAATGCCGTGCCGCTCTCGTTCTCAACGCAGAGCCAGCGCACGAGCGTCACAAATGCCACACGCGCCGCGAGCGCGCAGCGCCAGAGCCAGGAAACGCAGCGTCCCACCAAACACTGCACCGCGCAGTGGCATATTGACACCAGCGGACGCCTCATCTCCGATGCGTCCACATGGGCTCCCAACCCAACGGGCGAGTGGCCAACGCTGACCGACTCAGTGCTCACAGCGGCCCCGCTCCGCGCCTCGTCCCCCAAGCTATCGCTCGCCGGAGCGCCGCGCCAGAGCGCCACGCATACGATCGCCTCCGTAATGGTGCTGCACACCATTACAGTCGCGCCGAAGCCCAAGCCCGCTCAGACCACCGCTCCCGCGGCCACCTTCTACACGTCGCCCGGAGCCATCGGCCAATGGACGCCTGTGCCGGGGCATCCGACCTACTCGATGTCCGACTTTGCCGGAGATCCGCATAGCGCGGAGTTTGGCGTCTGCACCTGGTGGGCCTGGTACGCGCGCCGCGATGAGCCACAGCTGGGCTATCTGGGCTCCGCCACCAACTGGATCAGCGGCGCTCGCGCCCAGGGCATGAGCGTTGGCTATGCGCCAGCCGTTGGCGCGACTGTCGTATTCCAGCCAGGTGTCCAGGGAGCTGGCGGCGGTGGGCACGTCGGCCACGTCGAGCAGCTTCTCGGCGGCGGCTGGTTCATCATCTCTGAGATGAACTTCTACTGGAACGGTGGCGGTTGGGGGCGTGTTGACTACCGCTACGCGCACGCTGGCTCCGGTGTCGCCTTCATCTACTGATCGCCGCCAGATCGGACCAGTGCGGACCAGATCGGACCAGTGCGGACCAGATCGTTGAATCGACGCGCGGTCCGTAACCGCATAATGACGTCGCGTGTACACGTCGCCTCAAGACGTTCTCCATCACAGGAGGACGCCCTGAGGCGACGTGTCACCTGAAGCCTACAAACCGCCGCGCACCGGGTAGCGATCATTTGCCACGTAGAGCGGGTCTGGCTCGTAGTCAGAGTGATAGGATCGCGGCGTCACCCAGAGCGAAGGGCAGCCGCGCTTGCTGGCATGTTGGCCTGGAGTCTGCTATAGTGGCTATAGAGAGCGGAGCCTGCGCGGGGATTGCGCTCGCCTTTCGCTCTGGGTGACGGCTGGGCAGCGTGGCCTGGCCAAACCAACAACACCTCGATGAGGAGGCAGTGAATGAAATTACGTGGATTGCGCCATGTGCGGCAGCGCAGTGGACTCAGCATCGGTCAACTGGCCGATCTGACGGGACTTCGTAGGGAGACGATCACCCATCTGGAGCACTGTCGCGAAGAGCCACAACCCTACGCGCTGGGTCGGCTAGCGCGAGCGCTTGGCGCTTCCGTCGCCGAACTGGTGGGCGCGACGCCCGCCACTCTCAAGACCTCCGCCTGAGACGCCTGAGCGCGTCACATCGCGCGGAGCAGAATCCTTTCCCATACAGAATCCGCAGGGCGCCGAGATCGGCGCCCTGTTTTTTGTCGCGCTCCCCGCCAGTTTGGCTGGCGGTTAGAACCACGCCTGGATGGCCCCTGCTCGGCTGGCGATCCTCTGTCACCGCACGCATCAAGTCATCTATCCAGATCATGCGCCATCTATGCGTCTGCGGAGCCGCCGTCAGCGGAGTCATGGACGCTGCTCTCGTCGCCCAGATCGTCCAGATTGTCAACCGGCGCCTCCGTGAAGCGCGGGGTAACATGCCGCTGCGGTTGTGGGCTTCCCGTCTGGTGCGCTGCCAACTCACCCGAACCTGTGAAGCCAGACATCTCTGACCTGTGGCGCATCGCCTCAGGGAGCGTGGCGCCCACGTCGCCAAAGCTCGGCGCTGCGGGCGCCACGCTGCGCGAATTCAGACTACCAGAACCCAGGCCACCAGAACCGAGGCCTCCTGAGCCGAGGCCTCCTGAGCCAGGGCTACCCGAACTAGGGGTCGCAGGGCCTGGCGCCTTCCCCCATGACTGGCCCGGCCCTCCCGAGGTCAGTGGACGACTTCGCTCACCACGCGTGACGCTGGGAGTGAGCGCCGTCTCCTGCAGCTGTGGCCGCACCCCCGACCCATGTAGGGGCAGACGTGGTGACGTCACCGCCGCGGTCATCGGCAGAGTGACTGCGTCCGTGGGACTCGCGCGCAAGAGCGGCGGCATCGTCGGCGCGAGGCCATCTGGCGCGCGCATCCTGCCCGGCAGCGGGTCGGCGAGGGGCGGGTACTGCGGAGCCGCGAGCGGTGTGGATACGGCCGCTGACGCCTGTGGCAACGCGGTGTGCACATCCTCGCGCAGCTGAAACGCGCCGATCTGCCGCTGAAGCGCGTCGGCAAGCTCCACCAGGTAATCCATCGTGGCGCGGGCCTGCTCCATGCTCTGACTTGTCTGCATCGAGACATTCGCCAGGTCTTTGATGGCGGCGGCGGCCTGAGTTGCGGTAAGCGCCTGTTCGCTGGCGACATCGTTGATCTGCTGGATGTCGGTCGCCAGGCGCTGATTGAGCCGGTCCACCTCGGCCAGTGCGGCGCCCGCTTGCGTCACCAGCTCCGACTGCAACACCACCTGCTCCACGCCATGCTCGATCTGCACGACTACCTGATGCGTCTCATTCTGCACGCTCTGGATGCGGGAGTGAATCTGGCGTGTGGCCTCGGTCGCGCCGGTCGCCAGCCGCCTGATCTCCTGCGCGACGATCGTGAAGCCACGCCCATGCTCGCCGGCCCGCGCCGCCTCGATGGAGGCGTTGAGCGCAAGCAGATTGGTCTGAGCGGCGATATCGGCCACGAGCTGCACGATGTCGCCAATCTCCTGTGCGCTCTCGCCCAGTCGCTTGACCTTCTTCTTCATCTGCAGCGTGAGCTCACGCACGCGCGCCATGCCTTCGCCTGCCAGCGCGGTGTGCTCGGCGCCAGCGCGTGAGAGCTCGCTGGCCAGATGCGCCGCCTCGCTCGATTGGCTCGCGGTCGCCGCGATATGCCGCACATTCTGCGACATGCTATCCATGATGGACGAGAGATCCAGGATGCTCTCCGCCTGCTCGCCAGCGCCTTCCGCCAGATAGGTCGCGGCGGCGCGCACTTCGGAGGCATGGCGATTGACCAGCTCGCTCGCCGCTCGCGCGTCGGCCAGCATGGTATTGAATGCGTCGAGCACCTCATTGAGCGAAACGACCAGCGGATCGAGCGCGCTATTGAGCGGCGGCGCGGCAAGGCGCAAATCACGATTGCGCGCCAGATCGAGGTGATAACGCAGCCGACGCAGTCCCTGCGCAATCATCAGGCGCTCCTGTTCGCGCTCGGAGAACAGGCGGCTCGTATCAATCGCCAGCGCGGCCTGGTTGGCGAACAGCTCGATGATCTCAATCGTTTCGAGCGAAGGAATGACGCCATCATCGGGCTGATCGAGCGAGAGGACGCCCAGCAGGTTGCCCGTGCGCGGACTGATGAGAGTGGTCAGCAAGACATCTTCCGGCTGCCAGGCGTCCGGCGAGGTCGAGCGCGGCTGGCCTGTGGGTGGCGGCTCGATCACACCGCCCACCGCATCGAGCATGTGCTGATACTGATGCGGGATGAAGAAGGAGTGGCTGCGGCGAAACTCCGGACGCATGACGGCGATGAGCGCCTGAAGGTGTGGCGGGTGCTGTACGAGCTCACGGCGATTAGCTTCGCTTAACCCGGCAGTCGCCACCACCTGCACAAATTCGCTGTCGCTACGCACAATGTTGAGCGCGGCGACCCGAAAGCCTGTGGCCCCGTGGATGGACTGAGCCACCTCCGCGAAGATACGCTCCAAACCCATCTCAGCGCGCAACGCGACACCCAGACGCACCATCTCTTTGACCTGACGCATGCGTCGGTTCGCATCGCGGTTCACATCACGGTTCGCGTCACGGTCAGCGCTTCCAGCGCCGCGCCGCTGCCCCCAGTTCGCCATAAACCCGCTGCCCTCCCACCTCCGCATCTGCGCCATCTGCGCCGTTGCCCGCGCCCCAGTTGGCCGCGTCACCCCATTATGGCGGAGGGCGCTGGCGAGCGTCAATGAGATGATGTGACCACTCAGCCGCCTGCCTGTTGCGTCGACCGCACGGCGCTATCGAGCCAGTGGAGGTGCTGCCTGGCGTGCCCCGCGATCGTCATGAACAGCGCCGAGAGGGTGTGATCGCCGAATGGGGAGTGCGGGATGAATTGCGCTAGCTGCGAGTCGTCGAGGCCATCGAGCAGGGCAAGCGTTGTTTGGCGTGTCTCACCGAGGCGAGTGAAAAACGTCTCAGCAGGCTCATCATGATATTTCACATACGCCTGCTGGTTCGAGCGATTGATGAGCGTGCGTCGCGCCTCCTCGTCATCGCTGCCTACCTGGGTATAGAACCCCAGGGGATCCTCCGCGCCGCCGATGGCGCGCTTGATGGCGCCCTGAAAGAAGCGCTCTGTTCCGACGAGGTGGGCCAGATGGTCTTTAGGCGTCCACATCTCGCCGCTTTCGACTTCGCTGGCCGTCACAGGACGAGCCATCTCCTCGGAGGAGAGCGCCTGAAACCAGCGCTCAACGCGTTCCCGCTGGGCAGCGAGAGCTGTGGTGATCTCATCGCGGGTAGACATCGTCGCGTGAACCTCCTCGTTCAGGCCCGGCCTCGCGCCCACCATGAGCGGAGTGAGCGGCAGATATGCGTATCAAGAACGCCAGGAACGAACGAGACGCCACGCGCGAAGACTGAATGTCCTTCTGTGTGGCGCCTCATTACAACGCCGATCTGGCTGTTGGCGTGCGGCGTCAGGCGCGGCCACACCGCTGGCATCCTCCCCTGTAGGCGAGAGGCTGAGGGTGAGGACTGGCGCGCCAACAGCCAGATCGAATCGCGTCTCAGTCGGTAGCCAGCGAGTCGGTCGGGAATCAGGTACGGGCTGACCCACGACCGACCCGCGACCGACCCGCGACCGACTCCCGACCGACTCCCGACTGGAGACTCGCTGACTACTGGCCGGGGAAGTGGCACGAGGCCAGGTGTCCCGCGCTCCCACCGGGCTTGCGCTCCAGCGGTGGATATTGCTCACGGCAGATCGCTTGCGCCTTCCAGCAGCGTGGGTGGAAGGGGCAGCCCGATGGAGGATTGACCGGGCTGGGCACATCGCCGGTCAGGATGATGCGCTTGCGGGTCTTCTCCATGTCGGGATCGGGATACGGACTGGCCGAGAGCAGCGCGATGGTGTAGGGATGCTGCGGGTTCGCGTAGATCTCGTCGGCGGGGCCAATCTCAGCGATATGCCCCAGATACATCACCGCGACGCGCGTGCTGATGTGCTTGATGGCCGAGAGGTTGTGCGCGATGAACATGTAGGTCAGGTTGAACTCTGCCTGCAGGTCCGCCAGCAGATTGAGCACCTGCGCCTGAATCGAGACATCGAGCGCGGAGATCGGCTCGTCAGCGACGATGAACTTCGGGTTCAGTGCGAGCGCGCGGGCGATGCCGATACGTTGGCGCTGCCCGCCGCTGAACTCATGCGCGTAGCGGTTGAGGATATTCGGGCTCATGCCTACCACGCGCAGCAGGTAGCGGATACGCTCGTCGGTCTGCTCGCGGTTACCATAGTTGAAGTTGTTGAGTGGCTCATTGATGACCGCGCCGACAGTGAAGCGCGGGTCGAGCGAGCTGTATGGGTCCTGAAAGACCATCTGCATGTCCGCGCGCTTGTGCCGTAGCCGATTGGCGCCCAGCGTGGTCAGCTCGTCGCCGTCGAAGTTGACCGTGCCAGCGGTCGGTTTGATGAGCTGCAAGACGGCGCGCCCCAGCGTTGACTTGCCGCAGCCGCTCTCGCCGACCAGGCCCAGCACTTCGCCGCGCTTGATCTGGAGGTCTACACCATCCACCGCTTTGACCGAGGCGACGGTCTGCCCGAGCAGACCACCTCGAATGGGGAAGTGAACTTTGAGGCCGCGAATATCAACCAGAACATCGTTCTGAGACGGGGCGGCTGCGCCAGGTTGTGGCATAGTCGTCGCCAAAGGAAACGCTCCCTTCACTGCCTGCTCAGCAGGGGTATTAGCGGATTAGTAGGGATAGAAGCATGCGGCCTGCTGGTTTGGGCCGACCGTCTCAAGCGGTGGTAGCTCCTGACGGCAGCGCGCCTGCGCCTTGCGGCAGCGTGGCGCAAAGGGGCAGCCCTTCGGCAGATTGACAAGGTTGGGCGGCTGACCACCGATGGCGGCCAGCTTGGCTCCGCGCGGCGTGTCCGCGCGCGGCACTGCGTTGAGCAGCGCCTGCGTGTAGGGGTGCGCCGGATTCTTGAACATGGTGCGCGTGGGCGCGGACTCCACGATACGCCCGGCGTACATGACGGCCACCCGATCACAGGTGCCCGCGACCACGCCGAGATCGTGTGTGATCAGCAGGGTCGCCGTGTTGAACTCCTGTGCGAGGCCCTTCATCAGATCGAGCACCTGCGCCTGAATCGTCACGTCGAGCGCGGTGGTTGGCTCGTCCGCGATGAGGAGTTTGGGGTTGCACGAGAGCGCGATGGCGATCATCACGCGCTGTCGCATGCCACCGCTGAACTCATGCGGGAAGTGGTTAATACGGCGGCGGGCCTCGGGAATGCGCACAAGGTCGAGCATCTGTACTGCCCGGTCCATCGCCGCCTTGTCATCCAGCTTCAGGTGCGTCTTGACCGCTTCGGCAATCTGAAACCCGACGCTGAAGAGGGGATTGAGCGAAGTCATCGGATCCTGGAAGATCATAGCGATCTTGCCGCCGCGCAGCTTGTAGAGGTCATCCTCATCCATCTGCACGATGTCATCGCCCTGAAAGAGGACCCTGCCGCCTACAATTTTACCCGGAGGGCTCTCGACGAGGCGCATGATGGAGAGCGACGTTACGCTCTTGCCACAGCCGCTCTCGCCGACCAGGCCCAGGGTCTCGCCTTCGTCAATGTGGAATGAAACATCCTCGACGGACTTGACGACACCGCCGCGGGTGAAGAAGTGCGTCTGTAGGTGTTGTACGTCTAGCAGTCGTTCGGCCATGCTCGAATATGCTCCGCCATCTCTGGCTCTAACTCTGGTGTCATGCTGGTATCAGGTGAATGTCAACCTGTGTCTTGACTCGTCTGCACTGTATGCGCAAACCAGCGCTCGGTTGACACTCAACGTCCCTTCCGCCAGCCCACGATGATGTTCGTTGTCTGGTCAGGCGCGCTCGTCTCGCGCTAGTCTTTCGTGCGCGGGTTGAACGCGTCTTGCACACCATCGCCCATGAAGGAGAAGGCGAGCACCAGGATGGATAGCACAACCGTTGGCCAGATGACTTCCCACGGATTGAGCGCGATCTGGCTGACCGCATCGTTGATCATCAGGCCGAGGCTGGAGCCCGGCGTCTGCACGCCCAGGCCAAGCAGCGAGATGACCGCCTCACTGACGATCGTGTTCACCACGTCGAGCGCAGCGGCGACGATGACGATGTTGAAGAGGTTCGGCACAATATGCTGCATGATAATGCGCCCGTTCGAGCTGCCTACCGTGCGCGACGCCTCGATGAACTGCTGCTCGCGTAACTGGAGCGTTTGTCCACGCACCAGGCGCGCCATGAACGGCCAGACAGAGATGCCCAGGGCGATACTCACGAGAATCAGGCGGCCAGGCAACCCAAGCCGCTGCTGGAAGGCCGGGCCAAGAGTCGCCGCCGCGAGGATGGCGAACAGCAGACCTGGGAAGGCGAACATCAGATCGGTGAAGCGGTCGAGGAAGGTCGCGAGCCAGCCGCCATAGAAGCCCGCCAGTGTGCCAATCGTGACACCCAGACCGATGTCCATGATCTCGACGAGCAGCGCCACCTCGATGGAGACGTTCACGCCTGCCATGATGCGCGCGAGAATGTCACGCCCAAGGGCGTCTGTTCCGAGGGGATGGATAGGACTGCTGACGACGTCCTGGCGGCTCAGGTCGCCGTTGACATAGTTATGATAGTCGCCCGGGCCCAACGGAGAGATGCCCGCCGCGCCACCCATGATCTTCGGGCCGACGTGGATGTAGATCAATGGGAAGACATAGCTGGCCACGATGATGAAGAGCGCCACGGCCAGG
>DASQSS010000146.1:0-4581 GCA_035642255.1 Ktedonobacterales bacterium | reverse complement strand
CCGCGCAGGTCGCCGACGTGAGTGGGTGGGCGCAGATCGCGAGCGCCTACGAGACGCAGAGTGCGGCGGGCTCAGCATCCTACGCGCCGACCTGGAGCGTCAAAGACGATGGCGTCTTGTGGCTGCTGGCCTTCAAGGCGGCGAGCGGCGGCCCGACGCCCAACAGCCTGGGCGCGCCCACACGCGCCACCTATCGCACACGGCTCAAAGCGCAGACGCCGGCGCGTGCGACCTATCGCAGCCGACTGGTGGCCACGAGTCCGATGCGCGCCACCTCCAAGACCCGTCTGAGCGCGCTGGGCGGTCCGACCCGCGCGACCTGGCGGACGCGCCTCTCCGCCGTGAGCAGCCAGGGGCGCGCGCGGTTTGTGACGCGGGCCGCGCTCTCAGCGGCCACCCGTGCACGGTTTGCCACCCGGCTGCGCGCGCAGAGCGTCGGACGGGCGCGGTTCCAGGCGCGCATCGCCACGCTGGCGAGCACGACGCGGACGCGGTTTGTGACGCGCATGGCCACCCTGGCGAGTGTGACCCGCACCCGCGCGGTGACGCGGCTGGCGCTGGACGCGCTGACGCAGGCGACGTTCAAGGTGCGTTCGTCACTCACCCAACTGGGCGCACTGGCGCGGGCGCGGTTCACCAGCCGCGCCGGGCTGACGGCGCTGGCGCGGAGCCACTTCCAGTCACGCTTCACCGCGGGCATGCAGACACGCGCCCGGTCGGCGATCCGCTTCGCGGCGCAGGCGCCCGCGCGGTCGCGCTTCGTGACGCGCGCAGCGCTGCGCGCGGCGACGCAAGTGACCTTCAAGCTACGCACGAACCTGACGCAACTCGCCAGTGCGGCGCGCACACGCGTGGTGAGTCGCGCGGCGCTCGGCGGCGAAGCGCGTGCGTCGTTCCAGGCGCGGCGTACGCTGGCGCAGGCGACACGGGCACGCTTCGCGGTCCGGTTCTCATCGGGCGGCATACAGGGGCGAACGAGATTCGCCCTGCGGTTCCCGTCAGGCCTGCAGGCGCGGGCACGGTACGCCCTGCGGTTCACCGCTGGCGCATCCACACGCGCCAGTGCGCGCATTCTGCTGAGCCTGCACGCGCCGAGTCAGACGCTCTTCCGGCTCCGCGCCGCGCTCCGGAGCGCCAGTCGCGCCACCTATCTGATGAAAGCGCTCGGGACCGGCTGGCGTGGGCCAGGCGTGGGCAGCGGAACCACCGCTAGCGACGCGGGCAGCATCAGCGTGACGCAGCGGAGCGCTGCCAGCATCAGCACGACGCAGCAGGACGCCGCGACCATCTCCACCACACACGACCAGTAGGCGCGCGAGCAGTAGAAGAGTAGTAGAAGAGTAGTGTTGTCTCATGATCACCCTGACCATCAGCGTGCCCAACGTCGCCCAGGTCCTCGCCGCCGGGTTCACTGAGCTGCAGCTCACCAAGAGCGCGTCGCAGCGGCAGAACGCGGGCGACTATGCGAACGTCGCCGGGGCCACCGCCGCGCTGGTGAGCGGGACCACCAGCTACGCCCTCGTCGATGTCAACGGCAGCCCGGGCGACTGGTACGCCGTCGTCTACACCCAGGCGGGCGGCGCCAACCCCTCGGCGCCCGGCGCGCCGATGCCCGGCTATCTCTCCGATCTCTGCGCAACGGTGCGGGACCTGCTCGGCGTCACCACCAATGAGGTGAGTGATAGCCAGATTCAAGGGTTCAGCTACCTCCCGTCGGCGCTCGCGCGGGTGCGGACGCGGCTGACCTCGAATAGCCTGACCTTCGACACCCTGGTCGCAGCCGGCGGCGACACGAGCGCGCATGCGCTGGCGGCGTTGGCCCACCTGACGGCGGCGCTCTTGTGCAGACGCATGACGGTGATGGTGGTTGATAGCGAGGTCTTCAAGGACTACCGCTACCAACGCAATCGCCAGATGGACTGGACGGCGACCCAAAGTGAACTGCTCGCGCAATACGAGCTGTACATCTCGCAAGCGGCGGGGGAGAGCGCGGTGAGCGCGCTGGCGCTGATGACGGGTGTAGCGCTCGCGGGCCCAACCCGGGGCGGCTATGACACGAGCGGCGGACTGGTCAACGTCAACCAGGGCATCATGAACGAGGCGGGGACACCGCCGCTGCCCAATGATCTGCCGCTGCCCGGACAAGGGATTCTGGAGTAGCCGGAGGAGATGGAGGAGACCGCGATGACGACGCCGCGCCCTGTTCCCGCTGACATCGCGACGCGGATGAGCGCGCTGCTCGCGCGGATGGCGGCGCGGGGGATGACCGAGGACATCCAGGTGTGGGGCAAGACGACGCAATACGCGAGCGACGGTGTCACGCCTGTGGCGCGGCCCTTCACGCTGCTGGGGACGGTCCAGGGCTACGTCGCGGTCGGCGGCGGCACGGTCCAGATCGGTCCGGAGGGCACACGCCAGTACGTCGCCGACACCGCCTACTTCACGCCAGACCCGAACGGCTGGCTGACCGAAGAGAATCAGGCGGGACGCGAGCTCGTGCTGCCCTCGCGTAGTGGCGCGCGACGACGCATCCGCGCCTATCAGGTCGTCGGGCCCTACGCCTTCGCCATCCTCGAAGAGGGCGGGCTGCAGGACACGGCTGGCAAGCTGTAGCAAGGAGTGATGCCGCGTGAGTCAAGTTGCCTGTTTTCTGATCGAGCCAACGAGCCGCGTGCGCCAGACGTTGCGTCGCTATACGCGCGGTGAGCGTTGGGATGAAGCGGCAAAGTGCTACATCTACGACAATCCCTGCCCGCTCACATCCGGCGTGTTGCGCTCTCACGACACTGAGACACTGATCGAGGATGCGCCAGTTGTCGCGGACACACGCGAGGGCTACGAAGGCTACCTCCGCAACGGCTCATGCGGCGAAGTGGAGCGCTACGCCGACGACCCGCGTTGGCCAACCCACTGCGCATGTGGCTATCCGTTCACCAACGAGGATACGCGCCAGGTCTTCTGCGAGGAGATTTACCGGCGCGCCGACACGGGCGAGGAGTACACGCTGCGCGACGCGCCTGCAGGCGCCATGTGGTACGCGCCATGGGTGGCGCATTTCTTTCGCCCACAACTGCCCGGCGGCCCGCTGGTCGTGAAGCTGCCTGATGGCACCGACTGGCAAGTGGACAGCATGGCGAACAACTGCACGATGAAAGACGACTGGAAGCAGGAACGCCATCATTGCTGGGTCATCGAAGGGACGCCACCGCTGGTAAGTGTGGGGAAGTCCGGCTCGACATGTGGGGCTGGGGCTGGAAGTATTGCAACCAGTCGCTATCACGGCTTCCTGCGCAACGGGATGCTAGAAAGCTGCTAACCCATCATGGCCTTCAACACCTACGACCCAGCGAAGATGGATGCGGCGGTGGCGCAGATGCGCACGCGGGTGGCTCGTGTGGCGCAGGCGTGGGGGAAAGATGCCCAGGAGCGGATGCGCGCGCAGGCGCCGTGGACCGACCGCAACGGCCCCTCACGCACCGGACTGAACGCCCGACAGTCGCTCAAGGCGCAGACGGCGATCGCGCCCAACGGTGACGTGCTCGTGGTGCTCTCCAGCGACCGGCAGACGCTGACGCCGTGGCGCTCTTGGTCGAGTGGGGCGCCGGTCGGCGCATTTCTGGAGCTCTCGACGCGGTTCATGGCGGCGCGGCCCATCCTCTGGCCGACTGCGAAGGCGATGGCGCCGGACCTCATCAAACAGGTGCGCGCCGAGTTGGGGGGATGAGTGGGAGGTTGACCGACGATGCCGACACCTGGTGATCCGCTCACCACGCTGACGGTCGATGGCACGCCACTCGACCTCCAGGTCGCGGCGTATCTCGCGACCGACACCGACCCGACGGCGGGATTGGTTCCGGCGCTGGGACAGCGGATGGATGATAGCGGCGCTCGCAGCGGCGCCAACAGCATCTATCCCAACTACGTAACCGATGGCCCGAACGCCGACCGCAGCGCGTGCCCCACGCCCTTTCTGCTCGTCGCGCCCGGCGGCGTGCATGGCGTAGACCGCATGACGCGCGAGGTGCGCGTGCTAGTCGAGGTGCATGACACCGAGGATGCGGGGCGCACGCGCTGGCCGGGCATCCTGCGCCGCGTGAAGTGGCTGCTCACGCGTAACGCGTGGCGTCCAGTCTCTGATGGCGAATACACGTACATGGCGGGCCTCGCGCTCGACGATGAGTCACCGCCCGGCATCAAGGATGAGCGCTTCGACACGGTCATGACGCAGCTCATCTTCTCGGTGAAGGCCAGCGACCTGACGAGCGGCGGCGGCATCAATCGCTGAGCCGCATGCTGAGCCGCGGCATGGTGAACAAACGAGCACACCGATGAGCACACCGACCAGAAAGCAGCAGAGGGAGACCTGATGGCAGAAGACGACACAGTGGCGGCGACGCCAGCAGAAACCACCAGTACCACCATGCCGACAGAGACCGCCGCGCCAGGAGACGTGACCCCTGCGATCTCGGCGGCTGATGCGGCCCCGTCGGCCTCGGCTCAGGCGGCGGCTTCGGCGGCGTTCGTCGACGAGGTTCGCCAGCGGATCTCCCGCGCCAATTATGGCGTCTCAGCCAGCGTCGG
>DASQSS010000145.1:0-4377 GCA_035642255.1 Ktedonobacterales bacterium | reverse complement strand
CCCGCGCCCGTCTCCAGTACGATGGGTGAGTCGTTGTCGGGACCGACGCGCCCGGACGATGCCAGGGCAAATGCGCTGCCAATAACGGGATGACCTGCGAACGGCAATTCGACGTGCGGCGTAAAGATGCGGAGCCGCGCGACTGCACTCGGATCAATCGCAGGCAGAATGAAGACACTTTCGGAGAAATTCATTTCCCGTGCGATGGACTGCATCTCGGCGGCTGACAATTGGTCGGCGTCGAAGAATACCGCGAGCTGATTACCGCCAAATGGCTCGCTGGTGAATACGTCGAGCTGGGAGTAGCGGATGCGCCGCATGGAAACATGACCTCCGGTCAATGGACGTGTGGTCCACGCCACACGCTCTCACGTTCAGGGTACACGATAAGATGACCGGACCGCTCAACCTATAGGACTGACGCGATGGTGGCGTTGCGCGAGTGTTGGGCCGTCGTCGCTCGGGTCAAATACCGGATGTCAGGAGCATCTGCTTGAGCGCCATGAGTGGCGTCAGCGGCCCCACGCCGCCGGGAACCGGCGAGATGGCGCCAGCGACAGCGGCGACATCGTCGAAGGCGACGTCGCCGACGATTCCGCCGTCTTCCAGCACATTGATGCCGACATCTACGACAGTCGCGCCGGGTTGGATCATATCCGCTCGCAGCAGACCCGCCTTGCCAGCGGCGGCGATGACGACGTCGGCCTGACGTGTCCAATATGCAAGGTCCCGCGTGTAGATATGGCAGACAGTGACGGTGGCATCTCGCGCGAGCAGCATGAACGCGAGCGGCTTGCCGACGGTGTTGCTCGCGCCGACGATGACCACGCGGCGACCCGCCAGCGTGACCTGGTAGCGGTCGAGCAGCTCGACGACCGCCGCGCACGTCGCCGGGACGAAGCTTGGGTAGCGCAGAAACAGGTTGCCAGCGCTGCGCATGCTGATGCCGTCAACGTCTTTGCGGGGACTAACCGCCTCGGCGACAGTGCGCGGCGACAGATGCGGTGGCAAGGGCATCTGCACGAGCAGACCTTGTGTCTCGTCATCGTCGTTGAGCGCCTCGATGCCCGCTCGCAGCGCAGCATCCTGGATATCCTCCGCGAGTGTCACCAGCGTAGCGCGCACGCCGATCTGCTCCGCTTCGCGCAGCAACTGACGAACGTAGACATCGGAGGAAGGACGCGCGCCCACACAGATGATCGCGAGCCCCGCGATGTGGCCGTGGCGCCCTACATAGTCCTCAGCCAGCGCGCGCAGCTCCTCGCGCACGACCTTGGCGATGGCGCGGCCATCGAGTAGTGTCGCTGGCATGGGGCAACCTCCTCACGGCGTTCACGCAATGGTCGCAACGAACGGAGCGATTGTCATAGACCTTCGACATCCATGCGGCGGTAGACGATGGCCAGCGTCACATCGCGCAGGATGAGCGCCTCCGCACACGTCGCGCGCGACTCTCGCAGCGCCTCATGCGCCACGTCCGTGTCATGGAGCAGCGCGACATTCGCCAGCACATTGAGCGCCGCAGCGCGAGCCGCCGCCTCACCAATGGTCGCGGCGCAGGCGGCGTCGCTCAAGACGGTTGTGTTTCCGATCTGGGCGATGTCTCGGGCGAGCGTCACGACACGTAGCGACGCGCGCATGGCCTGAAGCGGCGGCTGCATCGCCGTGCGCAGCGCCGCCTGGATCTCGGCGTCGCGGGCGCGCCGCTCTTCGTCGCTGGACTTAGGCAGCTGATAGGCGCTTGAGACGACCCCAAACGCCTTCTCGTCTGCCTGGACCAGTGACACGAACTCGACGCGCGCCTGTTCCGCCTGCTGGATGATCTCGCTTGCTTGCGTTTCGACATCGCGGTAGCGCGCGCGGCCCACCGTAAAGCGCGCTACCATTTCGGCGAGGGCAGCCGCGAGCGCACCGACAAGCGCGCTGGCGGCGCCGCCTCCCGGTGTCGGGGCGCTTGATCCAAGCGCTTCGGCAAATGCGCCTATGCTCTGGCTGCTCCGATCGCCGTCCATGCGGCGCGCCTCCCTCATAAGGTCTGTCTGCTGCTCATCAGCGCGCATTGTATCATTCCATGTAGGAGAGCCGCCTTTGGCGCGACGCGCGGGGCGAGGTAAAGGGAGTGACGGTGACGAAGGCGACAGCGCGCGATGACGCGGCGTCATGGGGCGACGCGCAGCCCGACGAGCGCATCCGCTGGGTCTATGAGCGGCTGGTCGAGATGTGGGGCATTCCGCCGTGGGAGCCGGATGGTGACGCGCTGGGCGGCCTGATCGCGACAATCCTCTCGCAGCATACCTCGGATATCAACTCGGCCCGCGCCTATGAACAGCTGCGATCAGCCTTTCGAGATTGGGAAGCTGTGCGCGACGCGTCCCAGGATGCCGTCGCCGACGCGATTCGTGTGGGCGGGCTGGCGCAGGTCAAGGCCGAGCGCATCCAGCGGGTCTTGCGGGCGGTAAGCGAGCGCCAGCAGGGGCCACCCAGCCTGGAGGCCCTCGACGACCTCTCGATCGAGAAAGCGCGGGACCGTCTGCTCGCGCTGCCGGGTGTTGGCCCGAAGACGGCGGCGTGTGTGCTGCTGTTCTCGCTGGGGCGCCCGGCCTTTCCAGTCGATACGCATGTATGGCGGGTCACGCGCCGGCTCGGCCTGATTGGCCCAAAAGTCACAGCCGACGCCGCCCACCGCGAACTCGAAAGGCGCATCCCGCCGGAATGGCGACACACGATGCATGTTGATCTGATACAGCATGGCAGGCGCATCTGCCACGCCCAGCGCCCAGACTGCGACCATTGCATGCTGCGCGCGCGGTGTGATTATTACTGGTCCACACGCCGCGATGTTGAGTGATCAGCGACGGCGTGTGTGTGTTACACCGCCTCACCTGAGTCGTTGAAATGCCTATGGAGGCATCTGCGCGAAGGGTCTAGTCGTATACTAGTCGTATATTGGCCGGATGGATGCGATAAGGGTGTCGCGTCAGTCGGTATGATCCGAACCATCAAATCAGTCCGCGAAGTCTTCCTCCCTGGAGCTTCACCTTCTACGGCGAAACATCACTATGGCCATCAACAATCCCATGACGTCCAGTTCCCAGTGGCGCATCCCCGATATGCGGGTAGAGCAGCCGCGTGTCCGCGTCGCCCAGGCGCGGGGGCCGCAAAGGTGGAGAGACGCGGCTCAGGCATCCGCCACGCACTCGCTGACGGTTGTCCGCGCGGCGCTGCGAACGATCATCGCTGGTCTGTTGATCGGTGGGGTGCTCGTGGCTCCGGCGCTCGCGGTCGTGGCGGTCGTGGCGCTCTTCGCGCCGATTCCCGCAGCCGTGCGCCATCTGGCCCCGGCGCTGATCGTCGCCTCGCTTATCTGGCTGACAGTCGCCATCTTCGGCGCGCATACTCAGGTCGAGCGCTGCACAGAGCCTCCCGTCAGGAGCCACGAGGCCGAGTGACAGTCCGGGCTGACCTTCGACCCAAATCCGCCATCCCTTTTCAGCGTGCGACCGCGTTTGCGGTCGCACGCTGCGTGTCTGTGGCGCCGTCGCTGGCAGTGGGCGCGTCTCGCGCGTCACAATACAGCGAGAGGGCCCAGAGGGAGGAGGCGCCGCATGCCTGCGACATCGCGGACAGACCCATTTCACAATGCGCGCCGTGGCGAGCGAGCCGGAGCAGTGCGCGACGCCGCCAACGACGACGGCGACGTCCCAGCAGCGGACGAAGCAGCGGACGAAGCAGCGGACGATGCGGATGAGACGAGAAGAGCCGAGCCTGAGAGCGCGCCATCGGGACCGGCGGACTACTATGCGCGCCTGAACACGTCGCCGACCGTGACACCCGATGACCTGAGACGCGCTTATCACCGCCTGGTGAAGTTGTGGCATCCCGACCGCTATGCGGGCGCGCCGGAGCATCTGCGCGAACGCGCCGAGCGACGCATGCGCCAGCTCAACGAGGCGTATGGTGTCCTGAGTGATCCCGTCTCACGCGCCGCATATGACCACCAGCGCGAGGGACCTGGCGCTCCCATCGGCGACGTCATCAACGTGTTCGGGCAGCGCGCATCGGCGGCCACCTTCCACTCCGAGGACGCGCCCGAGGGGCATGCCAGCGCCAACCCGAACGGCGCCGGACAGTTCTTCGGCATGCTCGCGGCTATCCTGGCGCTCGCATTGATTGGCGGAGCCGTCAGCGGCGCGAGCTTTGGCGGAGCGGTGGGCGCACTGATCGTTCTGCTGGGCATCGTGGGACTGGTGATCGCGGCGTCTTTCTTCGTCACCGACTCTCCACTTGCCAGATGGGCTTTCCATACCCTGGAAGCTGACCCGAAAGGCGCGGCGCGTGGCGCAGAGCGCTCGCAACCTGCTGACCAAACGCCGCCAC
>DASQSS010000144.1:0-9912 GCA_035642255.1 Ktedonobacterales bacterium | reverse complement strand
CTTTGTAGACGCTGGCGTATCCGCCGCTCCCAATCACCCGCTCGATGCGATATCGGCCCTCGAGAACCGTTCCGCGCGCGAGCGTCTCCTGCTGGATTGGTTGTGGCACATCGCGCTCCTTCTATCGCTGACCGTGGCGTGTTCTGGCCAGCGCCGCGAGAAGTCAAAAAATGCGCGCAAACTAGGCGATCCGCCTGGCGGCTGACGAAGTAAGCATAAACCCAGCAATAGCGCAGCGTCAACAACTCTCGCCCTAAAGCGCTACTCCTCTGCTCAGTTTGCCCGCTTTTGCACACTTTTGACCTGGTTTGCCTCTGTTTGGCCAGGTTTTGCGCGCAATTGGTCGTTCGTTGCGCGCATTCGCTCTCCCGAGCCGGAACACAACGAGGTCCCCACCTCAACATCAGGCAGGGACCTCGCCGCGTGGCTGGTTCCCCGACAGGCGGCGATGGGAACGCCAGGGTCTGCCGTCAGGGAATTAGCCGCCCAGATAGGCGCGGCGCACGAGATCATTGTTCAGCAGATTCTGCGCGGTGTCCGTCAGCACAATCTGTCCCTGCTGCAAGACGTAGCCGCGATCAGCCACGTTCAGCGCCATGAAGGCGTTTTGCTCTACCAGGAACACGGTTACGCCCTGCTTGCGGATCTCCTGGATGGTGTCGAAAACCGTCTGCACGAGGATCGGCGAAAGGCCCATCGATGGCTCATCCATACAGATGAGCTGTGGTCGAGCCATCAGCGCGCGTCCCATCGCCAGCATCTGCTGCTCGCCGCCTGAGAGCGTGCCAGCGACCTGCTTGGCGCGCTCTTTGAGCCGTGGGAAAAGCGCATACATGCGGTCGATGTCCTGCGCGATGACGGCGCGGTCAGCGTTGAGGAATGCGCCCATCTCGAGGTTCTCATAGACTGACATGCGCGGGAACACACGGCGCGCCTCAGGCACGAGCGACAATCCGCGCGAGATGATTTGATCCGTTCCCACGGTGTCAATGCGCTCACCCTTGAATGTGATAGATCCGCTTCTGGCTTTGACGATGCCAAAGATGGTCTTCATGGTCGTCGTCTTGCCAGCGGCGTTGGCGCCCAGGAGCGTGACGATCTCACCCTGCTTCACCTCCAGGGTGAGGTTGCGCAGCACCTGGTTGGGGCCGTAGTACGTGTCAACGTCGTGAATTTCGAGCATAGATCACTCCACAGCCGCTTTGCGACCCAGATACGCCTCGATCACGCGCTCGTTGCGCTGAATCTCCGCGGGGACGCCCTCCGCGATCTTTTTGCCGTAGTCGAGCACGGCGATGCGGTCGGAGATGCCCATCGTCACCTGGAGTTTGTGCTCGATCAGCAGGATGGTGAGATTGAACTCCTTACGCAGTCGCTGAATGTACTGGGTCGCTTCGGCGGTTTCCGCGTCGTTCATGCCCGCGGTCGGCTCATCGAGCAGCATGAGCTTCGGGTTCGATCCCAGCGCGCGCGCGATCTCCACCCGGCGCCGCTCAGCGTATGAGAGGTTCGCCGCATACTCGTCTTTGCGCGCGACCATTCCTGGCCCAAAGAAGCCGAGTAGCTCAATCGCGCGCTGCTCCGCGTGACGTTCCGCACGCCGATAGTGGGGCAGCCGGAACAGGGCGGATATGACATCGCCGGGTATCTGCGTATGCTCACCGACCAGCACATTCTCCAGCACCGTCATGTTGTTAAAGAGGCGAATGTTCTGGAACGTGCGAGTGATACCGCGCCGAAGCGCCTGATCGGGCTTCAGGCCCGCGACAGACGAGCCTTCGAAGAGTATCTCACCGGCAGTCGGCTTATAGATGCCGGTGATCAGATTGAAGACAGTCGTTTTGCCCGCGCCATTTGGGCCGATAATGCTGTAGATCTGGCCTTGGTGAATGTCCAGATCAACGCCATCGACCGCTGTAAGGCCACCAAATCGCTGGACCAACCCGCGAACTTCAAGGAGTGATGGACCCTGATCGTGCGACTGGCCCTGCGCGTTCTGTTGCGCCTGGTCTTGCGCCATACTTAGCCCTCTCTCCCTTGCGCATCTGAGCCTGCGCCTGTGAACTCCGTCTGATCGAGCGCGTCGCCTACGCTGGCCGAGGCGGTTCCGGACTCCTCTTGCTGGAACAGACCCACCGCGGACATATCTTCGGGAGCCGCGCCCTCGCCCTTTAGCTCGCGTCGGCGGCGCGCATCAGGTATAAGACCCTGTGGCCGCGCCAGAATCATGATCACCAGCACGATGCCGTAGATGAGCAGCTTCAACGTATTGAAGTCCACATTCGCCAGCACATGCAGTGGCGCGTTGGCTGGCGCTACCAGGACACTCTGGTGAACCGGATCGTTGATGCGCTGCAACAGAAAGACGTCGAACAGCCGCAGCACCAGCGCGCCGATGATGACGCCGGGAATGCTGCCGATGCCACCGAGCACCACCATGATGAGGACCGTGATCGAGATGCTGAAACTAAAGCTCAGTGGAGTGATGCTTGGGAAGACCGCCGTATTGATCACGCCGCCGATGCCGCCGACGAAGGCACCGAGCGCGAAGGCGAGCAGTTTCGTGCGTGTCAGGTTCACACCTGACGCCTCCGCCGCTGTTTCATCCTCGCGGATGGCGACCCACGCGCGACCGATACTGGAGCTGCGGAGCGCGAAACAGCCGACAGTCACCAGCACGGCAATCGTCAACGCCAGATAGTAGAACGGGGCGTTGTTGAGTGGATCAGTGAACGACAGCAGCCCCAGGGGAGTATTGACCGGCGCTGGCTGGGTCGCGCTGATACCCGTCTGGCCGAAGAAGATGGGGATGTTGGCGAAGAACACGGGCACGATTTCGCCAAAGCCCAGCGTGACAATGGCCAGATAGTCACCGCGCAGGCGGAGCGTTGGGGCGCCGAGCAGGATGCCGAAGATGCCCGCGATGAAGGCGCCAACGGGTATGAGCAGCAGGAATGGGAGGGTGGGAATGGTGTGCAGCTTTCCCGCCCAGTCATTGATCGATCCATAGGTGCCAGCCGCCATCACATAGGAGCCGATGACGAAGAAGGCGACGTAGCCCAGGTCCAGCAGACCAGCGTATCCGACGACGATATTCAGTCCAAGCGCCAGCATGACGTAGACGAACACGGACGTCATCGCGACCAGCAGGCTCTGGATGTCCGGGTAGGCAGAGTACGGCACGAGCGGCAACAGAATCGCCAGGACCACTGCGATGACGGCGAAGCGCCAGCCAGTCACGTACCAGACGAACGGTCGTCCTGCGATCATGGTCTCGTTTGACCAGCGGCGCACGCTATCAGTCCAGGAGGAGGCTGTTTTGGAAGGGGTCTGCGTTGCCATGAGATGACCTCCTCTCAAACCTTGTTTGGTGTCTGCTGGCCGAGCAGGCCCGAAGGCTTGAAGACCAGAATCAGCACGAGGATAGCGAACACGACCGCATCAGCCCAGGCAAACCCTCCGGGCACGTACTGGATGGTGAGCGCTTCGATCAGGCCGATGAGAAAGCCCCCCAGGACGGCGCCGTAGATATTGCCGATGCCGCCGAGCACAGCCGCGGTGAAAGCGATCAGGCCCAACTGAAAGCCCGTAAAGAACCAGACCTGAGCGATATACAGGTTGTACAAAACACCCGCCGCGCCCGCAAGCGCTCCGCCGACGAGGAAGGTCAGGCTGATCGTACGGTTGATGTTGACGCCCATCAGCGCCGCCGCTTCAGGGTCCTGAGCGGTCGCGCGCATCGCCTTGCCCATTCTGGTGAGGCGAATGAAGCGTTCGAGGCCATACATGAGCACGACAGCGACGATGACAATGACCGCATCCAGCAGATTCACACGAACCGAACCAAGAGTGACACCGGCGCCCGGGAAGATCGCGGGAAACGCGACGAAGCTACTACCACGCCAGAGTTGGCCAACGGTCTCAAGAATGAATGATGCGCCGATAGCGGCGATCAGGGGAGCCAGGCGAGGCGCCTTGCGCAGCGGTCTGTACAAAAAGCGCTCGATGGTGACATTGAGTGTCGCGGAAACGAGCATGCCAATCGCCACAAGCAGAATGAGCAGGCCAATGAGCTGCGCCGGACCCGGAGGCGAGACGATTCCCATTGCCTGGATAACCGCAAGGGTGACGATCGTGCTCCACATGAACACGTCGCCATGTGCGAAGTTGATCAGCTCGATGATGCCGTAGACCAGCGTGTAGCCAAGCGCCACTAGCGCATACATCGCTCCCAGCGTGATACCAATCTCAATCTGCTGGAAGAAAAGGCTTAGTGGCGAGGCAGCGGCTGGAAGCATGACGGTAGCAAGCGTCAGCATTGCGCGTCACTCCTTCGGGCAGGTGATGGTCAATCGCCGCAGTTAGGCTACATTTAACGCACGGAGCAGGCCTCTTTGTGAAGCCTGCTCCGCGACAGTCCGCAAACTGCGGCTTAGATTGAGTTGAGCGTCTGCGAGGCCAAAAAGCGTTGAGACGCTTCTTATGCCGTCACCGACTTGTCGAACACCCACTTGCCCGTGCTGTCCACGGTGTAGATGCTGAACACCTTCTGACCGGAGTTGTCGCCATTCTGATCGAAGGTGATCGTGCCGATGATCGTGTCCGTCGAGCTGCTGGCGATCGCGTCGCGCACGTTGGCGCGGGTAACCGCCTTGCCGGACGAGATCAGGCTCTTGATCGCGTTGATCTCAATCGTCGCCGCGGCATACGCCTGGGCGCTGTACGGCAGCAGATCGTTGTCGGGCTTGCCCTGCACGAACGTCGTGTAGGCGCTCTTGAACGCCTGCGCGTCAGAGCTTGTCAACGACGACGGATCTGGCGCGGCTACCGTGCCATACGTATTGACAGCAGCGCTGCCAGCCGTCTGCAGCCAGCTCGGATCGTCAGCGATGCCGTCGCCGCCGACCATGGCCTTGTTGTAGTTCGCCGCGACGAGGTCCTTCTTCAGCGCGCCGCCGCCCTGGCTGGTGACGCCGCCGTAGAAGACCACATCAGGATTCGTGTTCGCGATGGTCGTGGCGAGTGAGTTCAGGTTGCCGACCTGCGCTGGCGTAATGGACTGGCGACCCAGCACGGTGCCACCATTGGACTTAAAGTTTGAGATGAAGAAGTCGGCCAGGCCCTTGCCATACGTCGTATCGTCGTCCACAACGTAGACCGACTTCGCGCTGATTGGCGCGGCTGCGGCGATCTGCGCGTCTACTTTGCCCTGCACGTCGTCAGTCGCGCAGACGCGGAAGTAGTACTCTTTCGAGCCAGATGGATGCAGCTGCGCGAAGTTGATGCCGTTGGCCTGCGCATACTGCGACTTGGTCAAGCCTGGGTTCGTGTTCGTCGGGGACATCAACACCAGGCCACCGTTGGTGGCGACTGGAATCTCAGCCTTGGCGACACCACTGTTGAACGGACCGACGACCGCCATCACCTTCGGATCCGCCAGCAGCGCGCTGATATTCGACGCGCCAACGGTCGGATCGGCGCCGCTCGCGCCTTCGTCATTCTTGTGGACCACTTGAAGGGTGTAGCCACCACCCAGTTTCGCCTGGCTCACAGCGAGATCAACACCATACTGTGTTGGCAGGCCCTGCGCCGCATCGGTGCCAGAGACCGGGAGGTCTGTAGCGATTTCGATCACGCCGCCGCTGCTGGCGCCACCGCCACCACCGCAGGCCGCGAGACTCAGGCTCAGAATGAAAAACGCCGCCACCGAGCCTCGTGTGACTGCGCTCAGGAGTCGTTCATGACGCATCAGCGCCGCACCTCCGTACTAACGAACATTCCCACACATCCGCGCAACGGCGCGTCCGCCCATGTCGCCCCCCATTTGGCACGGATGACGCAAGAGACGCTGCCGCGCGCCAGAGACGAACCCAGCAGTCATACTCTGGCTTACATCTGTATACGGCGCTGTTTGTGTAAATCTCTCACACATCATCGCTTGATTCACTCAGATCACGATACAACAGGGCTGGATGAGATTATTGGCGATCTCACCGATGAGGTTGATGACGCCTCGCTCGTGGTATGTGACAGATGCGGGAAACTGATGCGGGAAACTGACGCCGGCGCGCCCACTCGCGGAAACACGAGTGGGCGCGCCGGACTAGACGAGCGCAATTAGAGCAACCGGACGGGCGTAGACGAGAAGCATGGACGATCAGTGATTGAGGGCGCCGGCCGCTGTGCGACTGGGATGAACTTTCTTCGCGCCGCCGCGAGCGCCCGCTCCGTCGGCAGTGCGCGCTGACGCTGGGCGAGGCAGGGACTTCAAGCACATGTAGACCATCACGCTAAAGAAGAGCGCGATGAAGGCGCTATGCATCACCTCGGCCCAGATGTTCGCGCGCGAGAAGACAACAACCGCGCCCTCCAGCGCCTGCGCGAAGATCAGAATCAGTCCGGCGACACTGGCGCGATAGAGGTCAGGCCGCGCTCGGCGCAGTCTGCGCGCCCACAGGAACATCCCCACGACGGCGAGCGTCAGGATCAGCGCGCCGACACGATGTGTCATGTTCACCACGACCGGCTCGACATTGGGCGGCAACAGGCGGCCAGGCGAGCAAAGCGGCCAGGTCGTGCAGGCGAGCGCCGAGTTCGTGTGCAGCACGTAGGCGCCCAGGTAGATGACCACATAGGTGTAGATGGTAATGCCCCAGATCAGCGCGCGGAAGCTCACCGGAATACGCCGGTCGCGCAGCTTATCCCAGCGGCCCAGCTCGAAGATGAATAGCATCGTCACGATGACACTGGCGACGGAGAGCGATGAAACGCCAAAGTGGAACGCGAGGATAACCGCTGAAGTCGGGTACATGACCGCGAGTCCACCGAGCAAGGCTTGCAGAAACAGGAAGAAGAACATCAATGGCGCGAGGATCTTGATCTCCAGACGGTCACGCCAGAGCGCCACCACGCCGACGATCAGCGCCAGCAAGAGGATGGTGACGAGCGGCACACCGATACGATGGCTGAACTCGATCAGCGTCGAGTGGGCGAACTCTGAGGGGATGAACTGCCCCTTGCAGAGTGGCCATGAATTGCCACAGCCCGCCTGCGAGCCAGTGTCGGTGACGAAGGTGCCCATGACGTGCACCAGGAACAAGACGATGGCCGTGAGCACGGCGATGCGCCGCACGATCACGGGCCAGTCGAACCGCGCGAGCCAGCGCTGCGTTCCGCTTCTTGGCGTTCTTGGCGATTGCGCCACATGTCCCGTAGAGTTGCCGCTCCGCATGATTTGCCTCGTCGAGTGTGGTCGAGTGTCGTCGGATGTGGATGAGAAAGAGATCGGTCGGCTGAGGGAGGCGCGCCTGAGACACCCGCGCCGTGTGATGGGCAGGCTTGGGCCATTGCGGCGCCGATACCACTCGCCAAAAGCATACGCCATATCGCCCGACCTCGCAACAGGCGGCGCCTGGCCCCGGCGCATGAGCATCCAGGTCGCGAGCTCAGGGAGTGCGAGCGCGGAATGAGGCGCTACCCAGAGCATGTGAGATTTCTCACACACTTCCCACGATGTTCACACCACAGCTACGCATGATTGAGTCGTCCGGGCGGCCTGCGCTGGCTCCCGGCATCCCATCGCCTCGTGACCCGGTCTTCCTGAAGGCGCGGCCGCATCCCTCATGCGCGGGGGAGCGGCGCCAATCGTTGTCGCAACACCTGGGGAGATGAGCGTTTATGTTAGAACCTCGGCAATCAAGTGGCGCGCCGATAGAGGCAGGAACCGCGCCAGATCATGATGTGCGCGCGGGGGAATCGCTCTGGCTGCCATCCTCAAGCGATGGCGAGTCAGACCTGCTAGACTTCGGCGATGACGCTGATCTCGTCAGCGCGCCGCGTCTGCCCCACATCCCGCGTCGAGTGATCGGCGCCGTCGCGATCGTCGTTATCCTGGCCCTGATCATCGGTGGTGTCGTGTTTGCGCATGCCGCCACCCCGAAGCCCGTAACCTATCAGTACACCACCGTCCGGCAGGGAACGCTGGCCCTCACCGTCAGCGGAACTGGCCCAGTCTCAGCCGCGCTATATAATCTCTCATTCAGCTCCAGCGGGCGGATCGCTGCGATTGACGTGCAGGTCGGCCAGGCGGTGACTGCGGGCCAGACGCTGGCCAAGCTCGATACGACTGCGCTTCAGGACTCACTCCACCAGGCGCAGCTTCAGTCCTACACAGCGTATGACCAGGAGCAGCAGGCGCTCAATACCTGCTACACGGCGAAGAGTCCCCCACCGGACTGCACGCAGCTCGCCGAGAATCAGTACGCCGCGTCGCTGCAACAGCTCAAGACGGCGCAGGATAATCTCGCCGCCGCCACTCTCGTCGCCTCACACGCGGGCGTTGTCACAGCCATCAATGGCAGCGTTGGTGGCACGCCTGGGACGGGCGCCAGTGGTAGCTCCAGCTCCTCCAGCAGCGCGAGCGGGTTCATCCAGATCGCTGATTCGTCGTCGCTGCAGATCACCACGAGCGTCAACGAAGCTGACATCAGCGGAGTCGCCAGCGGCCAGCCAGCGACCTTTAGCGTCACCGCCTATCCAGGCCGCGTCTTCGCCGGCACGGTCAGCGCGACCTCGCTCGTCGGGCAAACCACCTCTGGCGTCGTGACCTATCCTGTCACGATTCAGGTTGATACGTCGCGTTTGCAGGGCGTAACACTGTTGACGGGCATGACCGCCAATGTCACGATCGAGCGCGCGCGCCGCGCCAATGTCGCGCTGCTGCCGACGAGCGCTATCACCTTTGCGCGCGCTGCGTTGGCCACTCCCTCCGCAGGAGTCTCACGCTCCCAGGTGTTTAGCGCACTCGCGCAGGCGCGCCAGATGGTGACGACACTCGAACAGCAAAATCCCCAGGCCACCCAGGACTCGCCGACCGCGTCATGGGTTGTCGAGCGGAGTGGGAATCAGTGGGTCGTCAAGCCAGTCGTCCTGGGCTTGACCAATGGCTCGATCTACGAAGTGTTATCGGGACTGAGCGCTGGTGACTCTGTGGTCATTGGTGAGCAGAACGGTCCCATCACCACTACGAGCAGCTCCAGCGCAGGCGCCGCGACGAGCGGCTTTGGCGGCGGGCGCGGTGGCCTCGGTGGTGGCGGCTTCGGTGGCGGCGGCTTCGGCGGCGGCGCAGGCGGAACGGGTGGCGCTGGTGGCGCTGGTGGCACGAGAGGAGGATGAGGTGATGGATGACCTCATTGGCTCTTCCAGCGCTACTGACGCCTCCTGGCAGGCGGAAAACGACGACGAGCTGACCATTGAGCCGCTCGACGCGACGCCCAGCGCGCGTGGCCGACAAACGACCAATAGCCGCGCGATTGCGCAGCCCGTCATCGCCGTGCGGCGTCTCACGAAGGTCTATCGCATGGGCCAGACGATGGTGCCTGCGCTCAAAGGTGTCTCGCTGGACATCATGCGTGGCGAGTTCGCCGCCATCACGGGTCCATCTGGCTCAGGTAAGTCCACGCTCATGAACCTGCTGGGGCTGCTCGATCAGCCAAGTGGTGGCCGCTACTGGCTCAGTGGCCACGAGGTGAGCCGCCTGTCGCTGGACACCATCGCCGACCTGCGCAATCGCCAGATTGGCTTCGTGTTTCAGGGCTTCAATCTGCAGGCGCGGGCGACAGCGCTGGCGAATGTCGCGCTGCCGCTGCTCTACTCGGGCGCGCCGCGGGAGGAACGCCTGCGCCGCGCGAGCCGCGCGCTGAGCCTGGTGGGCCTGGGCGCTCGGCTCGACCATAAGCCGACCCAGCTCTCCGGCGGCCAGCAGCAGCGCGTCGCCATCGCGCGAGCGCTCGTGTCGGACCCGCCGCTCCTCCTCGCCGACGAGCCGACCGGCAACCTCGACTCCCGCACATCGGAAGAGATCATGGGCATCTTCCAGGCGCTGAACGACGACGGCAAGACGATCGTGCTGAT
>DASQSS010000143.1:0-2605 GCA_035642255.1 Ktedonobacterales bacterium | reverse complement strand
ATCGTGCGCGCAATCTACGAGAAGCTGAATCCACGCGGCCGTTTCATCATCGACCTCTACAATCGCGACTATTTCACTGAGCATCAGGGCGTCGAGACGGCCGAGCGCGACGGCCGCCGTATCACCACGACCCGCACAATCAACGGCGACCGCCTGACCGTCCACATCAACTACGGCTCTGACCTGCCGCCAGACCTCTTCGACTGGCAGCTCTACACCTCCGAAGAGTTTGGCGCGCTGGCCGAAGGGATTGGCTTTCGGCGGCTCGTCTCCTGCGCCTGGGCTGACGAATCGCACGCGGTCACACCTGCCGATGCGCGCATGCAGCTCGTCTTCGAGAAGATTTAGACCCGCGGGCGGTTGCTGCTGCTTTCCTCACGGATCGGGTCATAGGCGCTGGCGATACATGGCGTTACCCCGCGCCCGATGGCTGGCCTATGACGGATGGCGCGACGTGTCGTACACTAGGATGAGGGCATTCTCTCTCAACCCATTGTGGGTCTATCCGCGCGCTGGCGAGACACTTCGCGGCGGCGCGATACATTGTGTGCGTATGTGACATCAAGGAGACGGGACTCGTGGCATCACGACGGTCCACCAAGGCGACAAATGACGGGGCGATCCGCTCGCCCTACGCGACAGCGCTGCGCAGCGTGACCTGCGGCTCACTGACGGCGAAGAACGTCGGCGAGCGCGTCGTGCTGACGGGATGGGTCGCTCATCGCCGCGACTATGGCAAGCTGATCTTCATCGACCTGCGCGACCGCTATGGTTTGACACAGGTGGTCTTCGACCCGGAGGGCGGCGAAGGCGCGGCGGCTGCGCATGCGATCGCCAGCGAGGCCCGCCTGGAGTATGTGCTGCGGGTCGAGGGTGTTGTGCGTCGGCGGCTGGAAGGCAAAGAGAATCCCACGCTGGCCACTGGTGAGATCGAGGTCGAGGCGCAGCGGGTCGAGGTACTGAACGCCGCGAAAACCACACCCTTCCCTATCGCCGATCACGTTTCGGCGGATGAGGCGCTGCGTCTGCGCTACCGCTATCTGGACCTGCGCCGCAACACGATGCGCGAGAACATCGAGCTACGCCACCGCGCCGTGAAGTTCATCCGCGACTTCATGGACGAGCGCGGCTTCATCGAGGTCGAGACGCCGATTCTGACGAAGAGCACGCCTGAGGGCGCCCGCGACTACCTCGTGCCGAGCCGTCTCTACCCCGGCGAGTTCTATGCGCTGCCCCAGGCGCCGCAGCAGTTCAAGCAGCTGCTGATGGTGGCCGGGCTGGACCGCTACTTCCAGATCGCGCGCTGCTTCCGTGATGAGGATCTGCGCTCCGACCGTCAGCCAGAGTTCACTCAGCTCGACGTCGAGATGTCCTTCGTCGCCGAACAGGACGTGATGGGGCTGATCGAGGAGATGCTGATCGAGCTGATCCAGAAGACGACTGGCAAGCGCATCCAGCAGACGCCATTCCCGCATCTCACCTTCGCCGACTGCATGGAGCGCTACGGTACCGACCATCCAGACCTGCGCTTCGACCTGCCGCTCACCGTCGTTCCGGCGGAAATCGCGACATCGGGCAGCTTCAAGGTCTTCCACGACGCTATCGAGAAGCAGGGCATGGTCAAGGGTTTGCGCGTGCCTGGCCAGGCGCACATGACACGCAAAGAGCTGGACGCGCTGACCGAATTCGCGAAGAACCTCGGCGCGAAGGGGCTGGTGACGCTGGCGCTGTTGCCCGAGGGGCCGCGCTCGCCGCTCACCAAGTTCATGAGCGAGGATGAGCTGGCACGGCTGGTGACGCATCTGGATGGCGAGCAGGGCGACCTGCTGCTCTTCGTCGCGGACAGCGAGAAGGTCTGCAACGATGTCCTCTTCCGCCTGCGCGTGCGGATGGGCGAGCAGCTAGGGTTGATTGATCCGAACGTAATGGCGCTCTGCTGGGTCGTGGACTTCCCTCTGCTGGAGGTCATCGAAGAGGACGGCAAGCAGCGCTACCACGCCACGCACAACCCGTTCTCAGGCATGCGCCCCGGCGAGGAGCCGATGCTCGACACCAACCCGCTCAAGGTGACGGCGCGGCAATACGACATCATCTGCAACGGCTATGAGGTCGGCGGCGGCAGCATCCGCATCAACGTGCCGGAGCTGCAGCATAAGATCTTTGAGCTGCTCGGCCTCAACGAGGAGCAGATCACCGAGCAGTTCGGCCATATCCTCGAAGCCTTCGAGTATGGCGCCCCGCCGCACGGTGGCATCGCGCTGGGCATCGACCGCCTGGTGATGCTGCTGGCCGACGGCGACACCATCCGCGACGTGACTGCCTTCCCGAAGATGCAGAACGGACAGGATGCGCTGATGCGCGCGCCGTCGCCCGTCACCGAGGACCAGCTACGCGACCTGCACCTGCGTGTGCGCTCGGAGGAGAAGCCAGCGAACTAACGAGCGGCTCGCAACAACAACAACTCGCAACAACAACATGAGTCATCCCGAATTTTGAGGGATGACCGAAGAAGGAAGCGCGCGGTACGCCAGCCAGAGGCGGCTGAGCGCCGACCGCAAGCGATAGAGCGGAGCTGAGGTTTCTCGGCTCCGCTTTCCTGTGCGAT
>DASQSS010000142.1:0-15285 GCA_035642255.1 Ktedonobacterales bacterium | reverse complement strand
CCATGCGGCGCCTCACTGTCCAACCAGTCAGCGGGCGCAGTCGTGCAGATCGCCGTCGCCTTCCCGCAAGCGTTGAGCAAGGCGCCAACCTCCATCACGCTCACGCCGACGACGAGCAGCAACGTCTCCGGATCAGCGAGCGCCATATCACTCTCGCAGACAGGGTTCACGCTGCAGTGGACCGTCGCGGCGGCAGGCGCTTCGACGTGGCTGGGATCATATCAAACGGTGGGCAATTAAGGGGAATCATGCAGCGCGGTGGATGGTCAGAGTGCACGCGTAGGAAACCGCTCAAGAATCCGCGATGACGCCCGAAAACAGGTGTTGTTGCGGGAGGCTGACGACGCGGCAGGCCAGCATGGTACGTGACTTGGAGCCTGTGAGTTGCGGCGGGCTCACGATGGTAAAACGAGCGCTGCAAGCGCTCGTCAACGTAACACGTCGACAAGGCGCGCGCGCGCACGTCGCCGCGAATCGGGCACAAAAATACCACAACGTCTTCATGCGAAGAGGCGCGTGGAGAACGTGGATGTAGAGGCATGAGAGTGGCAGGTGTGGAGGTGAGGCGGATATGCCAACAGTGGCCAATGGACCTAACACGCTGGGTGTATTGCAGGCGATGCAGAGCATCATCATGAACGAGGCGCTCATCGGCGGCGTCTCACCGTTCGCGGCTCTCTCCGCAGGTGACGCCACACGCTATGGTGTCCCGCGAGCCGTCTTCATCGGTCGACCCAAAGACTTCTCCGACGCGACGCTGCCCTGCTGTTGCCTGTGGATCCCCGAGCGGGACGCGCCTGAGCAGCCGGTCGAGGTGGTTGGCTACGCGGGGCGCGTCTTCGATGACATCGAGGTGACGCTGCAGTGCTTCACCGATCTGCGCACCGACTGGTATGCCGCCGAGCAGAAGATCCTCCAGATCAGGGATGCGCTCTGGCCCGTCGTCCTCAAGCACGTCATGCTGGGTGGCACGGTCGCCACGGTCACCGAGGCGGACGCCTACGAGGGACGTGGACTGTGCTACGAGGAGATCGCGGGCGTCGAGTACCGCTGCTATGAGCTGGTCTGGGCCATCAGGCAGCAATACACGATCACGGGCGGCGTCACTGCCTAGCGCGTTGCGCCGTCGCCGACGCCATCATCGCTGGTGTTGACTGAGGAGACGTTGGCGCTGACAGCATCGCTGCCACAGTTGCTGGGGGCACTACTGGCTGCCTGGTTCTCTGCGCGTCGACGGGCCTTGTAGCGGCGGATACGATCGTTGTGGCACAGGCGGCAGAGGTGGTCGCCTTTGGGGGTCGTGTAGGTGTTTTCGGGGGTGCGAGGATGACCATGCGAACAGTGTGTGACAGTGCTCCAGTAGCGTTGCGAGATGATCGCGCGATCGGCGAGCTCCAGATGTTCAGGACGGACACAACGTTTCTCGTCACAGCGGTGGATCAGCTCTACATCGTCGGGGAGCGCGCCATAGGTGAGCGTGTAGGCGTACCGGTGGGCCGTGATGGGTTTCGTGCGTACGCTGAGGAAGCCGTAGCCATTCGGCGTCAGTCGCCCTTGCCAGATCCAGCAGCCGTCAGGCTCCGGCGCCTTCTCGACCCGGCTCCAGAACCGCTCGGGCGTGATCGCGCGTCGAGTGCGCAGACGCTGCTCCGCGCGGGGCAGCGCCTCCAGATGATCGGGCCGCACACAGCGGAAGTTGCCGCAGGCGTGCCAGACCACCTGCCCCTCGGGGATCGGGCCGTTGACCAACTCCCAGGCGTAGCGGTGCGCGGGAGTCGAGCGTCCATCGACCTTGAGACGGCCATAGCCGCAGATGTCGAGCATGCCCTGCCACTCCCAGCAGCCAGTCACCTCATCCTCACGCGCAGAACGCCAGAACGCGCTCCCCGTCTTGTTGGAATGCCTGACCCCCATGCCGCTTATACCTCTCCTGGTTCCACATCCCGTGGTTCCACACCCTGCGTCCGACGCTATCGTGACCCTATGCCAGCCACCACACCGTCTCCCACTGTACACGGTTGGGCGCCTCCCAGGCAACCGGCAGCTCCATTCGCCGCTCCTGATCCCGATGCGTGTGCTCCCATCGGGCGCCAGCAGGCGCTCCATGTCGTGAGGGAGGCGTGAAGGCATGAGTGGAGTTGGGTATTCAATGCTCAAGCTGGGCTACAGCGATCCGCGCACGGATGCCTTTGGCGCGCATCCGCTGCTGGGGCCAGTCATCGATCTCAATGACGGCATCACCTTCACCCTCGTCTCGCCCGACGGCGTTGAGCTGTCCGCGCCAGAAAAGACGCTTGTTCCCACAGGCAACATCCGCACGCAGGGCGAGCGTGTCACCCGCGCCATCTATCGCCGCAACCGCACAGCCGTCGTCCGGCTCATCCTCGGCCCAGCCGCCAGCTACGCCAGCTTCATCGCCTCCATCCGCACGCTCGTGCGCTGGCTCGACGCCGCTCCCGCCACACCCTTCTGCCTCCAGTGGCAGCCCCCCAGTGCGACGTCGCCGGTCTACCTCGACGTCGTGGGCGCCGCGCATGGCATCCCAGCGGATGAACGCGAGTGGCTACGTTTGCAGATGGAGCCCATCGAGCTCGTCTTCCTCGTCCGGCCCGGACTGCGCGGAGATCGCGTCACCCTCTCCAATCTCGTCGTCAATCCCGGCTTCGAGGCGCCCAGTGGCCCCGGCGTCGTCGTCTTCAATGATAACCTCGGCACAGCCAACGCCTACACCAATATCTTTGGCGCAGCCGGGTCGGTCGCCGCCAACGTCTTCACCATCCCCGCCAACTCGCAAGCCTCGTTCGGCTCACCGAGCTGGGGCGCGATCAACGCCTGGACGATGCGCTTCCAGTGGGCGTCGTCGCTCGTCGCCGTCTTCTCGCTGCACGAGGTCGATGTCAACAATCGGCTTTCGGCGCAACTGGATGGCGTCAACATCATCTGGAATCAGCTCACCAGCAACAACGCCCACAATCTCTCGTCCAATCCCTTCGCCCCCACCAACGGGACGTGGTACTGGATCACGCTGACGCAGTTCCCCTCGGCGCCAGGCACGGTCCCTGACGTGCAAGCGACGGTCTTCGCCGATAGCGCGGGCTCCATTGGCGCGCAGATCGTGACGACAGGGCCGGTCGCGCTAGTGGACGCCATCACCGCGACGACGGGCAAGCCATCGGTCGGCGCCTCCAATGTCGCCATGAACATCGGAGGCGCGTTCCCGAATGTCCATACGCTGTCGCTGTTCGGCCCTGGCGGCTGGACGACCAATGGCGGCTACGGCTCGCCTACGGGCCTCACCTCCCTTGCATGGGAGCAATCCACGGCCAATACCTACTCAGGCGGCGCGGTGACCTCGTTCGGCGCGGCGCGCATGGACTTCCCGCCCGTTGGCACGGTCAGCGCCTCGTGGGAGCAGTGGTCAGGTGGCGCTCCCGCAGGTTCATCGGCGATCCCCACCGCGACCGGACAGAGAATGGCGGCCAGCGTCTCCGTCCGTTCGTCGGGCCTCAGCGGCACGGCGTCACTCTCGCTCCAACTGCGCGAGTGGGACGCGGGCGGCGCGCTCCTGCGCACGACGGCGCTGGGGGCGAATCTCAGCGGCAACCATCCGAGCTGGAGCCAACTCAGCGGCACGTTGGTCATGGGCGCCTCGACCGCGTTCTGTTCCGTCACGCTGGTGGCGAACGATCCAACCAGCGGGGCCAGCGCCAACGGGACGGTCTGGTGGGATAACGCGCAGTGCTGGAATGTCACCACGACGGGGCAATCGAGCATGCCGTACTGCGAGCTGCGCTTCCCGCAATCGCCCGCGCAACTGCTGCTGACGGGGCTCCTCGGCGATCTGCCAGCGCCGGCGTTCTTCGCCTGGGGAACGTATCTGAGCGCATGGAATACGGGCTCGACCCTCTCCTACGCCATCGGCAGACGCGCGCAAGCCTCGGCCAACGCCCGCATGGTTGGCGCATCCATCGGCTACTACGGCTCAGGCGTCTCCCCGCAATCGACGGCGGCGCTCGACACAGGCAGCTACAGCGGGTACTACGCCAGCGCGCTCGTCAACCCGAGCTGGAACCCGCGCGCCTTCAGCTTCGCCCCTGCCGATCTGCTCGGCGTCTACCATCTGTTCAGCCGCTTCTATACGCCGCAATCCGCGGGCAATCTCGGCAACGTCGAGACGCGGGTCGTCACCCAGCAGAAGACGGGGGCGTGGTACGGGTCGCTCACCAATACCGACCAGGTGGGCGCGTACAATGGTCCCTTCGTCTTCCCGATCAGCCAGAGCGCGACGTGGACCTCGGCTGACTCGGGGCAAGTCAATGTTCCGGCGCTGCCCTCGGGCGCGCTGACCGACCTCGCGCAGACGTTTCTCACGCCGCGGTCGCAGTGGGGCGACATCACGGGCGGCGGCTCGACGTGTCGCTGCAACTGGCAGATGTTGTTGCCCATCGATGGGTCGCTGCTGGTGGGCATCATCAACAATCCGAGCAATGCGCCGTTCAACGTCACGACGAGCTGGCTGTGGGTCTACCACGACGCGCTGCTGCTCAATCGTGCGGCCATCGGCGATGGAGCCAGCGCGACCTATAGCGTCGAGAGTCTTCCCACGCCAGCCCCTGCGCATGGTGGCGGCGGTCCCGGCACGTCCAGCACGGGGGTCATCAACGTCAATAGCGGCGCTGATCCGGCGCTCACGCTCGATCCGTCCGTCTCCGTCGCGGCGACCTCGACGGCGGCAGGCGGCAGTGGCGTCAACCAGTTGGCCGGCTATGTCGCCGATGGCGGCGGGACGGTGCTGGTGTTGCATGCCGAAGTTCAGTACAGCCCGCTCTATCTCTATCCACGGTAGGCTATGCTAGTTCAGCCCGCGCAACGCCATAAAGAAGATCGTCAGGGAGATCGTCAAGGAGACCGCCAGCGATGAGTGAGAAGAAGTCGCCCTACCTGCACTTTGTTCGCAGTGCGCCACTACCAGCAGAAGCTGAGCAAGGCGAGGAGCGAGAGTCCACTTCCAGTGTGGCGACCGGGGGCGCCGCGCAGGACGCAGCATCGCTCAATGCGCCGCTCCAGCAGGCTATCATGTACACGGCAGTGAGCTGGGTCGCGTTGGTCATGGAGCGGACCGTGCACGCTGTCGACATCCAGCCGATCGGGCGGAGACTCTACGAGGTCAGCGTCCACTATGCGGAGGGCGAGGGGCAAGACACGGATGACGCGATCATCCTGCGGGTGCGGCTAGAGGTCGAGCCTGGGTTGGCGCTCCACACCACGGTCGAGCCAGTGCGACCGTAGCGGCCAGACGGAGCGTGGACGGATGAGTAGACGTGCAACAGGTTCCACGAGGCCTTGTTGGTGGCCCTCTTGACATCTAGTACCCCGTGTTGCCCTATACGCCACGCCCGTTCCCAGCTGGTGTTCCAGCGACTTGGCGATGTGCGGCGCGACGAATGTGACCACCTCGGCCAGATCAGCATCGCGCGCCAGCGTGAGCACATGGCCCAGTACACATGCTACCTTACCGCGCGCGGGGGCATGGATTCATGGCTCCGATTAGCACGAACGCGAAAGAGCGAACGCACCCCTAAGGTTGCGGTGGAGATCACGGTGTCCATCCCCTAGCCTGCCCAGCAGATTCCCTCGCCCACGCCAACTACTACCAGTGAGCAGTATCAAGGGGAAGAGCCCATCGCCGGGGGTCAGGTCACATCCATTCACCAGCCATTCACCAGCCTTGCCGGAGTCGTGGACGCCCACGTTGCCGCCCCGCGAAGCTCCATGCGGATAAAGGCTACGACTATGCTCGTTGCCGTCACGATTGCCGCAAGCGTGGCATAGTGCCGCGGATCGCTAGGCGTAGCATCGAGTCGCGCGAGCGCTTGGGGCGGCATCGCTGGGTCGTCGAACACACCCTAGCCTGGCTCATACGAGTTTCGGCTGGGTCACTGTAATTTGGCAGCGGCTTACCCTCACTGGATTCGGGGCCCGAGGCGGCCCTCCTACAACGTCCCAGACGAAACCCGTATGACGGCTTGTGGCCCTACCATTGCCATCCATCCTCCCTCGTGTCCCGTGCGCTTTGTGCGGGCTGTGTGGGGAGGGGGCGTGAGTGTGCCCTCGACGTGACGGAGGTGTGGCTCGCTGCAGCTATACGCGGGAAGACCGCTCCTTGGATGGGAGCCATTTCCGCGTCTGATGCCGAGAATGCCGAGAATGCCGAGAATGCCGAGGAGAGGCGAGGTACGACAGCCATGTTTACAATCAAAAAGAGCATCGTGATTGACGCGCCAGTGGCGGAGGTCTTCGCCTACGTCGTGGACCCGGAGCATGCGCCGGAGTACTACACCGACGTGAATGAGGTGACAAACTTACGTCGTCTGCCCACTGGCGGCTACGCCTGCCGGTTCATGCCGCTCGACCTGACCGTCGAAACGACCGAGTTCGTCCCCAACGAGCGCCTCGTCGCCCGTGGGACCGCGTGCGGGCCGATGGACGAGGTCACGCTGACGACCACCTTCGAGCGGTTCGCCGGCGACCACGGTGAGCAGGCGCGCGTGACCTGCCACGAGGAGCACCGCTTCCGCGGCGGGTTCTTCGGGCGACTGGGCGAGAAGCCTGCCGCCCAGTACTTCGACCGTGCGGCCGAGATGACCTTGACGGCCCTCAAGGCGCGCATCGAGTCCGGCGTCCCCGCGAAGACACCGACGAAGACACCGACGAAGACACCGGCTGGCACGCACAGCTAGCTCCCTCCCAATGCGGCGCCGAAACGGCACGCTTTCCCGCAGCGCCAGCGGGGCTGCAGGCAACAGACCACAGACCGGAGACCGTCCGCTGGCGCTGCGGGACGATGGCGCGCACGTGCGACACAGGTGGCGGTGGTGTATCGTCGCGCCATGGTGGCCGCTGACCACCGTCGGCCTGGCCACCCGTCATTTCAGCTCGATGGTGGAGCTCGAAGAGCCGCACTTTGCTCGCGGCGCCGCGCCCGCCTGCTACCCATCATGGGAAGCTACGGCGGCGCGAGCCAGCGTGATCGCCACGTCGGGTGCGAGGGCCTGCCCTTCGGCGAGGCAGGCCGCCAGGACAGGCTCCGTCAGGGTGGCGCGCAGGCAGGCCAGATCGCGCTCGCACAGGTCACGTTCGGCCGGGTCCAGCGGCCCCGGCGTCGCATCATGGCGCGCGACTGCGGCGGCGTAGAGGCGCGCCGCTTGCTCCGTCTCGCCGCGCAGCCTGAGGAAGGTCGCGACACGTTCGATCACCTGCCAGATCCATACCCCCTCACGCGCCTGGCCAGCGAGCGCCTCGAACGCCTCGGCGAGATCATCCTGCGCCGTATCGAGGTCAGCGCGCTCTAGCGCGAGGCTGGCGCGCACACAACGTATGCGCGCCACCATGACGAGATTGCCAAGCGCGCCAAAGAGCCGCTCAGCCTCAGCCAGATGCGCGCTCGCCGCCTCAGCGGCGCCGCTGCGCCACAAGACGCGTCCCAGTGTGAAGGCGCAGATGGCGGCGCCAAAGGTATCGCCTTTCTCCGTGAAGAGCTGATAGCTCGGCTCGCTGACCGCGATCACGCGCGCTGGCTCATCCAGAAAGAGATAGACTTCGCCGATATTATTCCAGGTCAGCGCGCGGGCCCAGTCACTCTCGCCAGCCTCACGGCTGAGGGCCAGGCTCTCCTCATAAAGCGCCAAGGCCGCTCGCGGCTCACCCAGCGTGAAGCGCAGCTCGCCCAGGTTGTGCAGGGGGACAACCATATCAGCGCGCGCTCCGATGTCGCGCTGGAGACGCAGACACTCCTCACAGAGCGCAACCGCGCGAGTATAGTCGCGCAAAGCCGCGACGGGATTCGAGAGATTACTTAGCGCCCAGGCAATCTTCGCGGTATTCCCTACCGCCCGCCAGAGCGCCAGCGCCCGCTCGCCAGCGTCACGCGCGCGCTCGAACTGATCCAGACGGTGCGATAGCGCCATCACGCCTGTCCAGGCTTCGGCTAGCAGCGCCCGCTCCTCATCGGTGGTCGGGGTCGGCGTCCGCGCAAGGATACGCTCCAGCCAGTCCAGCCCCTCCAGATAGTGTGAATGCACGAACCAGAAGTGCCGCAGCGCCGCCACCATCCGCAGCCCCAAGGTGATCTCGCCGACCTCCAGCGACCAGCCAAGCGCCGTGCGCACATTCTCGTAGTCCGCATCCACGCGCGCTATCTGGCGCTCCGACTCGTTCGGCGGCTGTGACAAGAGCGCATCTGTCTGCGTCAGGCAATACGCTGCGTGTCGCCGCCGCGCCTCCTCCCACTCGCTTGCCGCGCGCAACTGCTCCTCGGCATAGGCGCGCAGTGTCACGAGCTGTGAATAGCGGCGCGCCCCCTCGCGGTCGTCGCATTGAAGCAGGCTGGCGTCCAGCAGCGCAGCGAGGCTCGTGAGCAACTCGTCGTCTGCCAGCCCTGTCACCGCTTCGATTGCCTCGATCTGCGCACCCCCTCTGAACACGCCGAACCAACGAAATAGCCGCCGCTCTTCCGCGCCGAGGAGATCGTAGCTCCAGGCGATTGTCGAGCGCATCGCGCGCTGGTGATCGGGCAGATCCTGCGCGCCTTCGCCGAGCGCGCCGAGGAAGCCAGGCTGCGTCAACCTGGCATGCGTCTGTGACAGGCCCAGTCGACGGACACGCGCCGCCGCCAGTTCAATGGCCAGTGGCAGACCATCCATCTGAACGCAGATATCCGCAACCTGGCGCCATGACTCGGCGTTCGCGGTCGGCTCCGTCTGCCACTCATCGCTGACGCGCTCCAGGTACAGCGCGACACTTGGAATCGCGCGCAAGTCTTCGGCGGCGGGAAGCCGACTCAGATCAGGCAGCGTCAGTGGCGCGACGGGAAAGCAGCGCTCGCCCCGCACGTTCAGGGGCGCGCGACTCGTCACCAGAGCGCTGAGACAGGGGCAAGCGATCAGCAGATCGAGTACATCGCGAGCTGCCGGCAACACCTGCTCGAAATTGTCCAGCAGGAGGACGCGCCGCCGGTCACGCAGCGCCCGTATCAGCGTGCCGCGCAACGAAAGGCCACCCTGCTCACGGACGCCCAACGTCTGCGCGATGGCTGGCAGCACGCGCGCTGGCTCCTGTACGGAGATGAGATTGACCCAGACGACTTCTCGTTCTTGCGCGCGCCGCAGCAACGCCGCCACCTCCAGCGCTAGGCGGGTCTTGCCCACACCAGCGGGCCCGGTGAGCGTGAGCAGCCGCGTGTGGGGTCGACCGAGCAGCGCGATGAGCGTAGCAAGCTCGCGCTCGCGGCCAATCAGCAGGGTAAGCGGGACAGGCAGGGCGCTCTCGGGCGTAGATTCAGCCTGCGCGCCATCGGGATCGCCCGTGTCGACGCCAGCGGAGCGCCGCGCGTGGTGGGCCGCCAGGGCGAACGCCGCCGCATCGCTGGGAGCGAGCGCGAGCGCCGCGCTGAGCAGCTCAGTCGTCGCCTTCTGTGGCGTCTGGGTCAGCCCGCGCTCCAGGAGACTAATCGTATCTGCGCTAATGCCTGCGCGCTCGGCCAGCTCCGCCTGTGTGAGACGGCGCGAGCGGCGATAGCGTCTGAGGAGTTCGCCGAAAGTGTAAGCGCCTGTCGCTGGCATGAACCTCTCCAGGAGCCGCGCATCACATAATCGTTTCCCCATTCTAGCACCCTGCCACGGGGATTCTTCCGAATATTCTTACGGAATATTCTTACGGATTTTCGGTGGCGTCTGGCGCCGGAGCCAGGCACACTTGATCTCACAGGGAAGGAGTGGCGCCATAGCTCGCCACATCAGAAGAACCTGGAGATCTGATGTCGCGCGTCCTCAGGTCAGGCTGGAGCGTGGCTTTCACAATCGGGGGAGGGGTCTATGAAACGTTTCCAGATACACGCGCTGATGGCGCTTTTGCTCTGCGTCTCGCTGGGTGTGGCCGCATGCAGCAGCGGTGGCGGCGGTGGTGGTGCTGGCGCAGGGGGAGCGCCAACGGTGACGGCGGCTCCCTCGGCGACCCCCAGGCCCAAACCCACAGCGATTCCGAAGATCACGGTCGCCTTCTGCCAGAACATTATGACAGTAGCACAGGCGAATCAGTTCATGCATCCGCCAACGCCCGCGACGACGATCCGTGTGGACGCGCCCGCGAGTGGCGGCGGCTCATGCAACTACGAGTACAAGCCGTTTCACGCCGTGGTCAGCGTCGTATTCCCGGCGACAGTCATCGATGTCAGCAATCCACAGGCGGTCTTCGCCGTCGCCGACAAGCAGCTACCGCAATCCTCGAACGTTACGATGACTACGGCGGCGGTCTCCGGAGTCGGCGACGCCGCTCAGTTCGTCACTAGCGTTCTCATCCAGCCACCGCTCAAGATGGCGGCCTTGCAGGTGATCTACGGCAAGATCTTCTTTACGTGCTCCAACTTCAATGTGCAGGGATCATCGTTCACCACGCAGCAGGGCTACCTGACGCAGGTGTGCCAGCAATACGTCAGCCAGCTCTAAAGGCTGTACGAGAAGGCTTTAGGACCGGGTTGACGTCGGTATCAAGCGTGCTGAGGCGGCGGGGGGAATCGACCCCATGGGGTAGTGTAGGAGAGAGTTGCTCACCACCAGGAGGTGTGTGCCATGGCTCCTCCGACTGCCTCCCCGCCCTACCCCTCGGATCTGAGCGACCACGAATGGGCCGTTCTCGCCCCCTTGCTACCACCGCCCAAGCCCGGAGGACGCCCACGCAGCGTCGACCTGCGCCGGATCCTCAATGGCATCTTCCACGTGCTGCGCAGCGGCTGCCAGTGGCGCATGCTCCCTCGGGAGTACGGCCCCTGGTCCACCGTCTACACCTACTGGCGCGCCTGGCGGCTGGACGGGACCTGGGAGTGGATCCACCACACGCTGCGCGAGTGGCTGCGGCGGCAGCTCGGACGCCAGCCCACGCCGAGTGCCGCCATCCTCGATAGTCAGTCGGTCAAGACCACTGAGCGCGGTGGACCGCATGGGTACGACGGGGCCAAGAAGCTCTCCGGGCGCAAACGCCACCTGCTCGTCGATACCCTCGGTTTGGTGCTGCGCGTGGTGGTCTCTCCTGCCGACATTCAGGACCGCGCAGCCGCCCCCTGGCTCCTGCTGCCGCTGGCGGACGCGTTGCCGCGTCTGGAGCTGATCTGGGCCGATAGCGCCTATCTGGGGCCATTGCAGACGTGGGTCTGGCAGACCTTGGGCTGGCGCCTGCAGATCGTTGCGCGGCCCGGCGGTGGACGGGGGCAGTGGCTGCGTGAGGGCCAGGAGCCGCCGCCACGGCTGCCGGGCTTCCAGCCCGCGCCGCACCGTTGGATTGTGGAGCGCACAATCGCATGGATCGGGCGCAACCGGCGGATGAGCAAGGACTACGAATTCCTGCCCGTCACCAGCGAGGCCTGGGTCTACCTGAGCATGGTGCGTGTGATGCTCAAACGCCTTGCGCACGAGCAGGTCCAGCCGGCCTTCCATTACCGGCGTGTCGCTTGAACCCCGATGGGAAGCCTTCTCGTACAGCCTTTAGGGCCTGTCTGACGAATCAGCCGAGATGTGTTATTCTCGTTTTGAACCGAGCACTTCCGATGTTACCCCAGCTGGGCGACATGGGCGACATGGGCGACATCGGAACACGTGGGGATGCTCGCGGCGCGAAGGACAGCCAGCGCGTCTCCTCACGTGTTGTCGGGCCAGCTGAGCCCGTTGTTGCCCTGGACATCGTTGCGCGATTTCGCGATATACAGCGCGCCGCGCCGTGCGCAGACCAGCCCGACACGCACATGGATAGAGTAGAGGATAGAGTAGAGCTGAGTACCGTCTGCGGCGCCGTTCGCCCAGGCGCCTGAGCGACTCACCCGGGTCGTTCCCCTGGCATCAATGCGGAGCGGTAGCCAGGCGCAGCAGCGCCACCACTGCCACAATCCTCAATCCGCGCGGCGAAGCTGGCACAGGTAGGCGCGATGCGGGACCGAGCCGCTGACCGGGTCGATCGCATCGGCGTCGATGATAAGGTTGAAATTCGCTCCGTCCGGACTAAATGGATCATAGCCGGGCGCGCCGATGTCCGCGCTGGCTTGCCACCAGCCGTGCTGGCCACAGACGACATTGGGCTCGAGCATGTCGTTCATCTTTGCCCGCGCCCGCACCTTCCCTCTCGGGGTTTCAATATATACCCAGTCGCCAGGGCCGATGCCGCGCTTGTCAGCAGCCGACGGGTGTAGCTCGACCTCGGGATCGAGAGCGAGCCGCCGCAAGCGTGGTAACTCCCGATGCTGGCTCTCACAAAATAGCGTATGCTTGGCGCAGGTGAGGATCAACGGATAACGCTCGACCAAGTCCGGTCGCGACGATGGACTCATCAGGGGCGCCACATATTCGGGTAGTGGCGGGTAGCCATGTTGCAGCAGGGTTTCGGAATAGAGTTCGATCTTTCGTGTTGGCGTGGCGAACCCCTGGGAGACGCCGTCCTGCCGCATTGCGAACTTGCGGTACTGGGTCTGGAGCGGTAGTCGCACTCCGCTCGGGTTCTCACGCAGCTGATCGAGCGAAATGCCGGATGGGGCGAGTCGATAGCGGTAGGCGGCCTCGATGTCACCATCCCAGAATTGCGCGCCAAGACCAAGGCGCCGCGCCAGGTCGAAGATGATCTCGGTGTCGGAACGGGCCTCGCCACGAGGCTGGACGATGCATGGCCGCAGCTGTATGAGCGACTGGGCTTTCGCACTCCCCTCAAAGCCGATCTTGAGCGCCTCGGTCTCAAAGCAACTGGCCACCGGGAGCACAACATCAGCCAACTCCGCTGTCGGGTTCATGAACAGATCAGCATGGACATAGAAGTCAAGGGCCGCCAGGGCCTCACGCCCGCGCCGACCATCTGCGTGGGCGATGAGCAGATTGGCGCCGAACCCAACGAGCCCTCGCACAGGGTAGGGACGCTGCTCCAGAATTGCCCGGTATACCTCATCCGAGGTCACGTGCTGCGCTCGGGACGGGCCCAATGGTCGCTCCGACAGGCCAAGAGTACGGGTGCGCTGCTCGGGCGCCAGCATCACTCCGCCGGACGCGTCTTCACCTGGTATCATTGGAAACAGCACGTTGCCACCTGGTCCGTCCAGGCTACCGGTCAGCGCATAGAGCATCGCAATCGCGCGGGCAATCTGAGTGGAACCTGACTGCATCTCGACGCCACTCCAGGCATAGTACGCGACAGGCCGCGCTTCCCAGAGCATCCTGGCGGCAGCTTCTATCTGGCTGCGGTCGATGCCACAGATCGCCTCCACCACCGCTGGATCGTAACGCTGGCAGAGGTCGGTCGCGAGGTCGAAGGCGGGCCGACAGACCACGCTGCCCTGTCCAGTCTCGACCGCAAATGTGCCAGCAATGGCCGGCTCAGGGTGGATTCCTTCGTAGCTGCCGGTGGCTGGATCGTAGGCGATCGGACGACCCATCGCCTCGCTCCAGGCTACATACTGGCGGGCGCTGCTCTGAGCATCGAGATCGTTCTGGGTCAGCAAACGGCCGTTGTCCGTACGCACCAGGAGGGGGCCATTCGTCCAGTCGCGGATGAAGTCGCGATCAAACCAGCCGCGCTCGATCATGACATGGGCAATGCCAAGCGCCAGCGCGCCGTCAGTGCCCGGCCGCACGCGCAGCCAGATATCCGCCTTGTTCGCTGGCCCAGCGCGGCGCGGGTCCACGACTATCAAACGCGCGCCCCGCTTAAGCGCCGCAGTGGTGGCAGTGGCGTGGGCAAGCCGGGCGAGGTTTGGGTTGTAGCCCCAAAACAGGATGCAGCCAGCGCGTTCGAGGTCTGGCATATAGGCGCCAGGGACAGAAGCGCCGAACGTGAACTGCGTGGCGAAGAATCGCCCCCACCCGCACAGTTCCATCGCTCCGCACAGGTTCGGACTACCAAACGCGTTCATCAGACGCTGGATCCAGATCATCGAATCGTCTGATGCGGAAGTAGACGGGGAGGCCGCGCTGAACACGACGCTCTCTGGACCAGACTCTTCAGCGATTGTGCGCAGCTTGGCGGCTGTCAAATCAAGCGCTTCATCCCAACTGATACGCTGCCATCCCGGGTTGGGGTCGCCCTTTGGCCTGGTTCGTTTCAGCGGATGGAGCAATCGCTCCGTATGATAGACGAGTTCCGGAGCCGCTCGCCCTTTCGCACAGAGCGCTCCCCCAGTCGGGTGCGATGGATCCGGCTCCAGGGCGACAAAGCGGCCCTTCTCAACGACGGCGACTGAGCCACATCGCGAGACGCACAGCGCGCAATATCCGGGAATTCGCTGGCCAGTCTGGTTGTCTGCTACCATCGCGACGTCTCCTGACTACACTGTCATCCGCTGGAGTTTTGAACCAATCGGGACTTCCCAAGAGCATGACGCGTTCCCACGCCGCATGATTTTCAGCATTGGCCCTCGTATGCGGGTGCGGGCGCTCGTTCTGCGCTTGCGCGCGGAATATGCGCAGTGGTGAGCGCGCCTGCGCAGCGCTGACTCCGGTATGACCTCCCAGACGACACTGTATAGAATCAGCGGTCGGCGCGCATCAGTGGAAATGATCAGAGGAGGGCCTGGACGCGCGGTGTTGAAAACGCCCGCGTAGTCGAAGGGCTACAGGCCGTTGGTATTCCTTGTCATCGCGACGGTCGTCGTTGGAGTGGCGGTGCTCCACGGCAGCTGGCTGGCGCGAAGACGCCGCACCTACGACCACGACACGCTGCTGGCTGCGGTGGACAGCGTGCCCGCACACGCCACCCTGATCGACCCCGGCGACCCATGCTTCCTCGCACCCGAGCGCATGTCAAGCGCCATCAACGCCTATCTGCGACTATCTGCGCGAGCACGGCCAGCGGCCCCTCGAGACATTCCGCCGCACGCTGGCCGCTACGCCTATCGTAGCGCCTTTCCCATCGCTGATCTCTCTCCCTTGACCGTGCCCGCGCGAAAGCGCCCTGTCGCTACCCACTTTGCGTGGTAATCAGCGAACAGGGCGTCATATTCATGGAGGCGCGAAGAAGCGAGGCTACGCTGCCAGGCAGGCGTTCTGTCTGCCGTTCTGGTGTGCTGTCCATCTCGCCCTGCGCTACCCCGATTCACGTATCGCGCCAATCGCACCGTTATGTTATGCTCGCGTGAGGGGTGAATGTCGGGATGAATGTCGGGGTAAATGAGGTGTAGCGACGCAGACGGCAAGCTCCAGTCGCTCGCCTGTGGATGCCGCTACGACTCAGACAGGGGAGAGCGAATGCCACGTAAAGTCGCGG
>DASQSS010000141.1:0-5988 GCA_035642255.1 Ktedonobacterales bacterium | reverse complement strand
GGCCTGATGTTCAATGGAACGAGCCTCACTCCGTACATCAACGGGCAAGCGTACGCTTCTGTGACAAATACCGCCTTTAGCAAGGGATGGACGGCTATCTGCACTGATGGCGCTGGCTCATTCAGTAATGTCCGGCTCTATCAGCTGGCGAGCTAGCGCGCCGCGCTGGCGGCTTACTTCGAGACGTTGAAGCGGAACTCGATGATATCTCCGTCGCGCACGACGTAGTCTTTGCCTTCCAGGCGCACATGGCCGTGCTCTTTTGCGGTTTTCATCGAGCCGCCGTTAGCGAGAAGGTCATCATAGCTGACGACTTCCGCGCGAATGAAGCCCTTCTCGAAGTCCGTATGGATCTTTCCGGCGGCGGTCGGCGCTTTCGATCCGCGTGTGACTGTCCAGGCTCTCACTTCATCCTCGCCAGCGGTCAGGAACGAGATGAGGTTAAGTGTCGTGTAGCCAACCTGAATGACACGGTCAGCGCCAAGCGCGGGCAGCCCAAGCGATGCCAGATACTCAGTGGCGTCCTCCGCGGGAAGCTCACCAAGCTCGGCTTCCAGCCGGGCCGAGACGGCGACCAGTTCAGCGCCGTCCGCTGAGGCGCGCTCAGCAAGGGCCGCGACGTGCGCCAGTTCACTGCCTGCGGCTGGGGTAGGAGCATTGGCGTCGCCTGCCAGCAGGGCTGCGGCGCCCGCGAGCGTGTCTTCGCCCACATTGGCGACATACAGGCGCGGCTTGACAGTCAGCAGGAAGAGCTCGCGCAGGATGACATCCTCTGGCGCGGTGAAGGTCAGCTCCGATGCGGGGCGACCTTCGTTCAGGTGGTCGCGCAGCCGCTTGAGGAAGTCGAGTTCTTCAGCGAATTTCTTGTCGCCAGACTTCGCTTTGCGGGCGGTAGTCTCGATGCGCTTGTCTATAGTCGCGAGGTCAGTGATCGCCAGCTCCGCCATCAGGTCGTCGAGGTCACGCAGTGGATCAATGCTGCCAGCGGGATGTGGCGCCTGCGGATTGTCGAACAGGCGCAGCACCACCGCCAGCGCGTCGGCATTGCGGATGTGGCCAATGAATTCGGCGGAGAGGCCCTCCCGTCGTTCATGGTCGGCTGCCTGACCCAGTCCAGCGACATCCACGAATTCGACCGTCGTCGGCACGACCTTGCGCGGATGAAAGATCTCGGCGAGGCGGTCGAGCCGTTCATCTGGCACTTGCACCACTGCGCGATTCGCCTGCACGGTGCTGGTAGGGTAGCCAGAGATCTGCGCTCCAGCGCTGGTGAGCGCATTGAATAGCGTTGTCTTGCCAGAGAGCGGAAGGCCGATAATGCCTACGGTGAGTGCCATGAAACGCGCTCCATCGCCTGATATCAGGCGGGTGACTCGTAACACGCGCAGTGGTCGCGCGTGGTGATGGTGGTAATGAACTCGTGATATGCCTTCGCTTACCGACATGGTCGCGACACGAAGACGTCAGAGTATACCACGCCCGGACCCGACTCACCTGACAGGCTAGAGGTCGCCCGTCTCGCTGGGATGTTGCGCACTTGGTGACGAGGTATTGGCTACCATCGCATCGGTATCCGTGGTCCGCTGATTGACAATCGGGCGTGTCCTGCCGACTTCCGTGAGGGTATCGTCGAGGGTATCGTCGGCGGGCGCGGGACGCGCATCTAATTCGGGAGGATAGCCCGGCGCCGGTGGGTAGGTTTGCCCGGGATCGCGATACGTTGGCGGTGACGCATGCATCCCGTTCGCCTCAGCCCAGCGGCTTGCCTGCCAGAACATCCCTTCGGCGCCCGAGGGGGCCGCTGGAGCCTGTGGGCCGCCATCGAGCGGCTGCAGGCGCGGCGTTGGCTGATAGGTGGCGGGTGGCGTTGGAGCGCGCCATGCGCTGGCGCCCGGGTTATCGCTCGCCAATCTGTCGCCGCTGCCTACCGCAGGGGAGCTGCTCTTAGCGACTCCGATCCGGTGCGCGACATCGCCGATGAGCGCCTTGATGTCGGGGCGCACCTCGATGTTGACATCTGGCATGCGGTCCCAAATGCGATGCGCGTCCTCGAAGTCCCCTTCGCGGTAACAGAAGAATCCAAGCAGCGCGCGCGCATCGAAGACGCTCAGTCGCTGCCAGAGCATCAGTCGCTCAGAAGGTTCGGTAAGAGCTTGCGCGGTGATGTTTGAGCTGTCAATGCGGCGGTACATCGGCACACCAAAGAGTCGGAATGGCGCGCCATGGTAGAGGGTCAGGTGGCGCTGCGCCGTGGGCTGAGCGCGATTCACTGGCTCCAGGCCGATGAAGAACGCTTTGGTCCACGGACCTGCCTGCCAGACCAGAAGGAGAATGACCAACGCGACGAGACGACCCAGGTAGCGTTCCCAGGTGAAGGGGCCAGCCGCTGTAGCGACGCCGAGCACTCCGAGTCCCGCTCCGAGCGCCCACGCGCCATAGACTAGCCGTCGCTTGTCTACGCTGAGCAGGTCATAGTGATAATGCATCGGCGTCGCCAGGAAAGGCAGCGGGAACTCGGTGTGCGGGAAGCCACGGCTGGCGCCAAAGCGCTCGACGAAGAGAAAGCGGCGATAGAACTTGACTAGGATGCGCGCCGAGATGAGCGCGGAGAGGCCCTCGAGCACGAATGCGCCGCCGATGACGACGAGCAACAGTTCTTGACGACCGACGATCGCGATGATCGCCAGCATGCCTCCAAGCGCAAGCGAGCCAGTGTCGCCCATGATGAGCTTCGCCAGGCGCTTGCCCGTTGGATTCCGTCCGCCGCGCCAGGAGGACGGCCAATTGAAGGGCAAGTAGCCCAGCGCCGCGCCAGCCAGGGCAAGCGCCCCGATGATCAGCGGCAAGCGCTGCGGTCCACCTTCGTCGAGCAGTATGGCGGCGTAGGAGAGCCCGGCGCTCAGGAGCAGTCCGCCGGTGAGGCCATCCACGCCGTCGCTGAAGTCAACCGCGAGGGCTGTGCTGCTCGCGATGACGATCGTCATCACAATGAAAAAGACCAGCCAGGCATGCGGCTGCTTCACCAGCACTGAGCCGATGAGCGGCGCCTGGGTGTAGGGAGGGTAGGCGAGCCGGGTCGTGACATCCTTTGAGGTGATGAGGCGATTGAGCAGGGCCGCGGTGGCGCCGGAGACCAGCACCACGCCGATCCCCTTTTGCAGCTCCGAAATACCGACACCATTATAGACCTTGCGCGCATCGTCAATGAAGCCGACGAGTCCGTAGCCCACGGTGGCCAGCAGGATAATTTCGAGCAACAGCCATTGGTTGCTATTGAGGCCAATCAGCATGCCGCCGACGACACAGGCGATCACGATGCCCAGCAGCATCGCGGCGCCACCGATCAGCGGCAGTTCGCTAGAGCGTGGACGCACGACTTTCGGTTTGCGGCGTCCGCGCCGGACCTCGATCTGATACGTTCCGCTCCCAGTTGATTGGTCAGGCTTGAAATTGCCTGGCTTGCGCTCGCCACTGCGGAACCAGGGAAATATCTGCAACGCGAGCAGACTGATGATTGCGCTCGCGATGACCGCGATGGCGAAGGCGCTGAGAAGGTTGACGTTCATAGAAGATTCCCCGCTCATCGTTCCTCAGCCACTGCGCGCCCGAGCGCACAGCCCCCATACCACATAGAACGGCGTCGATTTTTGGCAGGTAACGGCTGCTGGGAGTGATGTAAAGCAGGCAAGCGATTCATGAGCATGTTCCTATGCTAGCGTCGACGCGCTAGCGCCTGTATAGCCTAACTTGGTCAACGCATCGCGTGCGACTTTACGGTCATCCCAGGGCAATTTATCCTTGCCGATGATGATACTCTGCTCATGGCCTTTGCCAGCCAACAAGACCGTGTCGCCTTCCCGTGCCCGCGCAAAGGCGGCGCCGATTCCCGTACGCCGATTTACTATACAGAGAAATTGCTCGCCCTCTCGCGCCCCAGCGCTCTCCGCGCCAGCCGCGATCTCACGGAGGATAGTGGCGGCGTCTTCCTCGCGTGGGTCTTCGTCGGTAATGATCGAGAAGTCCGCGAGCCGAGCGGCGACGGCGCCCATTGCCGGACGCTTGACGTGATCTCGCTCGCCCGCTGAGCCAAACACCGCGATGAGCCGTCCCCGGGTGAGCGGACGAAGGACACGCAACACTTTCTCCAGGCTGTCAGCGGTGTGAGCGTAATCCACGACGACCGTGAAGGGCTGTCCCATCTCGATGCGCTCCATCCTTCCGGGAACGCCTGGAAAGACTGCCAGCGCATGCGCCATGCGCTCGGAAGGCACGCCAAAGAGATAGCCGACGCTGATAGCGGCCAGGCAGTTCGAGATGTTGTAGCTGGCGACGAGCGGCGTCTCGACCGCAAAGACGGAGCCGTCAGGCAGGCGAACGTCGAAGCGTGTGCCGTCGGCGCGTAGCTCGACGCGCTCGGCGCGAATGTCGGCGGGGGCATCAATGGCGTAGCTCAGAGTTCGCGCGCGGCAGAAGCTACGCAGGAAGTCATATGAGCTGTCGTCAGCGTTCAATACACAGGCCTTTGGCGGCGCTGGCATCAGCGGCTTGCTCGTGTCAGGGTCGATCGCCTCGAATAGCATTGCCTTCGCCCGCCAATAGGCTTCCTTCGTGCCGTGAAGCTCCAGATGTTCCGAGGTGATATTGGTCACGACGGCGACATCATAATTGACACCGTGGACCCGATGGAGCGCCAGTCCGCTCGATGTTGTCTCTACTACTGCGCATTGTGTACCTGCCGCAGCCATCTGCGCCAGCAGCGCTTGCACCTCCGGCGCTTCCAGCGTGGTGAAGCGTGAGTTATTCTGGATACGCGCGCCGCCCGCCTTGAAGTCCACCGTGCTCATCAGGCCGGTGCGCATGCCGCCGGCCTCAAGAATCGCGTCGATCAGATTGGTGGTGGTGGTCTTGCCGTCTGTGCCAGTCACGCCAATAATCGCCATGCGCGCTGAGGGCTGACCCGCCAGCGCCGCCGCCAACGCGCCCAGCTCGCGCCGGGAATCGGCGACGCGGATATACAGTCGGTCGGTGGGGAAGTTCGCTGGGACGACGTCATCGCCGACGACCATGCGGGCGCCTCGCGCCAGCGCCTCTGGAATGAAGTCATGGCCGTCGCGCCATTTGCCTCGAATGGCGACAAAACAGGCGCCTGGCGTGACGTCAGCGGAGCTGTAGACGACGGAGGTGATCTCGCCATCGTCGGCTCCGGTGACCTCCAACGCTGGTATAGTGGCTAACGCGCGCGAAATCTCCACGCGAAAATCTCCCTATGATGACGCCTGATGACGCCGCGTCGCTCGTACGGCTGGCCGAGCGGGCGGCGCGCGACTATGCTGTTTCGTCTGGCGTGACGCTCTCCGGCGCGAAGAAGTCTCCCTGCGCCACCAGGACGGCTTCTCCACCGACTCGCACGCGGCTGATCTCGCCTTCGTTCCGCTCAATTGTGACCACAAGGCGGCTGGGTCGTCCCATCCGCACCCCCTGCGCAACTGTGATGCGCGCCAGCCCATCATCGAATGGCGCAAGATCATGCTGCGTGAGATAGGCGCCGAACGGTCCCGCCGCGCTACCTGTTGCCGCGTCCTCCGCGATGCCCATACCCGGAGCGAACATGCGCGCCGAGACAGGTTGTGCGTTGTGGAAGTCGGGCGGAACGAACAGGTACGCGCTGGCGATAGTCTCTGGATAACGCAGCGCCGCGCCCAGCCCCGGCCCAGGAGTCGCGCTGTTCAGCGCCTGCTCGCTCGCGATAGGGATATAGACGAATGGAACGCCCGCTGATCCACGCTCGATGGGCAAGTCGGCGTGGAGGTCGCTTGCGGCCAGACCCAGGCTTGCGGCCAGCGCTTCGCGGTCACCATTCCAAGATTGGAAGGTTGGCAGGGGTTGGCGCATCCAGGCGAAACTGAGGCGTCCCTCGGAAAAGAGCAGCTCGATTGCGAGCGGTCCCGCGCCTGTCTCAAGTGACATCGGTGAGCTGGTGTCGGGGCC
>DASQSS010000140.1:0-6358 GCA_035642255.1 Ktedonobacterales bacterium | reverse complement strand
ACCTCGGCATCTTTCTTCATGGCGACCTCCTCGTTGGGAGAAGCACGCCACGTCCAGGTCACTGGCTGCAACTTTCTCACGCAGCCAGTGACCGGCAATTCTAGTTGTCGCCGCCGGTAGTTCTAATTGTCGCTCAACACCATTCTTGCGTCAACGGAATCGGCATACCGCGCTCTTCGCACTGACCTTCTGGCTGGCGGGCGCGATCACAGTTGCCTCTCAGCCGCTGCGTCACGCGTCGGGCCAGATCACTGGCGCGCTGTATGGTTCGGTCAGCGCGCTGCTGCTCTACGACTTCCTCGTGGTCGCGTGGGGAATGAGTGGTGCACTGCTCGTCACCACCCAGTTGTGGCCATTGCCCTCAAGAAACACGGGCGCGGTCAATGCCGTATCAGGAGCGAGGGAGGCTGGTGAAGCAGACACCAACAGTGGCGCTGCGCCGCAGCGGCTACGTTGGCATGTGACGCACGGGCCGCGTGCGCCAACGGAGCCTCCTGTCGCGCCGCGCAGATCCCTTCGTGTCACCATTCAGTGGGTTGCGCTCATCAATGGCGGGGTGTTCCTAGCCCTGCTCGCGCTGCTGCCCAGCGTCGCCCATGACTCCTGGGTGCTCCGCGAGGGCGTCTGGTTCCCCGTCGCTCCTGGGATGGCTCCTGCCCCACTGCTGTATGACCTGATCGGTAAGCTCTACCTCTTGACCCTCATCGCCTGGGCCTGTGTCGCGTGCTGGCAGGCGTCCCAGCGGCTCCCGCACCGCATCCTGCGCATCGGGGCGTTCTGCGGGATGCTCGTCGCTATTGGGATGATGGCGCAGAGCATCGCCGTGACGATCGCGCAATGGCAGCGGCGCGAGTACTTCGCCGGCGCCGAGGGACGCCTCGACCAGGCGGTCTGGCTCACGCTGGGGTTGACGCTGCCACTCGCCGCGTTCTTTACCGCTGGCCTTGCGCGCCGCTGGCAGCAACGCTGGCTCGCCCGCGATCTCCAGGCGCTAGCGCGGCGTCTCTCCCAGAGCGCGGTGGAGGCTGGACACGCTGATGCAGCGGAGGTACGGCGTTGGGCAACTATGATTCTCGGTGACCAGCGTGCGATTGAACTGCCATCAACCACGCGCGAGGTGACACATCAGCAACACTATCGGCAAGCTGTCCGCGCACGTGTTCTCAGCCGTGTCAACCACTTCGATTGGCGCAACCTGCTATGGCAGCCGTTTGCCACAGCACACACTGAGGTCGACCGCCTGACCATTTTCATCCACGATGTGCTGCGCGCCTACTATCCACTGCCAAATCAGGCAACCGCGCTCGCCGCCGCCTGGCTCTGGCGTCAGCCTGTCCAGCGCTTGGCCCGACTCGACGAGCGCAGTCTGGCGCTGCTTCTGCTCGCGGCGACCATCGCGGGTGGCGAGGCAAACAGCTTCGCGCCGCTCCCACTCGACTACCCCACGCCCCTTGCTCGCGTCTTTCCCACCGATCGCAGCTGGGGCAATCCCGCAAGCGCGCCGTTCCTCCGCTCGCTCTGGCACCTGCTCAATGGCCTGGTAGACCGGACGATCTCCCCTATCGCGCGCGAAGGGCTCGCTGCCGTGCAGCATCTGCTGGACGACGCCATCGATGCGGAGCGCGCCGCGCTGACGAATGCCTGGCTGGCGCAGATGGAAGAGACAGAGGCGGAGATGGAGGAAACGGCGCGGCACGATGACGCATCACCACGAGAACCCCAACACGCCTCGGCCATCTGGTGGATCCCACCGACCTGGCATGCGTCTGACAGCCGCATCGCGACCGATGATGCCTACCATCAAACGACCGGCGATGTGGGACGCTCAGAGGCGGATAGCATCGCTCAGGGTGCAGAGGTGTCTGAGGACTGGGCTGCTTTGGCTGCCGCCGACGATGACAGCGCCAGTGACGACGCTGGCGACGACGAAGCGGGACCGGCAGAGGTGGCTGAGTAGGCGCGCCCGCGCCAGGTAATTGGGACACCACGGATACGCCGCCACCAGGCTTGCCCCATCAGCGCTAGCTCCAACGCCTGACTGATGGGATGACTAAGCGTATACCACAGCGGCAGCTCCAGCGTCCGGACCGCCCAGGCGAAGCCACTCAGCGTCACGCCCAGCGAGAAGGCTCCCGTGAGCAGCGACTCGTTCAGTCGCCGTTCTCTGCGCAGCGTAGAACCACGTCGTGCACGTTGGTTTCCACCGTTGATTCTATTGCGATTGCCGCGCCTACCCGCCAGCAACTCCAACAACCCAACCAGCGTCAGTCCGTAGGGGAGCACCGAGAGGAAGATGAACAGCGCGAAAGACAGCGTCGCCAGCGGCCGTGAATACTCGCGGAAGCTCGCCCCGATGTTGCGCCGCCAGCCATGCCAGGCGGCGGGCCCACTCGGATACATGCGTACGGTGAGCAGCGTATGTCCCGCCGCCATCTGCAAGCGATAGCCTGCGCGCTTGACCACGCGCGCCAGTGAGGTATCGTCGAGGATCACGTCACGTAACTCAGGCCGCGCATAGCCGCCAACCGCCGTATAGACCGAGCGCCGTAGCAGGATGCACTGCCCGTTCGCCAGCGCTACCGAGCGCCGCTTCGGGGAATTGACCGCCACGGGTGAGGCGGTCTGAAACAGCGTCTGCACCAAAGCAGGCGCAACGACCCGCTCGATCGGCGAAGGCAGGATCTGACGCGGCATCACTGTCAGCAAATCAACAGCGTGTGTTTCCGCATAGTTGACCAGCGCCTCCACCGCGCCGGGCTGCCATCGGGTGTCCGCGTCGGTGAAGAGCAACCATTCACCCTCCGCGAGTTGCGTCGCGGCGTGCATCGCGTGCGGTTTGCCGGTCCACCCAGGCGGCAACTCCCGAAGATGGCGCACCCGCAAGCGTCCGGGATTCCGCTGCGCTAGCGTGTCGAGCAGCGCGCCAGTCGCATCCCGCGATGCGTCATCCACTGCGCAAATCTCCACGGGGCGTCCATGCGCGCTCTGTGGCAAAAGCGCGGCGACACAGCCTTCGATGTTCTCCACCTCATCGCGCGCAGGGAGGATCACCGAGACGAGCGGTGCCTGTGCAAAGGTGACGAGCGGCGCGTCCTTCGCAGGTAAATGCGGTAACGACGGTGGCGGTGTCACGGGTCTCAGTGTCGGAATGACGCGCGGCGAGCGGTTCCGCAGCAGTGTCAAGGCATGGAAGAACGTGGCCAATGCATAGCCACGTACCAACCAACGCCCTAGATCGAGCCTCCTAGGACGGCCTGAAGCACGTCGTTCACTTCTCACGCGTGCGCTCCTCATCACCGCCATCATCGCTGGCTGGCCCGACACGCATACCCATGTCGAGCCAATGCGCAGCATCCTACGCAACAAGATCGCTACCAGATCGCCAAGATCGCCGTCAGCGGATACCTTCACGCAGACAGCATCAGCGCACGCGGCAGATACGCAGGGAACTCTCGCTGTACACCCGCAATCTGCCTGCCGTACAGATACGCCGTCACTGGCTGCGGTTTACAGAGATGATAGCGAATGGCAACTGGCCGCGACGATTAGGGGTGGCGGAGATCGGACATTCTGTAACAGGCGATGACCGTACACGCGATGGTGGCCTCTATGACACTCCCCGAAAACTGGTTCTTCCTCACTTTTGATACTGCTGGCGAATTCAGAGCGATTGTGGTCAAGCAACCGCTTTCATCGCCAGGACGAAGGGTGAGCGGCGCGTGCTGGCGTGGGGAACCCCCAATCGCCAGCGGATGATGCGCACGACGTTGATGGCTGCGGCAGTACTCACATGTTGCAGGTGTGTTTTGGCCAATCCAATGTAGCGTGAGCGCCGTAAGCCCATCACGCGCACCGCTTGCGAATGGGTTCCCTCGATGCCCGCACGCTGCGCATAGGCCTGGCGGAAGTCCGGCGTCCCTTCGCGCTGCCGTGCTGCTTGCAAGGCAAGGTGCTGCTCCTGGGAACGGACGGTGAGCGTGCGGCGTTGGTGACGTTGTGCGGTGGTACAGCGCGGCCGGCTTGGACACACACGGCAATCGCGCGACGAGAACTTGATCTTGATCACCTCACGCTGGAGCGTCCGGTTGTGCCCGCGATCGATGGCTGGCGTCCAGCTCAGGCTCGCCTTGCCTTCAGGACACGTCGCTATCTGCCGCTGCCAGTCGATCTGGAAATCACTGGCGGCGAACCCGGTTTGCGCCTGGGCCTGCCACTTGGTAACTATTCAGGCGGAGTTGCAGGATAGTGTAGCATAGGTGCATGACGGACCAGGAGCAAATCGCCGCACTTCAAGCTGAGAACGCCACGCTGCGGGAGCAGTTGACGGCGGCGCTGGCTGAGATACGGGACCTCCAAGCGCGGCTGAGCAAAGATAGCCGTAACAGCAGCAAGCCACCCTCCTCGGATGGGCTCAAACGCCAGCTCCCGAGAACCCGCAGCTTGCGGCGCAAGAGCGGCAAGAAGCCCGGCGGGCAACTGGGCCATCGGGGAGAGACACTGCACTTGGTGGCCGAGCCCGACGTCGTGATCGAACATCGTCCCAGCGTGTGCGCCACCTGCCAGACCTCGTTGGAACCGATTACGGCAGCGGAGGTCGTAGAGGTCGTAGCGCGCGAGCGGCGTCAGGTGCAGGATCTGCCACCGATCCGCCTGCAGATCACCGAACACCAGGCGCTGAGCATCCGTTGTCCCGCCTGCCAGCAGGTCACCGTCGGCGCGTTTCCCGTTGAGGCGCCTAGCCGAGCGCAATATGGACCGCAGTTGCGCGCGCTGGCGGTCTACCTGGTGGCGCAGCAGTTCGTGCCCTACGCCCGCGCGCGGGACCTGCTGGCCGATCTGACGGGCGCGCGGCTCTCGGTGGGAACGCTCGTCGCGTGGGTGCAGCAGAGCGCCGAGGCGGTCAAGCCGGTCGAAGCGGCGCTCAAGGTGGCGCTCCACCACGCGCCGGTGCTGCACAGCGACGAGACCGGTGTGCGCCGCAATGGGCGACTGGCCTGGGCGCATGTGGCGAGTACCGCGCGCCTGACGCACTATGCCATTCACGCCAAGCGGGGCAGTGAGGCGACGGACGCTGTGGGCATCTTGCCGGACTATCGCGGCGTGAGTGTCCACGACGGCTGGAAGCCCTACCAGGCGCAGACCGCTTGCCGCCATGCGCTGTGCAACGTCCACCATCTGCGCGAACTGACCTTTGTCGAGGAGCAGTACCAGCAGCCCTGGGCCAAGGACCTTAAAGCGCTGTTGCTGGCGATGCGCACGGCGACTGAGCAGGCGCGGGCACACGGCCAGGCGCGCCTGGCCACGCCACAGCGGGACACTCTGGTTGCGCGCTACGAACAGCTCCTCGCGCTGGGGTTGGCCGCCAATCCGCCTCCACCACGCCGCCTGCGCCAGCGGGGACGCGTCAAGCAATCGCCCGTGCGCAATCTCCTCGAGCGCTTGTGGTTGGGGCAAGCGGAGGTGTTGGCCTTCCTCGACGACCTGACGATTCCCTTCGACAATAACCAGGCCGAGCGTGACCTGCGCCTACTCAAAACCCAACAGAAGATCGCCGGCTGTTTCCGCTCCGACGCGGGCGCGGAGGCGTTCGCGCGCTTGAGAGGCTACCTCTCCACCCTCCGCAAGCAGTGCGGGTCCGTCCTGGACGCGCTCCGCACGCTCTTTACCGCCACGCCACTCTATCCGGCCCTCGCCTGAGTCGGCGCCACAGCGCACCCGCTACCGAACCCTGTACGCAGTACCCATTCGGCGCACCACACAGCGGCTGGAAAGGCGACGAGTATGGCTGACTTGCTCCGTTCCCTGGAACTTCCCGAGGGGTTTCGCTATCCACACCAGTTTCTGCGTACCGTCGCGCTGGGCCTGATCGATCTGGAACCGTGGTGGATTCTGGAAGGTGATCTCTTACGCGCACGACTAGCAGGCGTGCGTACACGCTATCCGGCGCGAACGTTGGTTCCGTTCGCGCGGCGCCAGGATACCGACGATGTCGCCTGCTTTGACCAGGATACCGGCAAGGTCGTCATCATCCACGACTTCGCTTCGCCGGGTTGGGAACAGCGAGCGGAGGTCGACGACTTTTACGGGTGGCTGCGCCAAGCCATTGACGATTTGGTGGCGTTTGACGCCGATTCGTGAATGGGTATGACGCTACCACCCAACGCTCGCGCTCCTGCTCCAGTCTGGATCTGTCTGAATAGTTACGCCACTTGTAATCTTTGCGCGTCGGACCCACCAGGTCGACCTGAAACTGGACGCGGCTCGTCAGCAAGAGCTCCGCGTCGACGTAGCCGGTGTCGACTAGATGCTCCGCGGGCAGGAGGGTTTTGGCCTGCAGCGCCTCGTGGATCGGCGCGGT
>DASQSS010000139.1:0-4506 GCA_035642255.1 Ktedonobacterales bacterium | reverse complement strand
AGCGGTCAACGCGCGCCTACGCGCTGTCCTGGATGTGCTACCGATTGGTGTCTTCATCGCTGACGCGAAGGGCGCGTTTACCGAAGTCAATGCGATGGGCCGCGCAATCTGGGGTGAGGATGCCCCGATGCTGCAATCCATCGAAGAGTATGGAACGTATGTGGGATGGTGGCCTGACACCGGAGAAATCATCAAGCCCGACGAGTGGGCGCTCGCTCGCGCGCTGACAACAGGCGAGCAGAGCGTTGGCGAAGAAATCCGCATCCAGGCCTTCGATGGCAAGATTCGCACGGTACTCGACAGCACCTCGCCAATCTATGACGCTGAGGGGGCGATTGTTGGCGCGGTCGTGGCGTTGATGGACATCACAGAGCGCCAGCGTCTTCACGAGCGCACTCGCCAGGCGCTCGATGGCTTTCTCGCGATCACGCAATCCCTCGTTGGCGCTCCTGATGAAGTAAGCGACGATGGTCAAGTCACCTCAGAGCACTCGATTACCTGGCGGCTGGCCGAGCTGACGCGCAACGTGATGGGATGCAGTCGGGTAGCCATCAGCGCGCTCGAGGGTGAGCGGCTCGTCCTACGCCAGCTCGCCATCGTCGGCCTGACGCCTGATCAGGAGCGCGAGTGGCGCGAGACCCGCGCGCATCGGCCGGAGCAACAGCTGGGCGACACCCTGGCGCATGAGACATTCGCACAACTGCTGGCGGGTGAATCGGTGGTACTCGACGTGACGCAGCCGCCCTATAACACTCAGCCTAATCCCTATGAGACAACGACCGCGCTCGTCGCGCCGATGTCGATGCAGGGGCGGCCGGTAGGTCTGCTCGTACTCGATTACCTTGAGCGCGGCAAAGATGGACGCAACATCCCGCACCACTTCACAGGCGAGGAAATGCAGCTCGCCGAGGCGGTCGCTCGGCTTGGCGCGGTGGTGCTGGAGCGCGAGCGCCTGCTTCGTGAGCGTGAAGCCACCCGGGCGCGCACCCTCGCACTGGAAGAAGCTAACCGGCGCATGGATGAGTTCATCGGCATCGCCGGACACGAGCTGCGCACGCCGCTGACGACGGTTAAGGCGAACATTCAGCTTGCGGAGCGACGAGCGCGAAACCTGCTCAATACACTTGGTGATGACCCGAACGTCGGCCAACCACTCTCGCGCCTGGTGCATCTGCTTTCAAATGCGACTGCCGGAGCCGAGCGTCAGGAGCGGCTCGTGCGCGATCTCCTCGACATCTCGCGCATCTCGTCGGGCAAGCTGACCTACCGCATGGCTCCATGTGATCTGAACGCTCTGACCCGCGAGACGACGCAGGAGTTGTTGCTGACGGCGCCGACGCGAGTCATCACGCTCGACCTGCCCAGAGGCCCGGTGATGACGGTGGCGGATGACGACCGCATGCGGCAGGTGTTGACAAATTACCTCACCAACGCGTTGCGCTACGCGCCGGGTGATCGGCCAATCGTCGTCAAGGTGACTCACGATGGGACAGTCGCGCGTGTGGAGGTGACTGATCAGGGTCCGGGCATCTCGCGCGAGCAGCAAATTGGCCTCTTCGAGCGCTTTCACCGGGTCGAGGGCATCGAGGCGATGAGCGGATCGGGCGCGGGCCTGGGTCTGGGGCTTTACATCAGCAAGATGATCGTGGAACGGCACGGTGGCGAGGTCGGCGTCCACAGCAGGCCTGAGGCGGGTGCGACCTTCTGGTTTACGCTGCCACTGCTGGTTCCGTAGCGATTGAGCGCGCTAGACCCGCGAGCGCTGGGCCTGACGCCAGGCAGAGATGGAGAGCGTCGCCGCAATAACGCCCATCACGACGGCGACGAGCGCACGCACGAGCCAGACCCACTCTGGCGTCGAGCCTCCGCTACCAGGGTTCACCAGCGTCACGACGAAGAGAATGGCGCCAACGACCATCATCACGACGGCCATCAATCCAAAGCCCACGGAATAGACTCTCCACATTGCGCTCTCTGCGCCTCCTCTGATCGTTCGCTCGCGCGGGACGCTCAACCCGCTGTCGCCTTGCGCAGCTCTGCAAGCTCGGACTCTGTCAGTGGGCGAACCTCGCCGGAGCGCAAATCGCCCAAGGTGAGCGGCCCCACCCGCACGCGTCGCAAGCGCAGCGCATGATGCCCCAGCGCATCAAACATTCGCCGCACCTGACGATTGCGCCCCTCATGCAGCTCCGCCGCGACCCAGCTCGTCGTCGGGTCATCCTCGCCGGGGCCAAGCAGCCATGCTCGGGCAGAGGCTGTCGGGCGCTTCTCGCCCTCCAACATCAGGCCGCTTGCGAAGCGCTCTAGCGACGCGGCGTCTGGCCGCCCGCGCACGAGCGCCTGATACTCCTTGGTCAGGGCATAGCGCGGATGTGTCAGGCGCAATGCCAGCGCGCCATCGTTGGTAAGCAGCAGCAGCCCCTCGGTGTACTGGTCAAGACGTCCCACAGGGTAGACGCGTTGTTCGCGCCAGCGCGGCGGCAGCAGGTCGAGCACGGTCTCGCGCCCTTCGGGGTCATCGACAGTGGTGACGACGCCAGCGGGCTTGTTGAGCAGCAGATAGACCATGCGCTGCGCTGGCCGCACGCGCTCACCGCGCACGCGTACCGCATCATGGTCGGGGTCCACGCGCACACCCAGCTCGCGCACCACCCGCCCGTTCACGGTCACGGCGCCCGCGACGATCAGCTCCTCCGCATGTCGGCGTGAGGCGACGCCAGATCGCGCGAGGTATTTCTGCAATCGCTCGCTCTGGTCAACCGGATGGTCGTTTTGGTGGTCGTCCGGCTGGTCAGGCGTGGCTGCGCGCGCATCGTCTGACGGGGTCATGTCGCTCATGCGACCAACGCGGAGAGCAAATTGACGATGCGCCCGCCCGTGTGCGCTGGCGCGCTGCTGATGTCCTCGCGCGCGGGCGCGATGAAGCCGATGCGGCGAGCCTCGATGGGCTGCTCCACGCCGCGCAGCTCGATAGCGATGCGTTCCAGCAGGTCTGGCGTGGTCAGGTCGAGCGCCTCGGCCAGGCGCTCCAGCGTCACCGGTGAGGGATATTTCTTGCCACGCTCGATCTCGCCCAGATAGACCACTGAGATAATGGCGCGGGTGGCGAGGTCTTTGAGCGTCAGGCTGCGCTCGCGGCGCTCTCGCCGGATGACCACCCCGACCGCCGCTTGCAGGTCGTCCATGCTCTCGCCTCCCTCAGTCGTATGCGCGACCGAGCGCTCCGACGTCTTACATCTACCCACGCTTGCCCGCGTTTGTCCACATATGCTCTTAGCATCTGCTACGCGCGACGCATGCTACGAGCATGGGATTTGCCTTCAATTCTACGACGCGCGCCCGTATCGTACAAGCATGACCGAATCGAGGGGCGTTGGCCCCACGCATCTGAAGGGAGTAGCGTTCCATGTCGCTCTGGATGTATGCGCCGCGCACGCTGTCTGATCCGTCGCCCGCGCAACCGTTTTCGCTGCCGATGCCGATTGTCTACGAACGTGTCACCGATCGCGTTCACTGGGAGTATCGGGTCATTTCGGTGGATCTGCGCGAAGAGGCGCCGCTCGACGATGAGCGCATGACCGCGCTCGGCGCGGAAGGATGGCTGCTCGCGGGCGCCATTCAGCCGCCGAGCGCGCGTGACGTCTCGCATACGATCATCTACTATTTCGTTCGCCAGGCGTAAAGGAGCCATCGCATGACCAACTTTGACCTAGTGGCGCAGTCGCAGGCTTCCGCCGCCAGCCTGATCGTGCCAACTGTCATCGAGAATGGGACACGCGGCGAGCGCGCCTACGATCTCTTCTCACGATTGCTGCGTGAGCGCATCATCATGGTCAACGGACCGATCGAGGACCAGGCCGCGAATCTGATCGTCGCGGAGCTGCTCTTCCTCGCCAGTGAGAGTCCCGACCGCGAGATCAACATGTACATCAACTCGCCCGGTGGCGTGATTACCGCTGGTCTGGCGATCTATGACACAATGCGCTCACTGCGCTGCCCAGTCGCCACCACCTGTGTCGGGCTGGCGGCCAGCTTCGGCACGATTCTGCTCATGGCAGGCGACCCGGGACGGCGCTATGCGCTGCCGCATGCCAAAGTCCACCTGCACCAGCCGCTGCTCCAGGGCGGCCTGGGCGGCCAGGTCACCGACATCGACATCCACGCGCGCGACCTGCTGCACACGCGCGACGTGATGAACGACATCGTCGCGCTGCACACGGGCCAACCACTCGAACGCATCCGCCACGACACCGAGCGCGACTTCTTCATGACCGCGGAGATGGCGCGCGAGTATGGCATCGTGGATGAAGTGTTGCCACTGGAGGATTGGAAGGCGCGGTCGAAGTAGCGCGAACGATGGCGCCGCCTACATGGATGGCTGAGAGGCATGGCCATCCGTGTGGGCGAGCGCATCGCAACGCCGCATCAAGGCATTTCGAGACAGAGAGGGGAGGGCGCAGTGCGCATATTGCTGATCGGTGGGACGAGCTTCATGGGGCCAGCGGT
>DASQSS010000138.1:0-17215 GCA_035642255.1 Ktedonobacterales bacterium | reverse complement strand
GACGCGAGCGAAGCCGCCGGAGAGGATGTTCTCGGCGGCTTCGTGTGCAGTGGCCCAGCGACTATTTCTGTTCTTGTACTTGAAGCTGCCAGTATCCCTCGCTATTGACGTCTAGATAGATCTGCCCACCACTGTGTTCTTCCGTCGAATCGCCAGTATTGCCGGACTTGCATATCGTGTTGACGGCCAGATCAGAGACGGACCCGTCTGAGTTGTAGACCGTAACGATCACATTGTAGGAGCCGCCATAGAACGACGATGGTTTGCAGCTCCAGAACAGTTTCCAGTCGTCCGGAACGGTGAAGGTTTGAGTCTTCTTGATGCCATTGCCTGTGAATGTCTGAACTGTTGTCCACTTGGGAGTGGGTGTATTTGTCGCTGTTGGTGCAGGTGTCGCTGTTGGACCACTCGTAGGAGCGCTTGCCTGCGTGGGTGAGCCAGCGGCGCTACCTCCGCCATTGATTGCCTGGACGATTCCACCACAGGCGGCACAGACGACACACAACGCGATCAGCGCGGCGACGCCTGCAAGAATTGGGCGCTGGCGGCGAAAAGCGTTCACGCGCGCGACGACGCCGTTTCCACCAGCGGGCGGCTGCTGCCCGAATGACGGTGTTGGCTGCCCATAGGGCTGCTGCCCGTAGCCCGGCGCGGGTGGCTGATACGGAGGATACTGCGGGTTTTGAGGGTTCTGCTGATAGTTGGGATTCTGCGGCTGATTGGGAGTAGTGTTGTCCATGGCGAAGTAGATGACTCCTGTTCGGGCCAGCATATACGAGCATGCGGCTCCCAAGGGAAGCGGTTGCTGTTGCGCTCGCCCGCTGCGGCCCCAGGCGCGTACGAGCGCAAGTGAGTGAGGTAGCTGCCGCGCCGCCGAAAAGCGACAACAACGCATGTGTGCACAAATACAGCAAACATACGCAGATTCAGTAACTCCTCTGACAATGGATCCCTCACGTCGCCATGGCAGCGGAAACGGTTTGCGAACGAGCGAAAAGAAATACGCATAAATACATAGATGCGTGGAATGAGATGGGCAGAAAAACACCCCCGGCTCGCAGTGCGAAACCGAGGGTACAGTGATATTGATCGATATGGGTCGAGGCGCGAATTAGCCGTTAGGCGGCTGCGGCGACGCCTTTGCGGTAGCGTGAACCGCTGGCTTCACCCAGCGCGATGGCGGCGATCGCCAGCACGATGTGCACGCCCTGAATCGCATACAGGCCGCCGCCATCAGGCACGGCGAGCTGCGACATGCCGATGATCGGCAGCGCCAGGCCGACGAGGAAGGTGGCGACTGTCAGACCAATCGAGCCAGCCTTGGTCAGCGCCTGCGCCACGCCCACGAACCATAGCAGCGCCACGATCAGGATGCCAGTCGCCATGTGGGTCAGCGTCCAGCCGCCAGGATTCTTCGCAATGTACGAAATATAGATGCCGAGGACGATGTTGATGATCCACAACAGCCGCAGCGCCATCACGCCGCCACGTACCGCAGATTGCATGCGTTGATCTCCACTCCGCTCGCGTATCTGGCGCAGTCGCAGGCGATCTCCAGCGCGCTCAGGCGCTCACCCTGTGACCCCAGAATGCGTTACGCGCCGACATCACAGATGCGCGCGATCAGTCACCGCTGCGCCATACGTCGTCGCCACGTCACAGCATACCAGATTGTGGCGAGCGCAAGCTCGTGAGCGGGAGGGATGCGGCGCCACTGTCGGCGCGGCAATGATGCCCACTGAGACGCATTCCGCTCAATTGACAAGCGTAAGAGCCCCTTGATATGATACCCTGAACATCGCGAGTCTGAGGCGTCGTCGCGCACGACCCGCATGACGACCCCAGCGGTGCGAGTCCAGCGGCGCGAGTGATGCGATCGTAGTACGGTTGGTCTGTCTCCCGCGCATCCATCTCACGTCTCACGCGGGCAGGAGGAGTGGGCGCCACATGGTCACCTACGAAGACATCACGGACATGTTCCTCAACGCGATCGAGGCGACAGGGCTATCACCCCACCCGGAGTTCTGGCTCAATACACAGACGATGGAGCGCGAGTTCGCCTGCGCGCTGCATCCGGGTCCGTGCGAAGAAGCCGAGCGCCGGGCCAACTGCACCGTCTCGTTCGCCTGGGGACCGCTCGATAGTGTTCTCTCCATCGACGGCGCTGAGGGTGTGTGCGACTTCTTCCACGAGCCAGATGAAGATTGCCCTCACCTGCATACAGAGAATGTGCCACCGCTGGTTCTCGATCTCGCCTATACCCTGCCTATGGAGCATGTCTCGCTCGATAGCCTCAACCTCCGACAGCTCGCACGCACATTGAAGCTGCGCGCATCTGAGCACAGCAGCCGCGCCGGGGAGACGCGCCCTAGCATAGCCCTCTCGCTCGGCGAGAGTAGCATGGAGGCCGAGGCGCTGACGCTGCAGCAGCGGGTGGAGCTGCCGCTCTGGAATCCAGAAGGGATGAGCGGATTGCGCACAGGCGCGTTCGGCGCGGATCGGCGCAGCGGGCATGCCGCGATTGGTCGTGGGCGCTTGCGCGGCAGCGATCAGCCCCATCCAGAAGAGTGGCTGCCGCACCTGCTGGCCGAGGTGGCCGAAGACATCAGCCGGGTCGTGGTCGCGCTCGAAGAGACTCGCTCGCTGGGGCAGGGCGGCGCGTATGGCTCGGGGCGCCAGAACTGAGGCGCGCACTGAGGCGCACTGAGGCGCGTGCGCGAGGCAGGACGCCAAGCGACGTTTCTACGCAATTCAGCGTAGAAAATCAGGTGTTCACCGTACGTCTTGTCAGGTGAACACCTGATGGCCGCGTTCGCTGTGACGGCGTAACGTAAAAACAGAGAGAGAATTCCACCAAATCTCCTCCTCCCCTCCTTGTGAAGACCGGACACATGTGGTCCGGTCTTCGCTTTACACTGGAAGTCATCTTCAATCCAGCGCCCATCGTGACCCAGATCTCTATTAGAGCGTGTTTTGCCGTGAAGGGCAGGGGCGGCATGACCTACACTGTACGGCATGGCGCCACTCTATCCAGGCGATGTCTCTGAGACGCCGAGTGGGACGGCTCCAATGGCTTCTCTCACCCTGATCTCCGCATGCCAGACGTCGGCGGAGCGCGTTGGTGGGGGCATTGTCTACTGAAGGGTCTACCGAAGGAAAGGTCTGCATGCGGGAATGCGCATGATCGGCTCGCAATCGGCTCGCAATCGGCTCGCAATCGGCTCGAAGCAGGTGCAATGCGAGAGTCGTCGCAGCCCTCGCATTGCCGCCTCTTTGGCTAACTCAACCCCCTACACTTCCAGTGGTCACCTCGCCTGCGCGCTCGTAATTCACGAGAATGATGCCACTTGGGGAGACCTGGCTCTCCACCACCTTGAACGCCGCCGGGATGGCGCCGTCGGCAAACAGCCGTTTGCCACTGCCGAGCGTCAGCGGATAGATCTTGAGCCAGAACGCATCGACCAAATCATGCTTCATGAGCGTCTGAAGGAGATTTGCACTGCCGTACACGTGCAAATCCGGCCCTGGCTGCTGCTTGAGGTTGCTGACTTGTTCCGCAATGTCACCGCCTAAAAACACGGAGGGCTGCCATTCGTGAGACGTCATAGTATGCGAGGCGACGTACTTGGTCGCTGGATTGACGCGCGGCCACATGTCCGCATGGTGCGGCCAATACGACGCCCAAATTTCAAAAGTCTTGCGCCCTAACAGCAGATCAAACGGCATATTCATCTGCTTGTTCACGACTTCTCCAGCAACATCGTCAGCATAGGGAGCTACCCACCCGCCATACGCGAAGCCGCCACTGGTATCTTCCTCTGGCCCGCCTCCGGCTTGTATGACCCCATCAAGGGTGATGAATTCAAGGACAATCACTTTTCTCATGACCGCGTTCCTCCACTATCTGGCGACCTCTCAAGGGGCCGCGATACTCCGATGGGCCATTGAGGCGCGCCCAGCGGCACACATCGTTCGTATTCTGCGCTCATCCCCCAAAACGGGAACGACAACACAGATCGCAGAGATTCGAATGTTAGCCCAGGAGGAGGGCTCACCCCGTTATTCCACTGCGAAACACGCTCTTAGACCTCTACCAGTCCTTTGCTCTGCCTCCGCTCTGCCTACCACTGTCCGCGTGTGTCGCGCCTCTCTTCGCGAGGGCGCCACTATGCGCGGATGGGTGAGTGGATTCAGTAGCGGAGTGGAAACCTCGCAGGGACTATGGCGCTCGACCCCTTCTATGCGATAGCCTACTGGAGAGAAGGGTAGGGGAGCCCTATCGCCCCAACGGCGCTGCGCGCGCGAAACCGCGAAACAAGGAGCACATGATGACAACGGATGCGACAGAGGCCAATACCGCCGCGACGAACGCGGCCGCGGGCAGACTGCAGGGTCAGGTGGCGCTGATCACCGGCGCCAGCGCGGGCATTGGGCGCGCCATCGCGCAGGCCTTCATGCGTGAGGGCGCTGATCTCGTGGTGGTTGCGCGCCGCGCTCAGCGGCTCGAAGCGCTCGCCGAAGATGCTCAGCGCCTCGGGCGAAACTGCCGGCTCGTCACAGGTGACGTGCGCGATGAAGATACAGCGAGCCGCGCCACGCAGGCCGCGCTCGACCATTTCGGCAAGCTCGACATTCTCGTGAATAATGCGGGCGTGGGCATCTACAAGCAGCTCGAAGAGACATCGCCCGACGACTACGATACGATGATGGACTCCAACATGCGCAGCACGTTCCTCTTCACGCGCTACGTTGTTCCCGTGCTGACACGGCAGGGCGCGGGCGTCATCATCAACGTCTCCTCGATGGCGGGCGTCATGGGCTTTCCTGGCGAGGCAGTCTATTGCGCCACGAAGTTCGCGCAGGTTGGCTTCACGCAGGCGCTCGATCGCGAGCTGCGCCCCAGAGGCATCAAGGTGGGTGTGCTCTGCCCTGGCGGCGTGAAGACTGAGTTTGCCATCGGGACGGGGCGCACCGCGGAAGGGGTCGCCGTTTCAGGCATGCTGGAGCCTGAAGACGTCGCCGACGCCGCTGTACTGATGGCGACACAGCGCGCAGGCTCGCGTATCATGGAAATCCGTCTGCGTCCGATGATCGAGCCACTCGCCGGACGTGATCCCGAGTAGCGCGTGACACATCATCGCCCATTCTGATCCCAGAGCAAGCACAACAGGACCAGCGCTGGGATCAGGATGGGCGATGTCCGCATCTCGGGCGCGCAGATCCGACACGCGCGAGGCTTTGTCTACGGGTTATACTGGAACAGAGAGGTCCCAGCGTCCACGCAACGTCTCGATGAACAACGAGCTGGCGCTGCTCTCTCCCATTGATCCGTTCCGCATGCTGTACTCATCGTCCATCTGGCCAGCGCTGGCCCTCGCGAAAGAGATGCGTGTCATGTCCCAAGCTTCCAGACCCCAGCAGCCACCACAGTCTCCACAGTCCATGCCGCCGCTCTTCGACCCCAAGACGATCGTGGCGCGCGAGTATCCCGGTATGCTACTGGGATTCCTCACCATCTGGTGTTTCGTCGGCTTTGTCATGATGTTCTTTGGCTCCACGTTCGGCAACGCCGCGGTGGTTGATACCGCTGGCCTCGTCGTCGTGGCGGCGGAGGCGATCTTCATCCTCATCCGCGACCGCAAGGGATTCTACACCTGCGCTGGATTCTTCAAGGTGGATGAGTGGAGCAGTGGGCAGCGGGCGGCGCTTGCGATCGCTGAAGTTCCGTTCTTCATGATCGCGCTGGTTCTCTATGTCATTCGCGTTGTCATGAAGCAATACACGCTTCTTCAGCAGCCCGCGCCGCTGGCTCCCCCTCCCAAGCGCAAGCGTCCGCAGCAGCGCCCGTGATCGCCCCTGATTGCGGCTGATTGCGGCTGATTGCGGCTGCCGACGCCGTTCTGGCGCTGGCGCTGGCATTGGCGCTGGCATTGGCGCGAAAGTACGCTGTAGGTTGGCAGACATCCCTTCGCTGGCTACAATGGAGGCCGTACGGCGGACGACTCCTGGCGGCTTCTAGCGGAGACTGGCGAAGGGATGAGCGCATCGATGCGGCGATGGATGGCGCGAACCGGGTCACCGGGAGCGGCGCTTTGGCTCGCCTTGATCGGTCTGGCGCTTAGCATGCTCAGTGGATGCGCCGCCGGACCCGCGAGCGCGCAGTCGGCGTCTACCGCGACACCCGCTCCACAGCCAATTCTGCCGCTGCCACCCATGCTCGGCGCGTACCACATCTACGTGAGCGACCTGCTCTCTGGCGATGTCTATTCACTGGGCGCGCAAACTGATTCCGCCGCCCGCAGCACGCACGGCCTGGGCCTCTCGCCTGATGGCCAATCGCTCTATGTCACCGATGTGGCGAATGACCGGCTGCTGGTGTTCCATCTCAGCGGCGGCCGCCTGAGCGACGAGCATGCCGTGCATGTCGGAGCGCAGCCCGTCCATATGGTGGCCTCGCCCGATGGCCGCTACATCTTCGTCACCAACTTCTCTGGCGCGAGCGTCACTGTGGTGGATACGACGACCTGGAGGGTCGCGCGGACGATCGCAACGCCAGCCGCTCCACACAGCATCGTGATCTCGCCTGATGGCCGCTACGCCTACGTCGCCTGCTATCTGGGCGCCGCGGTCGCCATCATTGACATCGCGCGGCAGGCGCTTGTTGGCGCGATCACACTGCCCTCACTCGCGCGTCCTTATGGGCTGAGCATCAGCCGTGATGGCCACTACCTCTACACCAGCGATAACTTCTCCGGGCGGCTCTTCACATTGGACACCATCACCCGTCGCGCGCTGACCTCGACACAAGTGGGGCTGCGACCCGCGCTGATCGCCCGCTCGCCCGATGGCGCGGCCCTCTATGTGGCTAATGGCGCGTCGCACAACCTCAGCATTCTTGACATCGCCAGCAATCCCGCCGCGCCGCGCACCATCGCCACGACCCAACTCGAAGGCTATCCGCATGGCGTAAGTGTGACGCCTGATGGCCGCTACGTGGTAGTGGCCGATACCGTCAGCGGCGCCGTAGACATTGTGGACGCGCTGAGCCATCAGGTCATCGCGACGGTCACGGGCATGAAGTACCCCAACGATACGCTCGCGCTCGCGGCGTAAGCGGAACGCTAGCCCTTCAGGTGTGTGGCGAGGGCGCTGATCTGCGCGCGGGAGCCGTAGAGCCAGACGGTGAAGTCACTCCCCTCGCCTTCCGTCTCGACCTGAAGATCGAACTGGCTGGCGATGCGCTCAGCGATGCTTATCGCGCGCGTGCGCTCCTGTTCACCCGCGCCTCGCGCTGAGAGGGCGACACGTCCTAGTCGCTCCTCTGGCTCCAGCAGCGAATCCACCAGCGCTACCAACTGCTCTCTGCCGAAGATGACCTGCATCGGCGGCGCGTTCGGCTCCAGCTGCGCCGTAAGGTCCTCGCCGGGTGAGCGGCGGCGCACGGTCAGGCGCGGGGCGGGCTGCGCCGTCTGGCTGGATCGCTCCTCGGCGAGAATGCGCTCGGAGGCGTCCACCGCTTCGTCATAGACCTGGCGTAGACGTTCGAGCAAGCGGTCACGCTCCTCGTCGCTGGCCTCAGCGTTGGGATGGGCGTAGGCGAAGAGGCCGCGTCGCATGTCGTGGTAGATGAAGGGCAGGTCGCTCTCGATCTTGCGCCCGCAGTTTGGGCAAACGGCCACATTTAGCGAGCCGGCCAGCAAGCGGTACAGCAACTGTGGCTCTAGTGTCACGTTCACCGTCTGGTACATCGTACTGGTAAACGCGGTTCCACACTCACAGGTCGAAGTGATCGTCGAAGAACGCGGCATACGGGTCTCCACTGCTTGCGCTGGCGCGGTTTGGCGCCACTGCTGACGGGCTGGCGCTGTGGCGATTCACGCGGTGTTTTCGCACGCCCACAGCCCTTGTAGTGTACCACGCGCGGCCCAGGCGCTGGCGAGTGAGCCATCTCAGCATGCCTGCGGGATGGCGTGTATGCGGGCGCATGGAGGCCACGATTTTCGGGGCTGGTGTGTTGTCCGGCCTGGGACGCTATGGTATAATCCGCGATGGCGCATTTTTCGTCATGATGCAGTTTATGGCGACACGACGGAGCTACCCGCTGGATGTCTGAGGCCAGATTAGCCACTGACGCCGCCGGCGCGCGCATCGACTTGCCGCATCACATACGCACATCGAATGGAGCCGCGCGACGTCGGCGCAGCCGCCGACCGGGATGACTCCACCAATCCTCAGGAGGCGCTCGTGATTGCGCTCGGCTATCTCTTCGCCGCCATCTTCTTCCTCGGCGGCTGTGGTTTTGTCCTGTTTTCGCTCTCTTTCGCCGACGCCCTGAACGCTTTGTTTATGCGTGGGCGCGAAAACAAGAGCAAGCTCATGACATACGAGTCTGGCGAGACGCCGATTGGCTCGGCGTGGGTGCAGTATCCGCTGGCCTTCTACATCTTCGCCCTGCTCTTTGTGGCGTTCGATGTGGATATCGTCTTCATCCTGTCGTGGGCGGTGATCTTCCGGCAGTTGGGCTGGTTCGGCTTCATCGAGATCGTCTTCTTCATCGCCGTGCTGGCGCTTGGCCTGGTCTATGCCTGGAGGAAAGGAGTCATCCGATGGATCTAAGTGTTCAAGGTGGCGTTCAGCAGAGCGCTGCGCCTGCCGCGCCGTCGCTGCGGGCCTACGATCGCGACCACATCAACGCATTGCTCACGCAGCTGACCCATCTCGATGAGCGCATTGGCGCGCCGCTAGCCAAGTCGCGGCTGAGCTCGGGCATTGTCAACATCGACATCCCCTCCGATAAGCTGGTCGCGGTCACGCGGCTGCTGCGCGATGAGCTAGGCTTTGACATGCTCACCTGCGTGACGGGCGTGGACATGATTGACCACGTCGAGTCCATCTACCATTTCCGCTCGCTCTCGCAAGACTGGCTGCTTCAGGCGCGGGTACGGCTGACCGCGGAGCATCCCGAGGTGGACTCGCTGGTGAGTCTCTATGCCTCCGCCAACTGGCTCGAACGCGAGCAGTACGACATGTTCGGCATTATCTACCGCGGCCATCCTGATCTGCGGCGCATTCTGCTGGAAGATGAGTTCATCGGGCATCCAATGCTCAAGAGCTTCAACACGACGCCCATCGTCCGGCATGACCGCGCGACCACCCAGGCTCCCGCTCTGCAAGCCGTCGCTGGCGAAAATCTGCGCCATCAGGAGCGCATCCAGACGAAGCGGCTGGGGCAGGGCGCGCTCGAACGCATCCATCCCGGCATGACGACCTTTGGTGGCGCGGCGGTCTATCTGGAGACAGGTCAGGGCGTCGAGCCTGGCCCGACCCCAAGTGGCGCGCGGTATTTACAGGACGCTGGCTCATCCGACGAAGCCGCCGAGGCGGGCACAATGCCGCAGGAGAGAGGGTAGCGCGATGTCTATCGATGCGATTCGCTTGTCCAACCCGGATTATCAGGACGCCTCTGGCCTACGCAGCGAGGAGATGATCCTCAACATGGGGCCGCAGCACCCCTCGACGCACGGTGTGTTGCGCCTGGTGCTGACGCTCGATGGCGAGACGGTGACGAACTGCACGCCAGTCATCGGCTATCTGCATCGTGGCATGGAGAAGATCTTCGAGAATCGCCCCTACATGGCGGGCATTCGCTATATTGACAACGCCGACTACCTCAGCCCGATGCTGAATGAGACGGCGTATGCGCTGGCCATCGAGCAGCTAACGGGCATCGAGCCGCCGCGACGCGCGCAGTACATCCGCCTGATCGTCAACGAGCTTGAGCGCATCGCCAGTCACCTCGTCGCGATTGGCACCTACGGGATGGACCTGGGCGCCACCACGCCGATTCTCTGGGCCTTCCGCGACCGCGAGCCGATTCTCGATATGTTCGAGGCGCTCAGCGGCCATCGCTTCACCCACAACTACATGCGCGTCGGCGGTGTGATGCACGACTTCCCCAAGGGCTGGCTCAAGACCTGTGAGGATTGGTGCGACCAGTTCATCGCGCGCGGAGTCCCGGAGCTCGATCGCCTACTGACAGGCAACGAGATCTTCGAAGCGCGCACCGAAGGCGTGGGCTACATCGACCGTGAGCAGGCGGTCGCTTACGCGCTGACCGGCCCGACCGGGCGCGCCTCGGGCGTGGCGTTCGATGTGCGGGTCAATCGTCCCTATGGCGCCTACCGCGAGATTGCGGTGAACATCAAGACGCGCCCCGAAGGCGACTGCTTCGCGCGCTACAAGGTGAAGATGGACGAGCTGGTCGAGAGCGTGCGGCTGGTTCGCACGGCGATTGATCAACTGCCCGGCGGCTCCATCTGCCAGCGCACTCCCATCGCTTTGCGCCCGCCACGCGGCGAAACGTACGCCTCCGTGGAGAGCGCGCGCGGCGAAGAGAGCTTGTACATGATCAGCGATGGCTCGGAATATCCGTATCGCGCGAAGATCCGCGCGCCATCGTTCAACAACCTGCAAATCCTGCCTGAGCTGCTGCGCGGCCACAAAATCGGCGATGTCATCGCCATCCTCGGCAGCATTGATATCGTGCTCGGCGACGTAGATCGCTGACAGAGGCTAGAGGCGAGACACCTGTATGAGTACTGACGTTCTCCTGACGATCGTTCACTTCCTGGTGACGTTCCTGTTCGGGCTGGGCTTCCTGATGACGGCCGCGACCATTCTGGTCTATCTGGAGCGCAAGGTGCAGGCCTATATGCAGGACCGCTACGGTCCGCTGCATTATGGGCCCGCGGGACTGCTCCAGTCACCGTTCGATGTCGTCAAGCTGCTGCTGAAGGAAGATATTCGCTCGTTCAAGCAGGTGGACAGCATCGTCTTCCGCCTGGCTCCCATGATCTTTTTCGCGCCGGTGATTACGGCGTTTGTCGCGCTGCCGTTCTCACCGTATCTGACGGCGAGCGCGCTCGCCACAGGCATCATCTACTATGTCGCGCTCAGCTCGATTGACGTGATCGGCGTCTTCATGGCTGGCTGGGGCTCGAACAACAAGTATGCGCTGATCGGTGGCCTCCGCTCGGCGGCGCAGATGATCTCCTATGAGCTGCCGCTGGTGCTCTCCATCGTCGGCGCGGTGATGCTCAGCAGCGCGCTGGCTCCTGGCTGCGTCGGGACGAACGCGAATCTGGCGAGCTGCGGCGTCGGCTCGATCTCCTTCACGCAGATCATCTCGTCACAGATGCAGCCCGGCGCGCCGTGGTTCTGGTTTGTGCTGGCGCAGCCGCTGGGTCTGCTGGTCTACTACATCTGCGGACTGGCCGAGACCAACCGTGCGCCATTCGATTTGCCTGAGGCGGAATCGGAGCTGGTGGCGGGCTACATGACGGAGTACAGCGGTCTGCGCTGGGCGATGTTCTTCCTTGGCGAATATGGCAACATGACCATCGTCTCGGCGGTTGCGACGGCGCTCTTCCTGGGAGGCTGGTCTGGCCCGGGCGCGGCGATCGGTTTCTGGCAGGGCCTCTTTGGCACGACGGGCGGCGGTGGGTTCGTCGCCGGGCTGATCTTCAACGTCATCGCGCTGTTCTGGTTCGTGCTCAAGATGAGCGTGCTGCTGTTGATCTTCATGTGGATTCGCGCGACCCTGCCGCGCTTGCGCGCTGACCAGCTGATGCGCTTCGCGTGGCTTTTCCTCATTCCACTCACGCTGGTCAATATCCTGGTGACAGGCGTGGCGCTGTTGCTGCCGATTGGCCTGATCGGCCAGGTGGTCGTCTCAGCGGTCGCTAACTGGATCATGCTGTTCATCATGATCTTCGCTTTCCGCCGCATCACGGGTGTGTCGCCCATCGGCAAGACGCCTCGCTGGATTCAGCGCGGCTCGTCGTCGAGCGTCCCCGGAACGGCGACTGGCGCGGCGGCCAAGCCAGCGCTGGCTAGCCCGGTCGTCGAGGCGAAGCCGTAGCGCGTTGCCTATCAGAGCTTCGCGGAGGAGCAGAGCCGTGCCGACCCGGTCAGCGCGACTCTGCTCCTCTGTGTGATGCGCCGGGAGTGGGCGCAATGGAGCGTGGTAAGGTGTGGTATGGCCCGAAAGGGCGCGGCGTCAACCCTCCGCGGCGGCCGGAGTTCATGGCGCGCGAGACAACCCGACAACGCCTGAAAGTTGCGTGCGTGGCCGTGGGGCGCTATACTGACGGCGATAGCGCGCGTGGAGCTGCGCGAGCTGTATCAGCCAATGCGTGGAGGCGATGCTTTGTGGGGACGTGTGAGCGCTGTGGCGCGGATGCGGTTGACGGTCGAGGGGTATGCCGCAACTGTGGATGGCAGGCGCCAATCGATATGTACGACGACGCCCCCTCATATGGCGAGACGCGCGCGGCTGACCCTGTGGCGCCGCCACCCGCGACAGGTCGCTACCCTGCCAGCGCGCCGGGGCGACCTGGCGTAGATCGCGCCTCCACGGTTGCGGCGCAGGCGACGCGCGCGGCGCGTTCCGCTCCCAATCCCGCTGGCGCGACGCCCGCGACGGGCCGATTCTGCGGCGCCTGTGGAGCGCGCATCATTGGCACGGAGACGTTTTGTGGGCAGTGCGGCGCGCCCGTCGGCACGACCTCTGGCCCAGGCAGCCGCTATCAGGTAGGCGGCGCCGCTGGCTGGGACGACGACGATCGCAACGCCTATACCGAAGCGCTGCCCGAAACGCCGACGATGGCCGCCGCGCGCAACCCCTACGCCGCTGACCCATATGCGCGCTCCTACGCGCCGCAGTATGGCAGCCGTGGCGCCGCGGAGCCGCAGCCCGGCAGTGGCATGACGCGCTCGACGCGCATCACGCTCGGCGTGGTCTTTCTGGCTGTGAGCATTCTTCTGGCGCTGGCTGCTATCGGTGTGCTCTTCGTCTTCTAACTCGCGCTCTGGCTCCGGATGTGCGCGTCGGGTCGTGTGGCGTGAGCCGCAGAGTTCGCCTGCGCGAGCGTGTCCTGGCCTTCACCGACAAACTGCCGCTGCTCGCTCCCGCTACCTTCCACCCACTGGGATCGGCAGTCGAGAGCGGGTTGTCGCTGAGGAATAGCGGGGCGCGACCCAGCGGATCGTGGGAGAGGAAGCGCCCGATGCTCGGGTCACACGCCCGCACCGAGAGCCAGTACAAGCCATCGCTGGCGTCGTAGCGCGCCCCATCGTGGCCGTCGTAGCGGTAGGGGTTCGTCCAGCCGTTGGCGTTCGGGATGCTCTCGCTGCTGCTCAGACGGAAAACCGCAGCGCCTCAAGCTCCAGTGGCCTTGATGCTTTGCACGCCACTCCATATTGTCCGACCCAATGCTGGCAACAATGAGCAACATGCCGAGGATGATCGCTGTGATCACTTGAGCCTGTTATGAACCTGCCTGGAATGGGCAGAAACGCCGTCAGCATCGTCAATCCTTCCGCCCTTTGTGGACAACGCCACCAATCGGAACGGCCAATGTCCACTCTGATATGGACAGTTCTACGGCGCTCAGGGGAAGTTCATAACAGATTTTAGGGACCGCCTTCTAGCGCATACTCAACATAGCAGTCGCGACCGTCCGCGATTAGGATTGGCTCTGTGGGCCCTCCATTGGGCGATGCGCTCAAAAGCGTGCGTGGCGGACCGAAAAGGGTGTTCGTTGTGCCAACCACGCTTAGAGGCCATTCAGACCGAAGGCTCAGGTCCGCCTGCGTCCAGCACCTTGGGATGTACTGTTGTTGCTGATCTATCTGACACCAGCTTGCGTCTGCGCACACCTGCGGGGAATGATACCGTCGGCCATTGAGGTAGATGTACGACGGCAAGCCGTTATTGCCAGGCAGCGCATACCCAAAGTGATTAGCGGTCCAAGGCTGTGAGACGCTCCATGTCAAGCCAATCAGTGAGAACGCGATGATGATGAGCGCTAGCGCCCATCGTCGTAGTTGATGCTTCATCACGATGCGCCATCCTCAGCAGGTGTAGGTCGTAGCCACCCCATCATTCGCAACGCTCGTGCGGTCACTGGAGGCATCGTAGCAATTCGTGCCCCAGCAGCCGTAGCTGTGCTGCGTCTGAGCGGCGCCGCTGCCCAGCGTGTTGGTCTGGCTCGTCAACCGGTTGCCACCGTCATAGCTGTAGGCCGCGCTATTGTGTCTCTGTCCACTCAACTTCGCCCAGCCCCCGCGTGGCGTCGCTTTCGCATCCACACCTCGCGTTTCGGTTAGTCAACGCGGTCTGGCGGGGTCTCGTCTGGCGTGTGGGGCGTGAGCATATCTCGCACTGCCTGCTCACGCCGCTGGCGGTCCGCCACGCTCTCGGGTGTCGCCTGTTCCATCGCTCCACTCGTGTTGAGTTTGCGCGCCATATTGATGGCAAGCAGGATTCCGCTCAGCGGCACAAGGCCGAGGAGGGCGAGGATGAGCCATACCCACCACGGCGTTGTAGAAGTGGCATTTCCCGTGGCTTGTCCCGCACTGGTTGAGCCGGATGGATTCCCTGTCCCATTCGCCCCTGCCTGTGGCAGCGTCACAGCAGGGTTGGCGAGCGGGATGCCGTCCTGCGGGTTATTTTGATAGGGATTGGCGATCACAGCCGGCGCGTTGGTGACGCGGATGGTCTTGCTGATCGTGCGTGTTCCGGCGCTGTCGCTCACGGTCAGGGTGAGAGGATAGTCGCCCGCACTCGCCCAGGTGTGCTGTGTTGAGACGCCGTGCGCCTGCGCGCCATCGCCAAAGTTCCACACGTAGCTCAATGCGGCGCCTGACTGGCTCGGATCATACGCGGCGCTGGCGTCGAGGTTGACAGCGGCGCCCGGCTGTGTCGTCGCGATGTCGCCGATGGCCGCGATGGGTTTGCCGTCCGCGGGCGCGAAACCCAGCACAGTGGACTGCGCCAGCGTCCATGTCGTCAGCATGCCCGGCAGGGCTAGCGCGAGCTCCAGCGCTTTGGACTCCGCTGCGGAGCCGCTGGCGTAGATGTTCATCAGCTGAATCGTGTCCTGCGGCTGGTCGTAGGGATAGGACCACGGCGGCGGATTCTGGTCGTAGTACGAGTAGTTGCCGATGAAGGTGGCCGCTGGCAGGCCCGCCAGCCCAAACGGGAAGTTGTCGCTGCCGCCGATGTTGTCGTCAGCTTGCGGCGCGTATTGAAGATCCTGCGGCGTGAAGATTTGTTGCGTGACGGGCTGGTTCTGGTCGTCGCGATAGGTCAGGGTATTGTAGCCCAGCGCTCGGAACGCGGCGAAGGCGGCGGGCGCGGCCTGTCGCATCAGCGCGTTGAAATTGGTAATGTTTTGGATTTGCGCTGGCGTGAAGGTCTGGGTGTTCGGGTACACCTGATTGTTGGTCAGTGGTGTCATCATCAACGTAGTCGGCAGGACGGGATTGGAGGTCTTGCCGAGATAGCGCAGCGGATAGCCGATGCCGCTCTGCTCCTCATTGATCATCGCGGCGATATTGCCAAGGTCGCCGTTGATGGTCTGGTTGATGTAGTGGAAGGAGCCGTAGATGCCCTGCTCCTCGGCGTCATAGATGACGAAACGCAGGGTGCGCGCGGGCAGGAGGTGATTCGCGCGCCAGTAGGTTGCCAGCGCTTTCGCCACACCAAGCTCGATTGCGCAGCCACTCGCGTCGTCGTTGGCGGATTGCGTCGAGCTGCCCTCGCCGTCGTAATGGCAGCCGATCACCACCACCTGTTCGGGGTGCGTCACGCCTGGCACGGTCACCTCGACATTGAAGGCGTTGACGGTCGCTGGGCGTCCCTTCCATCCACCGATCGCGAAGGAGTCACGTCGCGCCTGCGCGCCAAAGCCCTGGAGATTGGCTGTCATCTCGGTCTGCCAGTAGGCGGCGAACTCGTCGTGGCCGTTGACGTTCACCGGCGTATTGTTGTCGTAACCGGCCTCGCGCCGCTGAAATTGAGTCGCTATGTAGAAGAGTTGGTCATAGATATAGCTGGGGTCCACCGTTGGGAAGCCCACGGATGCGGCGGCGTGCGCGCTGCTCGCGGCTCCGCTCGGCAGGTTGGCTGCGCTGGCTGGATGCGCGCTGGCGGCAGGCGTTCCCGCGAAGCCGGGCGTCATGGCCGAGGCAAGCGCCGCGAGGCTGAGCGCGACGAGCAGAAGTCGTATGAATCGCTGACGCATCATCTGGTTGTTCCTCCGCCCGTATCTACTCGAAGCCGCCCGCTGCGCGGGACGTTAGCTCCACGCATGCGCGCATGCGTGGGCGAGTGACCATTCCATGGCTGACCGTCCCACTGTGGCCCTCCCTGAGAGCGTAGACGCATCGGCCATCGCCATTTTACGCTACGCGAGCAATTCCCGCCGCGCGTGCAAGCTGGCATGCAAGCTGGCATGCAATATGCGTGGCCTCAGATGCGCTCATGGACCCCCCAAGCGCGCATCTCGCGCTCACTCAGACGCTTGACTTCTCATTCGAGCGTCTGAGTGAGCGCGATGTTTTGTCTCTCGCGCCCCCCATCCGCCTCGACCTGCCGGAGAACCGTCGCTTTGCCGTGTACTACATGCTACGAGCATGCGTGTTTACCTCGTCGTCCCGCGCCCTGTGCGACTACACTACCCCTGTTGACTGTTGAGATAGAGTCGCATCGAGGAGAGAAGGCGAGGGATGAGCCATGAAGTCAGCCAGGAGCCGAGTGCGTGCTGTGCCAGGGGCGCGCAGCGGACGAGCAGTTGATGCGTGTGGAGGTCTGGCAGGATGCGCTGTGGCGTCTCACGGTGGCCATCGCGTCGGAGACGCCAGGGTTCGCCTATCTGGAGCCAAAGCGTCATATCAGCGATATTACCCGGCTGGATGGGCCGGAAGCGGCCAGCCTGGGGCCGACCCTGGCCCGCGTGACGGCGGCGCTGCGTGAGGTCGCGCAGGTCGAGCGCGTATACATCTACGTCTTCGGTGACGGTGTGCCGCACCTGCACCTCCATCTCGCGCCACACCGTCCCGATGATGCCCTCTCCGACCAGATGATTCGTGGTGAGCTGGTCACGCGCACGCTGCCCAGCGGCGTGACCCTGATCGAGAGCAAAGATTTCCCGCCGCTGCCCGAGGCCGAGCTACGCGTCGTCGCCGAGCAGGTCAGCCAGCGCCTCGCATAGGTTTGAGTCCGTGGATATCTAGAGCCTGTTATGAACTCGACGTCAAGTAAATGAAGTGGTGAAGCATCAGACAGGAGAACGCGAGGAAATGATACCCCGCCAACGTCGCGGTCAGGCGCTCGTAGTCGCGCGCCAGGCGGCGGAAGCGCGCCGCCCAG
>DASQSS010000137.1:0-12541 GCA_035642255.1 Ktedonobacterales bacterium | reverse complement strand
CGCTGCTGGCGCTCTGGGCGCTGATCCCCGCGGCGCGCGGCGTCTCGCTCGTCGCCAATCGCACAGGCCGTGTGGCGCCGTCCTCCTCACACCTCGCGGGCATCCCGGTACGCGAGGTTCACTTCAGCGCGAGTGATGGCGTGGCGCTGGCGGGATGGCTGGCCATCGCCTCGCCCGACGCGCCGACGGTCATCCTCGTCCACGGCTTCAAGTCAAATCGTCTCTCGATGCTCCCCTGGGCGCGCTACCTCTACGCGGCGGGCTACAACGTCCTGCTCTACGACAGCCGTGGCTGCGGCGAGAGCGCGGGCTGGGACATCGGCGTTGGCGCGACCGAGCCAAATGACATCATCGGCGCCACCCGCTATCTGCGCGCCCTGCCCGATCTGCGCGCCAAGCGATTCGCTGCGCTCGGCGTCTCGCTCGGCGCGGGCGAAGTCATCCTGGCGGCGGCGCGCGACCCTGACTTGCGCGCCGTCATCGCCGACAGTCCCTGGGCCGACGAGCAGCCACAGCTCGACCGCATGGGTTCGCTCTCCCTCGGCCTGCTTGCCCTCCCGCTGCTGCCCTACGAGCCTGCGCTGGTGGATGCGCTGGTCGGCGCTCGCCTGGAGGACGCCCGCCCAGTTGCCGTCGCAGGCAGTATCACTCCACGCGCCCTGATGATCATCACTTCCGCTGATGACGCCAACACAACGACGGCCCCCGCCGACCAGCAGCGCATCTTCGCCGCAGCCAGCCAGCCCAAGAGTCACTGGGTAGCCCCGAGTGGCGGCCACGCGGGCGCGGCATACGCCCACCCCATCGAGTATGAGGCGCGCACGCTCGCCTTCCTCGCGCAGTATCTTGGCGCGCCCGTGGTCGTTTGATTTCAGTCTACTCTGGCAGTTCCACCTTGACGGCGCCATCCTCGACCCAGACGGGATAGCTGCCCGCGTTGCCGGTGGCGGGCAGAGTCAGCGCGTCGCCCGTGCGGATGTCGAAGGTCGCGCCATGCAGCGCGCACTCCACAATGTATTCATCCACCATGTCGCCCTCGGAGAGCGGGTACTCCTCATGGGTGCAGATGTCGCCAATGGCGTAGAGCTCGCCGTGGATATTGAAGATCGCGAGCGGTAGATCGCCGACGACAACGCTCAGCGCCTGTCCCGGCTCCGGCGCCTCATCCTCGCGACAGACTTCGACAATGCTAGCCATATGACTGCGCTACCTCTGAAGGAAAACCAGTTCGCTTGCTAATAACTCGCTGGATGCGCCTCGCCCACCCCTCTCCTCGTGGGAGAGGGGTCGGGGGTGAGGGCCACGCCTAGTACGCCTCGACTGTGCTCACGCGGTCGCGAATCTCCTGGCGGAGCGAGTCGCGCAGCGACGCGATGGGCGCCTCGCTGATGATCGGGTCAACGAAGCCCTCAACGATCAGATGCGTCACAGCCAGACGGCTGAGGCCGCGGCACATCAGGTAGAAGAGTTGCTCCTCATCCACCTTGCCGACCGTTGCGCCGTGGCTGCACCCGATGATGTCGTTCGCGCCAATCTCCAGATTCGGGATCGAATCGGCCCGCGCGTGGCGGCTCAGCAGCAGGTTGCGGTTCTGCTGGTAGGCTGCTGTGCCCTTGCCCGTCGGATGCACGCGAATCATGCCAGAGAAGACCGACCGCGCCTCATCCGTCAGCACACCCTTAAAGAGCAGATCACTGACGCAGTTGGCCCCGATGTGGTCTTGGAGCGTGTAGCGGTCGAGATGCTGCTTGCCATCCTCGATATAGAGACCGAGCAGCTTGGCGTGCGCGCCGTTTCCCTGCAAGATGGACTCGACACGCCCCTTCGAGAGCTGGCTGCCCAGCTCGATCGTCTGGAGCGTCACCTCCGTGTCATTGCCCACGACAGCGCGCTCCGTATGGAAATCGAAGACGTTGCGCCCCCAGCGCTGCGTGCCGATGTAGCGCAGCCGCGCCCCCTGCCGGGCGATGATCTCCAGCGCTCGGCTGCTGAAGCCCTGGCCCTCGCTATCGGGCGAGATGAAGTCTTCGGCGAAGATGGCCTCGCTGCCCTCTTCCATGATGATCAGCGTGTGGGAGAGATTCGACTTGCCCTGCATCTCAGCGCTGATGACGGCGCGCAGCGGCTGCTCCAGCGCCACGCCGCGCGGCACATAAACGAAGACACCGTTATCCCAGAAGGCGCCATGCAGCGCGACGAACTTGCTCTCGCTCGGCACTACGACTTGTGTCATGAAGTGCTCGCGCACCAGGTCGCCATGCTCGCGCACCGCCGTCGCCAGGTCGCAGAAGATGACACCGCGCGCCTTTGCCTCGTCGCTGAACTGATACTCGACCGGCTTCCCGTTCTGCAGCCCGAGGAAGCCAGCGAAGGTTTCATTGCGCTCAGCGGGCGGCACGAGCGTGCCGGTCGTCGCGACGCTCGTCGCCTCTGTCTCGTAGTCGTCCAGCTTGAGGCGGCGCAGGTCGGTGCGGCGCCACTCTTCATCTTGTCGCGTCGGCATCGGTGTCGCCTGGAAGATTTCCCAGGCGTCGAGCCGCCGCTGACGCATCCATTCGGGCTCGTCACGGCGCGCGATGAGCTCATCGAGGGCTTGCTGGCTGAAGCCCCGCCGCGCGACAGGCGCTGTCATAATCTCCTGGCCTCGTTTCTATCGTGTCGTTTCTCTCACGTCGTACATGTCGTTCCGGGTAGCGCGTTTGTTTGTAATGCGGACGATGCGGGCGATGTTGAACATCGTAGCGCCACACACACGAAACGGAGCAGCATTGCGCTGCTCCGCTCCACGTTTCTCGCGTCTCTCGTCGCTAGAAGCTTCCGCCATCAAAGGTCGTCTCTATGACTCGTCCCCAGGTGGCGTAGCGCTGGCGCTCGGCATCGCTCAGATGGTCGCAGGGGCCGCTTATGCGGCGGCGATCAACCGACGGAACCAGACATCTCCAGCTGGATCAGCCGGTTCAGCTCCACCGCGTATTCTAGCGGTAGCTCCTTGGCGATTGGCTCGATAAAGCCGCTGACTACCATGGTATAGGCCTCACCCTCGGTCAGGCCGCGACTCATGAGGTAGAAGAGCTGCTCTTCGCCCACCTTGGAGACGGTCGCCTCGTGGCCGACCTCGACATCCTCTTCCTCGATCTCGATGTAGGGGTAGGTGTCGGTGCGGCTCTGCTCATCGAGCAGCAGCGCGTCGCAGCGCACATTCGCCTTGACGCGCGTAGCGCCCTTCTGCACCTTCAGCAGACCGCGATAGCTCGACCGGCCCGTCCCCTTCGAGATGGACTTCGAGACGATCTGCGACGTGGTATCGGGCGCGACGTGCACGATCTTGCCGCCTGCGTCGAGGTGCTGGCCATCGCTGGCCATCGCCACCGAGAGCACCTCGCCATGCGCGTGCGGCTCCATCAGCCACACGGCGGGATACTTCATCGTCGTGCGCGAGCCGAGGTTGCCGTCCACCCACTCCATCGTCGCGCCTTCGTAGGCGACGGCGCGCTTCGTGACGAGGTTGTAGACGTTCTTCGACCAGTTCTGAATGGTAGTGTAGCGGACCCGCGCGCCCTTGTGGACGATGATCTCGACCACGGCGCTGTGCAGGCTGTCGGAGCTATAGGTCGGCGCCGTGCAGCCCTCGACGTAGTGGACGTAGCTGTCCTCGTCGGCGATGATGAGCGTCCGCTCGAACTGGCCCATGTTCTTCGCATTGATGCGGAAGTAGGCCTGTAGCGGAATCTCGACCCGCACACCCTTCGGGATGTAGATGAAGCTGCCACCACTCCAGACGGCGGAGTTCAGCGCGGCGAACTTGTTGTCGTTCGGCGGGATCACCGTCGCCCAGTATTTGCGGAAGAGGTCTTCGTGCTCACGCAGGGCCGTGCCTGGGTCCACGAAGATGACGCCGAGCTTCTCCAGATCCTCGCGCACCTTGTGATAGATGACCTCGGACTCGTACTGCGCGCCGACGCCCGCGAGGTACTTGCGCTCCGCTTCCGGGATGCCGAGCTGCTCGAAGGTGTCTTTGATCTCCGCGGGCAGGTCGTCCCACGTCTTGCCAGCCTGCTGGGTTGGCTTGATGTAGTAGTAGATCTCGTCGAAGTTAATCGAGCTGAGATCCGCGCCCCAGGTCGGCATGGGCCGCTTGTAGAAGGCGTCGAGCGACTTGTGGCGGAATTCTCGCATCCACTCTGGCTCGCCCTTCATCTGCGAGATCTCGTCAACGATCTCGTGCGACAGCCCCTTACGTGCCTTGAACACATAGTTCTCGGCCTTGCTAAAGCCGTACTTGGTATCGTACTGGTCTAGCTCGAGACCGACGGTAGTATCCGCGCTCACGTGTATTCCTCCCCGGTGGGTTCTTCGTGTCCTCGGATCCATGTGATCCTGGGAGAGATTACTGGCGCGTCGCCCGGTCCGGCTCGCGGCTTGCGCGTACCAGAAGATGAGTGCTTTGCGGGCTGTGCGCGTCGTCATGGACCATCATAATTCTGACTTGTCCACTAGGATATAGTATGCCACGCTGGCGTCGAACTGGTCAAGACCGCGCGACGCGCGGCGCAGGGAGCGGGCGATTGCAGCCGCCAGCCGACGCCAGGACGACAGCGCACAAGCCCTCACGCCAGCGCGCTTAGTGGCGGGCGGGCTGATTCATCTCGGCGACACTGCGCTCAAAAGGAAATGGGCGCTACAATAGGGGCAGTTAGGGGCAGTTCGTGTACGAGTGGCTGACAAAAGGTAAGGCGAGAGGACTGATCGAGGAGGCTGAATGGACGACGCGGTCAAGAAAGAGGCGCTGCGCCTCTTTACGTATGGTCTGTACGCGGTGAGTGTGCGCGCGGGCGGGCAAGCGAACGCCTTCACGGCGAACTGGCTCTCGCAGGTATCGTTCGATCCGCCACTTGTGGCGCTCTCGGTCGATAATACCGCCGCATCGCTGGCAATGATCCGTGAGGCGCGGCGGTTCGTCGTCAACGTGTTTGGCGCGGAGCAGCGCGAGCTTTCCGGGAAGTTGGGCAAGACGCTCAGCCGCAGCCCCGACAAGCTCAACGGCATCGCGTTTGGCGAGACGGCGAGCGGGCAACCCTACCTGAGCGACACGCTCGGCTGGGTCGAGGTTGCCATTGAAAGCGAGACGCCCGCGGGCGATTCGACACTGCTGCTGGGTCGTGTGGTAGACGCGGGGATGCGGCGCCACGGCGAAGAGCCGCTGACCATGCGCGCGGCGGGGTTCAAGCACGCGGGCTGACGCCCGACATCTGATGAAACACTGCGGCGGCCCTGCTCCAAACCGTGGAGAGAGCCGCCGCTTATCGTTCATGGGATGTACGCATAAGCATCATATGCGCCAGGCGCCGCGCAGCGCGCATATGCGCGCTCGTAACCGTGCGGCGCTACCTGCGCGCTACTGCTCCGAGGCGGCGGAGTCGCCCGCCGGCTCCTCGAATGACGCGGCCGAGCTGATCGTCCCTGGAGGGCTCACCGTGTCAGGCGTGGCGATAACCTCAGGCGCAACCTGCTCGGTCGCCACTGTCGGCGTCTGCGTCTCAAGCGTCTCCGGCTCGAGCGCCTCAGCCTCATCAGCTACGCTATCATCCGCATCATCAGACAGGTCATCAGACAGGTCATCAGACAGGTCATCGGCTCCGCTGTCGGCTGCGCCGCGGACGGCATTCTTGCGCTCGCGCGGCGGCGGTGTGGCCTTCTTCTCTGGCTCCCAGTTGGGCGCTTTCGACAAGATCATGGACATCATGCGGCCTTCCATGATCGGCGTGCGCTCGACGACGGCGATGTTCTTCACGTCGGCCATCATTTGCTCGAGCAGACGTCGGCCCAGCTCGGGGTGCGCCATCTCGCGCCCACGGAAGCGCACGACCACTTTCACCTTGTCGCCTTCACCGAGGAACTCCTCGACTTTGCGCACCTTTACCGCGATGTCGTGATCATCCGTCTTGGGGCTCAGGCGAATCTCTTTCAGCTCGGAGGTCTTCTGGCGCTTGCGCGCCTCGTTCTCCTTCTTGGCCTGCTCGTACTTGAACCGTCCATAGTCCATCAAGCGGCAGACCGGCGGGGTCGCCATTGGCGAGACCTCGACCAGATCAACGTTTCGCTCGCGCGCCAGCTGCAGCGCCTGGCTCGACGACATCACCCCGACGACCTGCCCATCCTCATCAATTACCCGAACTTCGCGCGCCCGCACGCGCTCGTTCACGCGCAGCTCGCGCTGCCTGTTGTCGCCCCGAAAATCTCTGTTGATAGGTACACCTCCCGTGTGACCCAGTGAACGCCGGACGGTCTGTCAGGATGGATTACGCCCGTTGGTCGCATGCCCACCTGCGCGCCCGGTCTGATACGGATTCATACTGCTTTGGAGTGTAGCACACTCGCACGCGCGCCCACAAGACGGCTGGACGCCGCTCAGACAGCACAAAGAAGGCTGCGGAGATCACTCCCAGCCCGGCTTTGTGTCGTGCGCCCTGTCGCTGACTCTGCGCTCTCCTCCCAGCCGCCCGGAGGCGCTGGCGGATAGACGCGCTAGCGAGTCTTTTCGACCTTCATCATGGTGCGCAGGCAGCGTGTGCAGATGTGAACGTGACGCGGCGTGCCATCGATCACCAGACGGCGGCGCTGGATGTTTACCAGGAACCGGCGATTGGTCTTGCGATTCGAGTGGCTGACGCTGTGGCCATATTGCGAAGTTCGCCGGCACACATCACAGCGAGACGACATGAGTTTCTCCCTTGCGGCCCAGAGGGCGGTGGTGAGACGGAATAGTGACACAGGAATGACCGAACGCCTGAAAACAAAGGCCCCGTGGAGGCGTTGAGGTGGCGCCGGGCGCCGCGTCGCCTGCAAGCAGCTTGGAAACGCGCCTGAAAAGTATACCATGCCCTTGCGAAGACACGCAAGCGCGTGTATGCTGCGCATGCTACATGTCATGCGACATTGGTAGAGCTATGCGAGTCGCTCGGCATGGCTCCCAAGATGCGCTGTCCCGATTGACCGATCGCCTGTTTATTCCGTTGCCCTGGCCGCATGGTCCGGCGCTGCTCACGGGATGATCGTCGCGTCAACTCGGGATAACAGCCGGATGACAGAGGAACGCCGACTGCGCTGGCAACGCGCGCGTATCCGCGTATAGGGACATGCGCATTATGCTTTCCGCGCAGCCGTGCGTCCTGGCGCGCCATGCGTGTGCGGGCTGACATCGTCGAGCGATAGGGGAGATCACGCAACGACCATGACGACAGCCAAGAGCCGTGCGCTATCATCCACCCAGCAGACCCAGGCCGAACAGGCCCAGCGCGTACTATCTGTGCGCTCAGGAGCCGCGAACGCCCACAGCGTGCCTGAGGCGGCGCCGCAAACAGGCCGAGAAGGCAAGGTAGAGGTGTCGGCCCGCGCCATCGCGACGATCGCGGCCCGGGCCGCTGTCGAGTGCTATGGCGTTGTAGGGATCGCTCCGCGACATGCGCGCCTCGGCGGCGTGGCGCAGCGGCTGGCCCCTGAGGTGAGCGCGCGCGGCGTCGAGGTGCGCTTCGTCGATGATCATGTGGTCATCGACGTATGGGTCATTCTGGAGCATAGTCTGCGCGTCGTCGAGGTAGCGCACAATATCATGGTGATCGTCAAATATGAGGTGGAGCAGGCGCTAGGGCTGCATGTAGCGCAAGTCAATGTGAATGTGCAGGCATTGCGCGTGCGCCAGTAAGCGCGCAGCGTTGCGAGCGCGCTGAGGGCGCGTTTGGGGTTTGAGGTCGAGCGATCGTTTCCCTCTCATGCTGGCGCCAGAGCCACCGTGGGCGGAACTTCACATAGAAGTGAATGGAGGGCGAGTGGGAGCGTAGGCTCCTGCGACATCTATGGCACGAAATTTCTTTTCGCGCTTCACGCGCACCCGCCCGCAGAGAGTCAGCGCTCTGGATGGCCAGGAGCTGAAGAAAGCATTCCTGGCTGGCTACGCATGGCTCGACCGACACAAAGAAGCGATCAACGCGCTCAATGTCTACCCGGTGCCAGATGGCGACACGGGCAAGAATATGACACTGACGATGGCCGCTGCGGTCAAGGCGCTGGGTGACTCGAACGACATCTCGGCCGCGTCTATCGCCCGTGAGTTCGCGCGCGGCGCGCTGATGGGCGCGCGCGGCAACTCCGGCTCGATCCTCTCTCAGATTCTGGGCGGCTTCAGAGACGCCATCGGCGACAATGCCACCATCACCCCGACCGACTTCGCCAATGGCCTGCGCCAGGGCGCGAAAGCCGCGTATCTGTGTGTCGAGAAGCCGGTCGAAGGGACCATCCTGACCGTCTCACGCGAGGCGGCGGAGGCTGCGATGGAGAGCGCCGAGCGCGGCTCCACGTTCGTCCAGCTGCTCGAAGATACGGTGCGCGCGGGTAACGCGTCAGTCGAGCGCACGCCCAGCCTGCTCGCCAAGCTGAAGGACGCTGGCGTCGTGGACGCTGGCGGCCAGGGTTACGTGACGGTGCTGGAGGGCATGCTGCGCTATCTGCAGGGCGCGCCTGTCGAGCATATGCCGCGAGTCGAGCGTGAGGCCGTGGCTGAAACGCACAGAGGTATCGTCGAGATCGAGGAAGAGTTTGGCTACGAGGTCGTCTTCCTGCTGCGCGGCGAGAACCTCGACGTGAACGCGATTCGCCATACGATCAATGGCATGGGCGGCGTCTCGACCGTGGTGGCGGGCGATAGCCAGATGCTCAAGGTGCATACGCACACGCCAACGCCCGGCAAGATTCTCGACTACGGCGTCAGTCTGGGCAGTCTGCTCGACATCAATGTCGAAAACCTGCAAGAGCAGAGCCTCCAATATGCTGAGGAGAGCGCCCGCGAGCGCGGTCTGACCACTATGGATCTGCACAGCCACGCCACGACAGCGCCCACGAGCGCCAACGGCGCGAGCGCGCTGGCTAGCATGAATGGCGCTCGCCCTGCGGATTCCCCGGTGACGCCCGGCGCGCCAACCATGCCATCGCAGCCCGTCGAGGAGCGTGAGGTTGGCGTTGTGGCGGTGGTGGCGGGAGACGGTTGGGCCAACATCTACGCAAGCTATCGCTTGGGCGGCATTGTCCCTGGCGGCCAGACGATGAATCCCAGCACAGAAGACCTGCTGCGCGCAGTGGAAGCTTGCCCAAGCGACAGGGTGATTCTGTTGCCCAACAACAGCAATGTCATCATGAGCGCGCGGCAGGTGGCGCAGCTCACCCGCAAGCAGGTGCATGTCACCCCGACGACCTCGATGCCGCAGGGCATCGCCGCGCTGCTGGCCTTCAACCACCAGGCTGACTTCTCCACCAACGCCGCCGCAATGGATAAAGCTATCGCTGACATCGCCACGGGTGAGATCACTCGCGCGGTGCGTGATGCGCAGATGGACGGCGTCGCGGTCAGCGCGGGCGACATCATCGGCCTGGCGAATGGCAAGCTCGCCACCTCAGGCCACGATCAGGCGCAGGTGCTGCACGATCTGCTGAGACGCATGGGCGCGGGCGAGCGCGAGATCATCACGTTGTTCTCCGGGCAGGATGTCTCCAGCGCGGATGCGGATGCGATGGCCGAGCGTGTCCGCGCCTGGTTTCCTCACCAGGAGATCGAGGTTCAGCGCGGCGGGCAACCGTTCTATGAGTATGTGGTATCAGCGGAGTAACCGCGAGAGCGGCGCTTCGCACTGGCGCGGCGCCGCTGCGGTGTTGAGAGGATAGAGCAGCGTGGCAGTACGTGTAGTAGTCGACAGCACTTCCGACATTCCGCGCGAGCGTGCGCAGGCGTTGGGCATCGAGATTGCCCCGCTGGTGGTGTTGTTTGGCGATGAAGAGTTTCGTGACGGCATTGATCTGACCGGCGATGAGTTCTATCGCAAGCTCACGAGCACAACTGTCGCGCCTACTACGTCCGCGCCGTCCGTCGGAACCTTCCAGGAGGCCTACCGCAAGGTCATCGCCGAGGGCGCCGACGCCATCCTCGAGCTCAGTCTGGCGAGCAAGCTGAGCGCGACCTATGGCAACGCCGCGCTCGCGGCCAAGACAGTCTCCGCCGAGACGGGCGTGCCGATCGAGGTGGTTGACTCTGGCACGGTGAGCGGCGGCTTCGGCATGCCAGCGGAGATTGTCGCCCGTGAAGCCCAGCAGGGCGCGTCACTGGAGCAGCTCAAAGCGCACGCGCAGAGCATGTTCTCGCGCGTTCGACTCTATGCGGCGCTCGACACGCTCGAATACCTCCGGCGCGGTGGACGCATCGGCGGCGCGCGTGCGCTGCTTGGCTCGCTGCTGAATGTGAAGCCGATCGTCGAAGTGCGCGAGGGTCAGGTGCTGCCAGTCGAGAATGTGCGTACGCGCTCGAAGTCGCAGGAGCGTGTCGGCCAGATCGCCGCGGGACACGGCAAGCTTGAGGGTGTCGCCGTGGTGCGCAGCAGTGACGCCGTTGGCGAGCAATTCAACCGCATCGTGCGCACCTTCTGGGATGGCCCCATCTATGAGTACGTGCTGGGTCCGGTTGTTGGCGCGCATGCTGGCCCGGGCGCGGGCGGCATCATCGTAGTCACGCAGGACGCGCAGCAGTAGGCGACGGAGGCAGTGTGCGGGTCAGCGGGAGGGTCGGCATGACCACATACTTCACGCGAGCGCAAGCTGAGGCGATGCTGCCCCAGCTAGAGTCCTCCCTGCGCGAGCTGCAGGCGCTCCATACGGAGCTGTCTGACTGCGAGCGGGAGCTGAATGAGACGCATACTCGCATCGCGGGCAACGGCCACCTCCCGCTCGACGATCTCGCCAGCCTGCCTGAGCGGGCCGCCGATCTCAGCCGGCGGCTCAGTGAGCGCGGGCGCGACGTGGCCGAGAGCGGCGTCATCATCAAAGACCTGGATATGGGGCTGCTCGACTTCCCGACGCTGCGCGAGGGCCATGAGGTCTACCTCTGCTGGCGGCTTGGCGAGGAGCGCATCGGCTGGTGGCACGAGGTTGACGCCGGCCTGAGCGGTCGGCAGCCGCTGGATGATGACGACTGATGCGGCAGGTGGCGAGAGCTTCTAGAGCGTGACGCGCCCATTGCCAGCAGGCATCGTAAAGCGCATGAAGCCGCCATTCGCCAGCCGTGTGCAGACGACCGCGATGGTGTAGTAGACCAGCAATATTCCGAGGTTCCGCAGCGCATCCAGCGCGAACACGCTCATCGCGAGTGAGGCGTGGCCACCCACCAGACCCAGCCGCGTGATGTCCGGCGCGCTATCCAGGCCACCCCAGGGTGTCTGTGTTTCGCCGACGAAGAGGGCGATCAGGACGCTCAGTACTGACGCGCTTACGGCCATGATCGGGCCGAGTCGCCAGAAGCGACGACTCATCTTCTCGCGTTTCGTCGAGACGACGCGCACCGCCGCCCAGACCGGGGGCAGGATGAACAGCGCTGTGCGCAGGATGAGGGCGACGGGAAAGATCGCGGGCGCCCAAAAACTGATCGGAACCAGCGCCAACCCCTGCGCCACGAGATAGATCAGCAGGCCCTCGACAATCGCGCGGCGCATTGTGGTCTTACGAAACATGCTGTGCCTTTCCGCCTAGCGTCATGTGCCGACATGACCTGCAGGCTCTCACCGGAACGCGCCATATGCGTTCCCCCCATCGATTATAACGCGCGGCGCATGCAGCGCGGCTGAGGATAGGCGCAGACTCTCATGCTCCCCACGCATTGTTCCCCCATCTGCTATCGCCGCCTCCTACACCCCTCCACGATCCCTCTACGTTCCCGCCACACGAATGCGACGCGAGTGTGACGCAAGCCAGATCAGCGCAACCAGTCCTCGTCGTCGCCCTGCCGTACTGGACGTGAATCCCACGGGCGGAAGTTCGCGTTGGAGGCGCTGGGCGAGACGGGGTTGGGCGTCGGCGGGTTGGGCGCGACGCCGCCAGCGGATTCCTGCCAGGCGGCGGGTGGGCGTATCAGGGCGGGCGCGTCGTCGAGATGATTGCTCTGCGGCAGCGCATTCGGCGGGATTGGCATGGTCGGCAGGTTCGCGGCGACCCGCTCAGGGCCTTGAGCCGGGGGTTGCGCGGGTTGCGCAGGTTGCGCAGGTGACTGCGCGGGGCGACCCTGAGGTGTCACACCCATCATTGCGAGGAACTGCGCGCCGAACGCATGTGGATTGCCAGCGAACTGGACGAACGCCGCCGCGCGATTCGTGATGGCCTGCCAGGCGCCGCGATCCACCAGGGCCGGCGGGGCGAGCAGCGCACCGAGCGCGATGGAGCGCACAGGAAGCTCAAAATACTCCACGAGATGCTCGATGGCGAATCCGCCGGAGATCTGGACGCTGATGTGGGTCAGCTGGCGCAGCAGCGAGCGCACATAGGCCGGGCCGCCAATCGCCTCGACCGGAAACAGCTTCACCATCTCGGCGCCCGCGCGCTGAGCATTGATAATCTCGGTCGGGGTAAGCGCACCGAGCACACACGCGGCGCCTTTCTCCTGGCAGAGCTGCGCGATCTCCGGGCTGAAAATGGGGGATGCGACGAACCGTGCGCCACTTGAGAGCGCGTCGAG
>DASQSS010000136.1:0-5740 GCA_035642255.1 Ktedonobacterales bacterium | reverse complement strand
GATGCGCCCCGCTTGCGCGGCGCGAAGATCTACCAGATGGGCCGCAGGAAGTCCAGGATGATGCGGTTGAACTCGTCTGGCTCGTCCATGTTCGGCACATGGCCCAGACCAGGCATCACAACTTTCCGCGCGCCTGGAATGCTAGTGGCGATGTCATCCGCATTCGCCTGAACGCCCGCGACATCGCCACTGCCTACGATCACCAACGTCGGCATGGTCAGCGCGCCTAATCGCGCGTTCGCGGGCGGGTCAAGCGGCTGGAACTCTACACCCTCCCACTCACCGGCGAGAAACCGTTTGTTGTTGTTGGTATTCATCTCCAGGAAGCGCTGGCGCACGGAAGGCTTGACCGGATCAGCGCCGCGAGCGAAGCCATCACACCAGATGCGCGCCTCGATCTCGTTCAGCCGCGCTACATCTCCCGCCTTCTGCGCCGCCTCACCCTCCGCGAAGAGCGCCTGCTGCTCTGGCGTGTCCTCATGGTTGGCTCCGCTGAGACCCGAGCCGACGGTGATGAGCGCGCTCACCCGCTCGGGATGCGTCACCGTGAAGTCAATCGCCGCGGCGCCGCCCATCGAGCAGCCCATCAGCGCCGCGCGCTCCACGCCCAGCGCGTCCAGCACGCCGCCAATATCCTCCGCTAGTGACGCATTGCCGGGATGGATCTCTGATTGGCCGAACCCGCGCATATCGAACCGGATGACGCGATAGTAGGGCGCGAGCGCGGGAACCTGCTCGTCCCACTGGCGATGATCGGCGATGCCCGCGTGGACCAGCGTTACCGCCGGGCCAGAGCCAGTCTCCTCATACCAGAGCTGCGCGCCATTGACTGAGAGAAAGCCTTGCGACATGCGATGCGCCTCCTATGTGGCACTGTGACCAGTCCGCCACGATGCGGCTAGAACTACCGTTCCAGTATAGCACCGTGACGGCGACGTGGCGCCGTCACGCTCGAGGGAAATGGCGCCGTCTCGCTGGCGCTAATCGGCTCTTGTGGCTCAGTGCGCTCTTCTCTACTGTGTAGGCAGGAGCGCGCCACGCAAACTCTGGAAAGGAGCCGCGCCATGAGCGACTACACACAGCGCGAGAAAGCCGAGCAGCTTCGCCGGATGCATGATCGCAGCCACGAAGCGCCGATGCTGGTTCTGCCGAACGTCTGGGACGCTGCCAGCGCCCGCATCGTCGAGCAGGCGGGATTCAGCGCAGTGGCCACGACGAGCTCAGGTGTCGCCGCCGCGCTGGGCTATCCCGACGGGCAGCGCATGAGCCGCAAGACCATGCTCGACGCCGTCGCCCGCATCGCGCGAGTGGTCACCTGCCCCGTCACAGCGGATTTCGAAGCGGGGTATGGCGCGACACTCGCGCGGAAGGTCGAGTCGGTGAAAGCGGTCATCGCCGCTGGCGCGGTCGGCGTCAACATCGAAGATTCGCTGCCCGGGCAGCCAGGCGGCCTGGCGGAGACATCCGCGCAGGCCGACCTGGTCGCCGCGCTACGCGACCTGGGGACCACGCTGGGCATCCCGTTCGTCATCAACGCGCGGGTGGATGTCTTTCTGCGTGGGGCGGGTGAGCCAGAGCGCCAATTCGAGCAGGCAGTCGAGCGCGCCAACGCCTACCTCGACGCGGGGGCGGACTGCGCCTATCCGATTGGCAGGCTCAGCCACGAGACCATCGGACGGCTGGTCCAGGAGATCCATGGGCCGATCAACGTCATGGGTGGCCCTCCCCAGCCGACCCTCCCGGCCCTCGCGAGTCTCGGTGTAGCGCGCGTCAGCCTGGCGGGCGGATTGATGCGCGCTGCGCTGGGACACACGCGGGCCATCGTACGCGAGCTGCGAGAGACGGGCGGCTACGATATGCTGGCCAGCGAGGCGCTCACGAGCGCTGAGCTTGGGGCGCTATTCCCGAAGTAGCGACGTGCTGGAGCGCCCGCGCCAGCGTACGAGCCCCCGCGCGCAGAGTGGCGGGAGAGTCGCTGGCAAAGCCGAAGAGCAGACCCTCGCGCTGTTGCGCGTCCGCTCGCGAAATCGGCAGGATGCGCAGGCCATGCATTGCGGCGAGGCGCGACACCGCCCGGGCGCTGACCCCCGCTGGCAGCCAGGCGGCCAGGTGTAGCCCTGCCTCTGGCGACATCACCTCCAGCCCATCGCCTAGTTCCCGCGTCAGCGCATCCACGAGCGCATCGCGGCGCTCCAGGTAGACCAGGCGCATCTTGCGCACATGGCGCGCGAAGTGGCCCTCAGCGATAAAGTCGGCCAGCGCCATCTGGTCGAGCAGCGGCGGATGCACATCAATAAAGTGGCGCGCGGCGAGGAATCCGTCCAGCGCTTCGGGTGGCGCGATGAGGTAGCCCAGGCGCAGCGACGGAAACAGCACTTTGCTGAACGTGCCGACGTAGATGACATGGCCGGAACTATCCAGCCCTTGCAGCGCCTCCAGCGGGCGCCCGCTATAGCGATATTCGCTGTCGTAGTCGTCCTCGACGATCCACGAGTGCGCATCGGCGGCCCATTCCAGCAACGCGAGACGGCGCGGCAGGCTCATCGTGACGCCCGTGGGAAACTGATGGGAGGGTGTCACCACCGCGAGACGCGCGTCCGGGCTGAGCGCGCGGCCAGCCGCGACGTTCAAGCCTTCCGCGTCCACCGGGACGGGCATGAGGCGCGCGCCCGCCGCGAGCAGAGCGCCCCGTGCGCCCAGATAGCCAGGATCTTCGACCCAGACGCGGTCATCCGCATCGAGCAGGACACGCGCCGTCAGATCGAGCGCGCCCTGCGAGCCAGCGGTAATCAGAATCTGCTCGGGGGAACAGTGCACACCACGCGTGATGCCAACATGCGCGGCGATCGCCTCACGCAGCGGCGCGTACCCTTGCTCGGACTGGTAGAGCGCGACGCCCGAGAGCGACTGGCGAACACGCTTCGTCACCAGCCGCGCCCAGGTCTGGAATGGGAAGGAAGCGATATCAGGCTGCCCAGCGCGGAAGACGCCTCCCGCTTCGCGACTGGAGAACTCGCTGCGATAGGGCGTACTGAGCAGCAGTTGGCCGCGTCGCCCCAGCGCCGGAGGCCGCGCTCTCCGCGCCACATCGCGTTCCGGCTTGACGCCCCGTCTGGAGCGCGCAGACCGATCGTGTGAGCCGCTCGGCGCCTGAAGCGCTTGCTCTGGCTGCACGCGAGCGACCCGCGCGCCATCGCCCACGCGGCTTTCAATGTAGCCCTCCAGCGCCAGCATTTCATACGCCAGCGCCGTCGTATTGCGCGAGACGCCCAGCTCGCTGGCGAGTGTGCGCGTCGAGGGCAGCCGCGCGCCGACTTCGAGCTGTCCCGCCAGAATCTGCTCGCGCAACCGCTCGTAGAGCTGGCGATAGAGCGGCGCCTCCGCGCGCTGATCGAGCGTGACGCTGGGCTGGTTGGTCGTAGCCACACGCTTTGGCATGCCTTCGGTCCTGTTCTCCAGTGCCATATACCCACGTACCACGCAAGCGCGTAGGACTAAAATGGCCCCTAGAATATATGCCCAAATGGCTCTTTGTGCAAGTCCATTATGATGGTACGATCTGGACGCACGACGATGAACATGTCTTGAACGCGCCGTCGAGGCGCGTGATGTCCAGCGAACAAGAGGAGCGATACTCATGGAACCCAGACTGAGGTATGGAAAAGTGGCTCCGGGCGCCATGCGGGCGATGGGCGCGCTGGAGAACTACATTGACGCCTGCGGCATCGAGCCGGCGCTGCAAGATCTGGTCAAGCTGCGCTCTTCACAGCTCAACGGTTGCGCCTATTGCGTAGATATGCACTATCTCGATGCGCGCGCGAACGGCGAGACGGAGCAGCGTCTCAGCACCCTCGTCGTTTGGCAGGAAACACCCTTCTTCACGGAGCGCGAGCGCGCTGCGCTGCTCTGGACGGAGAAGCTGACGTTGATCTCGCACGACCATGTGCCGGATGAAGTCTATGAGCAGGTGCGGCCACACTTCACCGACGAGGAGCTCGTCAACCTGACGATGGTCATCGCGACGATCAACTCATGGAATCGGTTGTGCATCAGCTTCCGTTCACAGCCGGGTGAGTACACGCCACACAAGCGCGACGCATAGTAGTGATGGAGCAGGCTCGGCGCCGCGACGCTGGACGCGACGCTCGACGCGACGGCGGGGCACATCGTGGTCGTCCCGCCGAATACTCCGCACAAATTCATCAACGCCGGGCCAGGACCGCTGCGGCAGGTAGATATCCACGTCAGTGAGCGCTTCAGGACCGAATGGCTCGAAGACTGATCGCCAGACAAAAACGAGGAGCGGGCCGCGCAAGCTCGCTCCTCACACATGTGCGACTGGGTCACGCATATAGACATCAGACGCACGCCAGGCGCCAGAGGCGCCAGGTTGGTACTTGTATTTTTCGCGCGCCGCAAAATTGGTCCTTCGGCGCGACCTCATAGCGCGGCGGCGCCCAGGCAGTGGTCCTCATAGGCCGCCACCAGGCAGCGCATCTTCGGCAGCCAATAGCTGCGCGGTGAGCCGTTCGTCTCGTCCCACACGGGATAGAACAGCATGACCGTGAGCAGCGCGCGGTAGTCCGCCAGCAGGTCGGCCCAGGTGTAGTCGCGCACGCCGCCCGCCAGCAGCCCCTCGTGATAGCGCCGCAGACATCGGCGCTCGCGGTCCTCCGCTCGCCGCTGCTCGCGCGTCCAGAACATCGCGAACATGTGTATGAGGTCGAAGGCGGGACAGTCAGCGCCGACGCCCTGGAAATCAACGAGGTAGGTCGGCGCCGGTACGCCGGGACGCGGGACCAGGAATTGCGTCAGGTAGCAATCGCCCTGACTGAGCGTCAGGCCCCGTCGTGTTGTCATGTGAGCGCCGAGTCCGGCGTCCCAGACGCCAGGCAGGCGAGTGAATGCGTCCTCGTAGATGGCGCGGAGGTCAGATGGAAACCACTCGTCCTCGGCTGCGATGAACCGCGCCCACTCAGTGCGCCGCCGCTCGATATGCGCCTCGAAGATCGCGGCGTCACGGTACCAGCTCGCGAGCGGGAAGGTCGCGCCTAGCTCGGGACGCTCCCACCAGAAGGCATGGAATGCCGCGAGCGCGTCGATCGTGTGATCGAGCGCCTGCTGATCAGGAACGGCGTCGCCATGAAGCAGATCGTCGCGCGTGAGCGGCGCCACATGCGTCCCAGAGACATCCATGAGCAGGAGCGATGATGCGCCCCGAGCCTCATCGAACACGGCGAGATAGCACGGCGCGACCGCTGGCGGGGGCGAATCGAGACGCGCCACGACCTGATAGAACGCGACTTCATCCCGCGCGGCCTCGATCGCCCAGGGAACACCGATGTTGCGCTTGAGGAAGAGCGCGCGTGGCGCCTCCGAGGGGGCGCTATCACTGTAGGTGAGCGTCAGGTGTGTGGCGGTTGAGTTGAAGGCGTTGTTGGCGCGCTGCTCTATCGCGATCACGTCTCCAGCGGGCAGCGCGCCCGCGTCACGCAGGACTCGCGTGAGCCAATCAGGTGTGATGGCGTCGGTATCCGACAGCGCGGTGGTCATACGACGAGCCTTTCGTCATCGCGGGCGTTGCGGGCATTTGTGAACGCTCGCGCGAGGACGTTGGCTGCGGCTACGCGCGAACTCGTCGAGCGTTACAGGCGCAGCTCGTGGCCGTGCTGCCGCAGCCAATCGCGGCGTTCGCGGTAGTCGGGACAGGTCTCCGCCACCAGCGCCCAGAAGCCGGGCG
>DASQSS010000135.1:0-19859 GCA_035642255.1 Ktedonobacterales bacterium | reverse complement strand
TAGCCATGCAGCGGCAGCCAGATGCCCTGCAGCCAGATGATCAGCATGAACTGCAAGCCACCGCGCCCCAGCGCCGAGAGGAATCCAGCGGCGTTACCTGCCGCGAACATGCGAATCTTGAAGAGGTCGAGCCGGAACATCGGGTCGGCCACCTTCAACTCGATGACCACAAAGAGGGCGAGCAGCAACACCCCCAGCGCCAGCGCGATGATCACGAATGGGCTGGTCCAACCCATCGGGGAGGAGCCATACGGCTCGATGCCATACGTCACGCCAAGCAGCAAGATCGTCAGGCCGAGCGCAAAGGTGATATTGCCCGCCCAGTCGATCTTCTGATGCGCTCTGATCGTCGCCGTCTCGCGCAGCTTGAGGTAGGCCCAGATTGTGCCGAACAGTCCAAACGGCACGCTGACGAGGAAGACCAGCCGCCAGTTGATGACCGCCAGCACACCACCAAGAATCAGTCCAATGAACGATCCGGCGATCGCGGCGATCTGGTTGATGCCCATCGCCATGCCGCGCTGATGCGCCGGGAAGGCGTCGGTCAGGATAGCTGTGCTATTGGCGAAGAGGAAGCCGGAACCGACACCCTGAACCAGTCGCGCAATGATCAACTCCAGTGCGCCCGCGTTCCCAACGCTTGGCGTCAAAAAAGCGAGAAGGCTACCGAGCGTGAAGATCGCGAAGCCAAGATTATAGAGCTTGACCCGGCCAAACATATCTGAGATGCGCCCGAAGGTCACGAGCAGCGTCGCCGTGACGACCATATAGCCCAGCAACATCCACAGAAAGTAATTGCTCTCGCCCGCATTCAGCGGGTCCACATGTATTCCATTGAAGATGGCAGGCAAGGCGATCAGAACAATGCTGGAATTGATCGTCGCCATCAGCGCGCCGAGCGTGGTGTTCGAAAGCGCCACCCACTTGTAGCTCGGATCGAGCGCCGCCTGACTCTGCCCCTCCGCCTCGTCTCGCCCCGCGGATGATACGTGCGTTGTCGCCACAAAGACCTCCAGTCACGAGCTGCGCGCCCTCACGCAGCGCCGGGAAGCCATGAGCTGTGCGCGTCGCGAGGAGGAGCGACGCATTCGTGAGGCGGCTGCGCTGTCATCCTTGCCAGTGTGCAGCCAGTGTGCGCTCATGGTGTCTCAGCGCCGCATGGGCGCTTCATGAAGGATAGTGTAACAAACATTCACGCTGACGGCAATGTCGCCACACCCCGATCAGCGATTCGTTTCGCGCCGCACGAAGAGCGTTGTGCCAGCCACCATGAAGATCACGAACATCAGCCCCATGATCAGCACGTTCGTCACCGGATCGAGCAGGACGACGGAGTGGTATTCAGGGCGCCCCGCGTAGAGCACATTACGAAACAGGTCTACGACATACCGCATCGGCGAGATGCGCGAGAGCCAATCCAGGTACCACGGCAGCACGCGAATCGGTGTGAAGATGCCCGCGAGAAAGAACTGGGGCAGCAGCAGAAAGTTGAAGATCTGATTCGCCGCCTGCTGGGTGTTGATCAGCGACATAGCCAGCAATCCAAACGAGCCGCCGAGCAGGCATGAAGCCAGCGCCACAGGCAAAAGCAGCGACATCTGCGCCGGGGAGATCGAGACATGCAGCAGCAGCGCCAGCACGATCAGCGGCACGGCTTGCGCCAGCGCGACCAGTGTCTCGCCAAGCATCTTGCCGAAGACAATCGAGTAGCGCGAGATCGGCGAGACGAAGATTTCCTGTGCGAAGTCGTTCTGGCGATCATCGAGCAGCGAGGCGATGCCCTGCATGGTGGACTGAAAGACTGTCATGCCCAACACACCCGAGAAGGTGAACGCGACGTAGTTGAAGCCGACCGCGCCGCCGATGTTGAGCTGCGCGGTTCCACCCATGAGGGCCATCAGCAGGAAGGGAAAGACGAACGACCCGACAAGCCGGGTGCGGTCGCGCAAAAACTTCAGCAGATCGCGCCCGGCGATGGCCACAATAGCGTTCATCTCATGCGCTTCAATCACGGGTAAGTATCCTCAAATAGACCTCTTCGAGGCTGGCCTGTTCAGTTTGCATGACGGTCAGCGGGGTGACGAGTGACCGCACAAGCTCGTGCGCTGATAGGCCGCCGTCGAGCGCGACACGGAATCGTCCGCGCTCCTCGAATCGAGCGCCCAGCGCGGTCAACTCGCGGCGCAGGGCGTCACGGTCGGTGGCGTCCAGCTCCAGCGACTCACCCGCGAACTGCGCCTTGACCTGCGCGGGCGCGCCCTGCGCCACGACCTGCCCATGATCGAGGATGAGGATGCGCTCGGCTGCCTCCGCCTCTTCGAGGTAATGAGTCGTCAGCACAATCGTCGTCTCATACTGGCGGCGAATCTCCGCCAGATAGGCCCACAAACTGCGGCGACTCGCGACATCCAGTCCCGTCGTTGGCTCATCGAGAAAGAGAACCTGGGGCCGATGCAGCAGCGCCCGCATGATCTCCAGCTTGCGGCGCATCCCGCCGGAAAGCTTGCGCACAGGCCGGAACATATCGGACTCCATGCCCAGCACCGCCGCCATGTCGCTGACCTGCTCGCGATATTTCCGTGGCATCAGCCGATACGATGGCCGATAGGGATACAGGCCGTAAAGCAGCGCGTGCAGCCTGATGTTCTCCTCGCCAGAGAGGTTCATATCAAGGCTGGGATTCTGGAAGATGATGCCGACCTGCTTGCGCACGGCGGCGGGATTCCTGGCGATATCCACGCCAGCGATACGTACGCTGCCAGCGGTGGGCGCGAGCGTCGTGGTCAGAATCGAGACCACGGTAGACTTGCCCGCGCCATTAGGGCCGAGCAGTGTGAAGAATTCGCCCGCGTTGACGGTGAAACTGATGCCGTCTACCGCGTTGCGCTGCGCTCCACGATACCGCTTGATGAGCTGCTCTACATCAACCACGCCGCGCCTCTGAATCTGCCCAAGCGCGCCGCCTTCTCGCTGGGCGGCCGCTCTCACCTCTATTGTCGTCCGTTGGGGGACCAGGACGCCACATCGCGCTCATGTGTCATGACTCTTCCAGGATGCGCGCGAATGCCTGCGCATAGCTCGCGTCGCCAGACTGCTGTCGCGCGACCCAGTACTCCGCGCCCCAGAAAAGATAGGCGTAGAGGCTGGCGCCCTCCGCCTGTGACCAGGCCATACACTGGCTGTAGTTCTCGATAAGGTGTTCTGGCAGGCAGCTTGCCATCCTCTGACCCCTGGGATTGGGTGGCGTCGTGACAGACTCCCAAGGCTCAGCCTGCCCCTCGGAGATCATCATTCGCCGACCAGGCGCGCCATTGGCCCATGCGGCGAGCCGCCGGCGGCGGCTCCGCTGCGATGCGCTGGCGCTGCCATCCAGATAGACGGCGCGCGGGCCGAGACCGATCAGCGCATGCCGTGGATAGTAGTCTATTCCGACGATATCGGCGAGACGCTGCGCCACGGCTAATGAGTCGCCCTGGTCGCGAGTGCGCCACCACTGCTGCGCGCGAACCGGCAGCGACGTCGGCAGAAAGCCGTTCATCATGATGGGCCGCCGCGTGGAGTCAGCGGCTCGAACCGCCGCCACTTCGGCCTGGGCGAAGGAGGCCGCCAGCCGCCAGGAGTGCTCCATGCCGAGCGGGTCTGTCGCTTCATGCTCAACCTGCCAGACGGTAATGGCAGCCTGATGCCGATAGCGCTCGACGACCTGGGACACGAACGCGGTGGCGGCGGCGAGCAGCGCGGGATGCGTGGCAGGCGAGATGAGCGAGCCTTCGCGCAGTGGCTCACCAAGGGCATGCGCAGGCGCGAAGTACTCTGGATAACCGAAGGCTTTGACCGCGCCGACATTGAGGATGATCTGCTTGCCCGCCTGCTCCGCGGCGTCCACCTGCCAATCGAGCGCGTCGAAGTGATACTGCCCCGGCGCGGATTCGATGCGATTCCAGTAGGCGGCCAGTCGGATCAGCTGGAAGGGATAGGCGAGCAGCGTGCGCAACGCCGATGGGCCATCCAGCCCCAGAGCCGTGGCCTGGAGCGGACGAAAGCTGACGCCGAGCAGTGTCTCACGGCGCGGAGCGATGGGCGTGTGGCGCCACTTGTCTGTGAGCGGCTGAGCCACGCGCCTGACGCGCACCTCTGAGAGCATCGGTATCGCGCGCCTTTCCATCGATGACGCCTGCGTCGCCTTGCTCACATGCGCCCGCTCTACGCCTGAATGGATCATCTGTGTCATGTGCGGCTCACGAACGTCTGGCGCTGTCGGAGCGGCTGCGCCCTACCCAGGCGAGCGGGGCGAGCGCCAGCCTGACCAGAGGCGGCGGAATGTGTGGCACGGCGATCTCCCGCTGGAACTCTAGCACGACGCGCGCGAGGCCAAACAGCTCCGTCAGCCGCGCGCCGAGTGTACGGTGGGCCTGACCAAGCGCCTCGGTCGTCTCGAAGAGCTCCTGCATGCGCAGCGCCGGGCGCACCTCGACCCGCGCGTGCGCGACTCCCGCGCCAGCGTTGCCGAACCAGTGGGCCGCGCCACTGGGGATGATGATCGTCTGGCCGGGCTGCGCCAGGATCGTGCGACGCCCCAGGCGAAAGCGCATCTGGCCTTCCACCACCGTAAAGCGCTCCTCCTGCACAGGGTGCGTGTGGCCCGCGGGAACATGTCCGCCGGGCGGCAGATAGAGGTCGAAGCTCAGGAGCTTGCCGCCAGTCTGCGCGCCGCTCTGGCGAATGATGATACGCTCGCCGCTGACCGGATTCACGATCTCACGTCCCGCCCCGGCGCCCACATTGTCCGCTTCGTCCGCGTTGTCCGCTTCGGGGCGGACCTGGGACAATCTCCTGACGCGCTCAACACGCGCTGGCTGCGCCGGTCTGATCTGCCGCCCATGCACGACGTTTCTCCCTCGCTGACGCGCCCCGAATTGTCAGCGCACACCCGCCGCGCTAACATTCTTTCACTGAAGGTCCGCTCAGCAGTGTACTACGAGCGCCAACCGCCGCAGGTTCGTCCGCGCCGCCAGACCATCAGCGCCGCGCGCTGTCTGTGAGAAAAGTCGCGGCATGTCATCCGCACACGACGTATGCTACGCAGGGAAATCATACAGTCATGACACCATGACAACATTTCGAGGATGATCCTATGACCTTGTCGTCCATCAGTCCCGCGAAGCCACCCACCCTCCGCCAGCAGCCGTTTGCGCTGGTCACACCATTCCTGCGCGCGGCGCTACTGCTGGGCGTCGCCGCTGGCTTCGCGCTGGCGAGCGTCCTCAGCGTCACGATGGGATTCCGCCTGCCGCTGGGCGTTTGGTGGGTGGCGCTGGCGCAGGCGCACGGGCGGATTCAGGTCTTTGGCTGGGCGGGCCTCTTTGTGCTGGGCGTCGCTTTCCACTTTCTGCCGCGACTCCGCGGCGCGCCGCTCCGCTGGCCGGGTTATGCGCGCTGGGCGTTGGCCGCGCAGGTCGCTGGACTGCTGCTGCGCGGCGCCAGCCAGCCGCTGCTGGCGCTCTCGCCAGACGCCCTGGTATGGCAGGCGGCGCTGGTCGTCAGTGGCGCGCTGGAAGCGCTTGGCCTGGGTCTGGCTGTGACGCTGCTGGTCGGCACGATGGCGCAGCCCAACGCGCCGAAGCTGCGCGCGCGGCCCGCCCTATGGAGCGTTTGGCCACTCCTGGTCTGTGTCATCGTAAGCCTGGGCCTGTCCTCACTCGTCAATCTCGCGAATACGCTGCTCGCGGCGCGTAGCGGTGGTGTCGTTCCCGCTCAGGCCGACGACGCGAGTGTCACGCTCGGCCTGATGGGCTTCCTGACGCCGATGGCGCTGGCGATGTCGGCGCGCGCGCTGCCACTCTACGCCGGACTGCAAGCCATTTCGCGGCGCATCCTCTGGCCAGTGGCGGCTGTCTATGCTCTGGGGCTGGCGCTCGCTGTGGTAGCTGATCTCGGTGAACAGGCGGGCGGCGCGCCCGGCGCACTGGCGCGCCTGAATGGCCTGGGGTTCGCGCTGCTGGGTCTTGCGCTGGTCACCTTCATCGTCGTCGTCGGCCGGATGATGTCGCTGCGTGGACGTCTGCCAGCCCAGGTGCGCAAGCTCGCCCCCACACCTGAGCAGGTCGCCCGAAACTACGTCCGCCATATTGGCGATGAGCGCGCCCGCTTTGGCCCCTATGTCGCGCTCATCGCCAGCGCCTATCTGTGGGCCTTTGTAGGGGGCGCGCTGTTCACCGTGGATGGCGTCGCGCTGGCGCTGGGGAATGCGACGCCCGTGACGCTTGACGCCGCGCGCCACAGCCTCGCCGTCGGCTTCATCGCGCTGCTGCTCGCGGGCGTCTCTGTCCGCATGATTCCCGGCTTCTCTGGCGGCTCCATCGCCTCGCCACGGCTGGTAACCGCGCTGCTCTGGTTGGGGAATGGCGCGGCGCTGCTGCGAGTTGGGTCGCTGCTTACTCAGCCACTGCTGGCTGCGCTAGGGACGGGCGGCGTCACGCTCGACTCGGCGCTCTTCGGGCTGTCCGGCCCACTTGGGCTGACCTTCGCAATCTGCCTCGCTATCACCCTCTGGCCCGCGCTGCCGCTCACGTCCAGCGAGGCGAAGAGCGCCGAAGATTGAAGAGCGCCGAAGATTAAGGAGGGCGCCGAAACCGCGCAGCAATGCGCCGCGCTACGGGTGGCGCCCATAGACGACGTAGACGGGAAAGACACAGCGACCCTGCTGTGTCTCCGCGCGCGCCGCCTGCGCAGTTGACAGGTAGTCCGCCTCAGTCGCCATGCCCAGCGCGACAACTGGCGCGCGCATCGCATCGATCGCGGCGAAATAATCGGCCTCGACCAGCGTGCCGACGCGACCACCATATGCGCCAAGCGGCAGATCAACGTGGCGCACCGTAACGTCGACCAATCCGGCCGCCTGGAGCCAGGGTCCGATTCTGGTGGCGAGGTGAATGTCGAGGTTGCGTCGAGCCAGCACAGCCGCGACCCACTCGTCCACCTGTTTCAAGGCAGGACCACCACCCTCAGACGTACCCGCCTCGACAACCTCTACCCAGCCGCCCGGCCGCGTGACGCGCGCTAGCTCACCGATGGCGTGTGGCCACACGTCGAGCGGAATCGCGCCAATCATGTAGCGCTGATGCACATAATCGAAGCGTCCGTCATCAACTGGCAGACGTTCGAGCACATTTCCTGTCACGAATGCGTAATTGTCGGGGCGCACATCCGCTGGCGTCGCATCCTGTTCGCTAAGCGGCGCGGTGACGTCTACGCCAACCACCGACGCTTGCGGAAAGAGTTGAGCCATTTCGAACGCCCAGCGACCTGTGCCGCAGCCGACATCGAGGATGCTTTGTGGATGCGAACCGATAGGCGCGGCAAAGTTGCCGCGCAGAGCATAGCGCATCATGTAGTGCTGAAAGTCGAGCCGGTTGACCTCACCCATGTCGTTGGGAAGCACATATGGCACGCCACGCAGGAATCGCCGCCCGCCCACAGTGCGATGCGCCACGTCAGTCGCTACCGCTGCGCCATCGCGATGGGGCTGCTCGGCATTACGGCGTCGCCAGAACCACGGCATGAGGGTAGGCTCCTTTCAGATACGGCTCAGATTTGGCGCGCTATCTCCCCAGGCATGGCGCCGCACGCGCGTCAGATGTCGCCGCCAACAGCGCCATGTCATCCGCACGCATCCGCACGCATCCGCGCTACAGAGGGCATTATCCTTGCGCTAGCGTACATCTCCTGTCAAGCCTGCTTGCCCACGCAGACTCCCCATCCGCCGCGATATGTCACAGACTCTGGGCTGCGCTTTGCGGTCTGCGCTAGCTGGCTCGCCCGAGCAGCTCGCGCAGCACAGCGGCATTGCTGTGTGAGGCGTCATGTGCGGCGAAGACCAGGGTGACAGGTCCGCGCTGCGCGTGGTCACGGAGCAGCGCGAGGGCCGCGCGCCCTGGCTCCCGTGCCAGTTCCGCCTCGAAGCGCTCGCGGAACTCATCGAATTTGGCGGGATCGTGACCAAACCAGGTTCTCAGCTCGGCGCTGGGCGCGATGTCCTTGAGCCAAAGGTCTACCCGCGCCCGCTCTTTCGACAGCCCGCGCGGCCAGAGCCGGTCAATCAGCACACGCTCGCCATCCTCCGGCGCTGGCTCGTCGTAGACCCGCTTGATCGCGACCGATCCTTTGGCGTGTGACATCGCGCGTATTCCTCCTCGCGAACATGAGAAGCGTCAGAACCCCCTGACGCGACTGCGCGGCCAGAGCGCAATCAGCAGCGCCAGAAGGAAGCCGATCAGCGAGGCAAGGGTGATCCACCAGAGCAACCCTGTCTGACCGGAGAGCAGCTCAAAGAGCGCCGTTGTGATGAGGAAGAGCTGGGTGACCACGATGAAGCCCACCAGATAGACCTGTCCCTGCACAATAGCTACTCGTCCGGGCGCGCCGCGAAAGTCTGGGCCGGGACGTGGGCCGCGCGCATCACGCGGGGGCATCCGCACTGGCGGGTCATCGGGGTTCGCGACGTGACGTCGCAGCAGGGCGTGCGCTTCCTCCGCGGTCATCAACGTTCCGCCGCTTTCCAGCAGACCGTCGCCCTCAACGTGTCGCTCGTTCACATGCTCGCTCATCGCTCAACCTCCCGCACGGCGTACACGGTGTCGCCCGACGTACGCAGCTCGATAATCGGCAGGGGGCGTGTTGGCGGGCCACCAAGCACCTGGCCTGTGTACGCGTCGAAGTGGCCATCGTGGCAAGGACAGTAGAACTGCTTCTCGTTGGGCTGGTAGAGCACAGCGCAGGAGAGATGCGTGCAAACATCGCTATACGCTACCAGTCCCTTGCCAGGTAGATTGACCAGAATGCCATCAGCGAAGCCGTTCGGGTAGCTGAAGACCTTGTAGCCATTCTCTGGCACCTCGCCGACCTTCGCGACGGCCGTCAAGTGGCGCGTGGCAGGCACGCGCACAGCGCCGGCGATCGCCAGCGCCGCGCTCGCCAGAAACAGCGCGCCCGACCCACCCACGAGAAAACGCAGGGTGTCGCGGCGTGTCACCAGGTCATCCGCGCTCCAGTGGTAGGGAAACTCTTCCTGCCACTGCTGCCGCACCTGCCGCCGCCTGACCAGCCCCCATGACGCGCGCGTGCGCCGCTCACGCGAGGCTGTCGTTGGCGCGCCCTCGTCTGACGGACGGGTGTAGTCTTGCGTCGTCGCCGCATCGTCATCCGGCGTCACATCAGATGTCGCATTGTTTCCTGCGCTATTCGCCATGCTGTTCGAACCTCATTCAATCTGTCTGCCCCACTTGGGGGTCTCGTCCTGCGCCCTGGCCCTCTCTGGTCGCGTCGACTATGGCGCCGTTGGCACGCGCTCGGGATTCGGTGTAGGCGCGCCGGGGTCTTTCGTCGGCGTGGGTGTCACGGGCGTCTGCGGAGGCGTGCGCGGCGCCCACGGCGTTGGCGGCGCGAAGCGCTCCGGGATGCCCGCCGCGTCGGCCTCCACCCACCCCTCGCTCTCCTCGCCGAGCGTGGAAGGCGGCGTCTGCGCGATGACGCCATGGCTTGCCTCGACGGCCAGCGCCATCAGGTCGAGCGCGTCATCCTCTTCACGCATCACAACGTAATTGCGTGTGCGCACCCGCTGGCGTCCGAAGTAAAAGACGTTGACCGGCTTGGCGCCCTGGGTCGCGCGCCCCGCCTGGACGAACTCCTCATACGTCCCGTAGAAGATGGCCTGCGTTGGGCAGACCGAGGCGCACATCGGCGGCTTGCCGATGCTCGTGCGATCGTAACAGAGGTTGCACTTGCGCATATAGGAGCCCGAGGTATCGAACTTCGGAATGCCAAATGGGCAAACGTACACGCAGTTGCGGATGTTGATGCAGCGCGAGTCATCGGCCTGCTGCACGACACCGTCGGGGCTGATGAGAATAGCCTGCGCCGGGCAGACCTGCGCACAGGGCGCCACTGGCTCCTCGCAGTGCATGCAGAGCGACGGCGACGTGGCCACTGTGTTCCCACGATTGATGTAGTCAATGTAGATCATGCTCTGGCCCTTGTGCGTATCGCACTCGCGGCAAGCCGTCACGCACGAGCGGCAGCCGATGCAGCGCGAAGGGTCGAGAAAGATACGTTTGACAGCCATTTCGCCGTGTTCCTCTCTCCGGTACGACTCACTGACGCGCGGTCTGCGCGCACGATGCGTCGGGGCTATTTCACTCTTGGTCCGACTTTACCGCCAGCGCTAGGCAGCCCATGCCGACTGCAGCGCGCGGCGTCGAGCAGCTCAGGATCGAGCTTCGACGCCCAGGCTGGCGGCTCAGCGGCCTTCACCAGCGCCGCCGCGCAGACCTTGTACTCTGGAATCTTGTTCATCGGCTCCAGCACGGGATTGGTCAGGATGTTCGCCGCCTCATCGTTGCCGTAGTGGTATGGGATGAAGATCGTATCGGGGCGAATCGAGCGCACCACCAGCGCAGGCGCCGTCATCTCGCCCCGGCGCGTACGAACCGTTACCCAATCGCCATCGCTCAGGCCCAGCTCCTGCGCGGTGCGCTCATGCACCTCGACCCACGGACATGGCGCCATCTCGAAGAGGAATGGCGTGCGGCGAGTCTGATTGCCAGAGAGATAGTGGTAGACAACGCGCCCGGTCGTCAGCACGAGCGGATACTCGGCGTCCGGCTCCTCGGCGGGCGGCAGATAGGTGATCGGATGGAAGCGCGCCAGCCCATCCGCGAAGCCGAAGCGATCTTCGTAGAGGCGCGGCGTGCCGGGATGATCCTCAGTGGGGCAGGGCCAGAAGACGCCGTTCTGCGCCTCGATCTTCTCGTAGGTGATGCCGAAGTAGTCGGCCTTCGACCCCTTCGTCGCGATACGCACCTCTTCGAAAATGTCGCGCTGGCCCTTGTAGGGGAAGTATTCGCCCTTGCCCAGGCGCCGCGCGAGGTCACAGACGATGTCCCAGTCGAGCCGCGCTCCCGGTGGCGGGTCAACCGCCTTGTTGTATTTGATGACGCGCCCTTCAAGGCTGGTCGAAGTGCCTTCATCCTCAGCCCAGACATTGCCCGGCAGCACGATGTCCGCAAGCGCCGCCGTCTCTGAGAGGAAGAAGTCGCAGACGACGAAGAGGTCCAGCGAGCGCAGCGCCCGCTCCACCGTATGCTGGTCGGGCAGCGACACCATCGGGTTCGAGCAGATCATGAAACACGCGCGGATCTCCTGGCTCAGCATCGCTGGAATCATCAGGGTCGCGGGCAGACCAGCATGCGGCAGGTCGCGCTCCTCGATGCCCCAGACCGACGCGATATAGGCGCGATCTTCGGGGTCCTCGATACTACGCTCGCCGGGGAGCTGTGACGCCTTCTGGCCCATCTCGCGGCCACCCTGGCCGTTGCCCTGGCCAGTCAGCGTCATGTAGCCCGCGCCGGGCCGCCCGAAGTTGCCCGTCGCCAGGGCGAGGTTGGCGCACGTGACGCCGTTGTCCACGCCCTTGCTCTGGTGCTCCAGTCCGCGCGCGGTGTAGATCAGCGCGGCCTTGGCCTGACCATACATGCGCGCCGCTTCGATGATCGTCTCAGGCCGCAGCCCGCAGACCTTCGCGACGCGCTCCGGGGTGTACTGCAGCGCCAGCGCCTTCGTCTCCTCCCAGCCGCTCGTCCGCTGTCGGATAAACTCCTCATCCACCAGACCCTCCTGGATGATGACGCAGAGCATCGCGTTGAGCAGCGCCGAGTCTGTGCCGGGACGCAGTGGCAGGAACACGTCTGCCGTGCGGGCGATCGGCGTCTGTCGTGGGTCGGCGACGATCAGCTTGGCCCCGCGATCACGCGCGCGCCAGAGCCAGCTCGTCACGATGGGAAAACACTCGCCGACATTGGCGCCGATGACGAAGATGACGTCGGCGCGCTGCGCGTCGCTGACGGGGTTGGATGCGCGATCGATGCCGAGTGAGCGCTCGTTCGCGCCTGTCGCCGAGGACATGCAGAGGCGCCCGTTGTAATCGCAGTGCCGTGTCCCGAGCGCCACGCGGGCGAACTTGCCCATCAGATAGCACTTCTCGTTCGTCATTGAGGAGCCGCTGTAGACAGCGACCGCGTCGGCGCCGTGTTCCGCCTGAATCCCACGGAAGCGGTGCGCGATGGTATCGAGCGCCTCATCCCAGCTCACCGGCTCCAGTGGACTGTCCTTGCCGCCGCGCCGCATCAGCGGACTGGTAAGGCGGTCGGGATGGTTGACTGTCTGATACGCCGTGGCGCCCTTCGGACAGAGCATCCCCTGATTGAGCGGGAAGTCATAGCGCGGCTCAACACCGACGACCTTGCCATCGTCCACCTTCAGATACATGCCGCACTGCACGCCGCAATAGCAGCAGTGTGTCGGCACGTACTGATCAATCTCCTCATTCGACTGCCACGCCGTTGGCTTCTCGGAGTAGAAGTCGTAGGTGTCTGTCGGTCCCTTGTGAAACAATCGCTTATCAACACTCATCGTCGTGCAGCTTTCTAGGTGTCGTGACTCGTAGACTGGCGTGACGCGTCGCGGGAAGCGCTGATCCGTTCGCGCTCACAGGAACTGGTTGCCAGCGCGGCCAAGCGCGGCCATGTTGGCCTCGCCGCGCATGACTCGCTTGCAGTCAGGGCAGAAGTCTTGCCACCAGGTCGCCTGCGCCAGTGACTCGCGTGATTGCTCGGCCGCAGCGGCAGGCGTCGTGCGCCCGCGCGTCGTCCTCGGCGTCGCGGACGGGCTGGCGCCGCTCCCGGGGTTGGTGGCGGGCGCGACGAAATACTCCTGGCCGATGTCGTCGAGGGTCAGCTTCAGGTCGTGGATGAAGCGCGCAGGCGCGAACGCCTGGCCGCAGCGCGGACAGTGGTGTGGCGCGGCGTCTTCGCTGGCCCGCCAGTAAAGCTCGATGCCGACTGTCGCGGGGCGCTCGATGATATGGAAGAACTTGCCGAAGGGCAGCGAGATCAGCCACAGCACGACAATCGCCTCATGCGTCTTCGAGATGAACCAGTAAAAGGCGCCGTTGAAGAACGTGCTGTCGGCGGTGAGCGCCAGACCCGTCAGCGCGATGGCAAACAGCAACGCGAGCGGCGCGATGTCGAAGCCGAAGCGCTGGATTGTGATGCTGTAGATGTCATGGAACCGGCGATGAATCGCCATCACCAGGCCCACCAGCAGCAGGATCGACGTGAAGACCAGCGCGTGGTAAATCATGAAACCAAAGATTGAGTAGGGCGCGAACGGGAAGAGCGGGAAGCCCAGCGCCCAGATGCGATACTGGCCGCCGGCCACCTGAGTGAAGCGCAGCCAGCCGAACGTCAGCGGAAACGTAATGCACAGCGAGAGGATAACGCCCCAGAAGATGCACAGGTGCATGATCCAGCGGTAGTAGCTGCGCTTGCGAATGAACGTCTGCGCGAGCAGCCCTGTGATGATGGCCTGCGGAACCAGCGTCGTGTACTTGCGGAAGTTCTCCACCGAGAAGAACAGCTGCCAGCCGCGCCGGAAATAGCGCCCGGTCTGTGGACGCATCAGCCAGAACGTGTACTTTAGGTGACTGCGGCGGCGGCAAAGATCGTGCCGACGGCGTAGCCGATCAGCGCGGCGTCGAACCACTGGAACCCGCGTGACCCAAGCAGAATCAGAATGATCAGCAGCAGTCCAGCCACCGCACCCGCGACGGCTGCCCACATGCGCTGCCCAAAGCGGGCGCGTCGCAGGGCGGCATCGTCGCGCAGGTCTGTGGTCTGCTGCGCCTGACCTTCTGGCCGCATCGCAAGCTGACTCATCGGCGTCTCCTTGTTCTTCGTACATCACGATCAGCGGACGCTGGCTGCGCGCCGATCGGGCGTTTGGCGCTCGGTTCTACCTGTCAAATTCGCTTCGAATTCGCCCCAGGTTCTATGGGTTGTTTGGGTTCTATGGGTTGCGGCCTGACGCGCTCGCCTGCGACTGCTCAGTATCGCGCTGCTCGCGGGCATAGCCAGCGGGCGCGGCTCCGCCACTAACCTCCGCGCGCCGTGTGAACGGAGCTTCCCGCTCCGCCCGCAACGCCTGCCGCGTGGCGACGACCGCCGACCAGATCCAGCCGAGTGCGACGAGCGCCCATGCCCCGAACGCTATCCACGTACAGGCAGGACCGAAGGCGGCCAGGAACTCCAATCCAGGGATGTGGGTCAGCAGCTGCACAGCTGTGGCGTACATGCCGAGCGGGAAGACGACGCTCCACAGCGACGGATGATAGCGAATCGGCTCGCGCGCGTAGCCGTACTTCCAGACACCGATGATGAGCAGCAGCGGAATCCACCACGTTCCCCACGCCCACATCATCACCGTGAAGCCTTCGATGTAGGGGCGCAGCGTCACAATCAGCGTTGTCGGCTGGGCGACATCGAGCAGGCGGATGCCCGCCACGGTGGTGATCGCCATCGCTCCCATATTGATCCAGTAGGGCGGCTTCAGGTCGTCTGGCTGCACGCTGAGAAAGAAGAAACGGTACATGATGAGCGCGATGAAGATGAGATAGAGCAGCACGCCGAAGGTCCAGAAGGAGTAGGCGAGCAGCTGTAGCGCCTGGCGCTGGCCGGGCTGGATGTTTGTCACGAGCGCCCACGTTGTCGCGAGCGACTCGGTGGCGACGATTGCGATGAGCCACGAGCCATTCAGCGCCTGCTGGATGGGCCGATCGTTCGTGATGAGCAGCATCGCGAACGTCCAGTAGGTCAGCATGAACCACGCGATGGCGGCGATGATCGTGAGGATGCCGGGCACAGTCATCCAGCCGCCCAGCGCGGAACGGGTGGCCAACACACCAACGGCGGCGATGAAGGTGAAGAAGCCAAACGCGCTGGCCGGGTCGAACAGATCGCGCCGCATATCGTGCGGGAAGCGCAGCAGGCGCAGCGCATAGATGACCGTGAGGATGACGAGCAGCGCGCCGCCAATGGCCCAGAGCGCCAGCGAAAGCGGTAGCGCGTGCGACAGCAGCAAGGCGACCGAGACGATCCCCGTCGCCATGACGCTCGCGAAGTAGCCGGGATAGAGCGTGCGAACCCATTCCATCCAGGCGCGTCCAACTGCTCTCATCGTTCCCTGGCGCCTCCTGGGACACTCACCTGTCCCTCAACACGCATCCACTTAAGCTCCTCTAGTCGGGCTGATGAACCCAGCCGAGGCGCAGCGGAGCGCAATTACATCACATTGTTACACATTGAAGGCGCCCATGCGCAAGGTGGTCGCGCGTCGCTACAGGACCGTATAACGCCGCTGGGCGCGTCGGCGCAATAACACTGCCATCATCGGGTGCGTATCTGTTGCGACAAAGGTCGCAGCCAACAGCAGCGGCGCTGGGTATGGTGTCCGTAGCGAAGCCGGCGCCAGATACTTTACCGATGTTGTGGCGCGGCGCTAGCGCCAGGGAGAACATAGCGATGACCAATGCCCTCGACACTGAAACCATCACCAAGCACATCTATGACGCGCTGCACAACGTCTTCGATCCTGAGCTGGGAGTCAACATCGTTGACCTGGGCCTGGTCTACGGCGTGGATCTGCGGGACGACGGGTATGTGACGCTGACGATGACACTGACGACGCCTGGCTGCCCGATGCACGAAAGCATCGGCGAGGGTGTGGGCGCGGCGCTCTCGACCGTCGCGGGCGTTACCGGGGGCGAGATCAAGATCGTCTGGGAACCGCGCTGGGAACCCGCCATGATGACCGACGAAGGACGCGCGGCGCTCGGCTACTGGTGACGTCTGGCCGCCTCACGGCGTAGTCGCGCCCTGGTGTGGTGTGCGGGGCGCGACTATGCCGATGATGTTGGCCGCCGCGAGCGCCAGCCCCAACCCCAGCGCCGACGCCGCCACCTGGAACGCCGCGGTCCAGTCGATTAGCGCGCAGACGATGGCTAACGGCAACGCGACGTTGATGGCCCAGAAGCTCAACCGCGCGATGGGCTGATGCACGAGGTCACGCATCAGCGGCACAGACTGCCGACCAACCAGCGGCGCATAGCGGGTCTGCCAGACCAGGAACGGGACGATCTTGTAGAGATAGCCGAGCATGCTCTGCCCAAGCCAGCCCACCAGCGCGGCCAACCCCAATGCGACCAGCGCCGGCTCCCCAGCATGCCCGGCGAGCGCCAGCGCAACTCCCGAGGGGATGACGACGGCAAGGTAGCCTACCGCGATGAGCGCATGGCGCTGGGTCATGTCGAGCGACTTGCGCATGCGTGCGCGGAGCATCCGCAGATAGTCCCAGGCGAAAAGCCAAACGGCGGCGATCAGGCTCAAGCCCGCGATGGCCTGCAGCCATGTCCAGTCCAGAGCGAAGCCCGCCGCCAGGCCGAGAATGCCGCCATTGAGCAGCAGAAAGACGCGCGCGCCCAGCGTGTCGTCGTGGTTGTGGACGAGCGCGAACATCCGCACGAGCGTGTACGACACGCCGATGAGGGTGCAGCTCAGCCAGCCGACCACGCCCAGGGTGATATGGGTCAGCAGCAGGCGATTGACAGCCGCGCCGAGAAAGCCAAACTGGAAGTTGAGGGCCGCCGTTAGCCCCAGGCTCACCACAACGCAGAGATAGCTCACCGAAGCCGCCAGATAGCGCGCGGAGAGTGGACGAGTCGTCGCATGGGCCAGTGTCATTCCCATGATCGTCGCGTAATGCGCCACAGCCACTACGACGACCACACCGCCCGCGATCAGCAGCGGCGTCTGCGCTGTCCAGAAGCCAGTGACGAGCGCGACGACGCCCGCAAGATACAATGGATACTGCGCGCGGGCCAGGCGAGCGGCATGCAACGGGCTGACGAGAATCACCGGAGCAAGCTGTAGCGTCGCGCCCATGACAACCATCGTCAGCCATCCCAAGGTCACCATGTGGACGAGCGCCAGCACATGTGGGAAACCGGGAGCGAGCAGCGCCTGTGGCGCCACGACTGGCAGCAGCGCGCCCGCGACCGCCGCGCTCACCGCGCCCGTCAGCAGGAAGGGCAGCGGCAGCCACAAGGGCACGCCGCCGCGCGCGACGCCGTTCAGTCCACTGGTCGCGATGGGCGCCGCAGGGGGACGCATCGAGATGTTCATGGAGCCAGCCTGCCTCTCGCCTCTCGCGGCCATTAGCGCGCGCGGGTGAAGCGCACAATCCACTCATCGGCGGCCATCTGCCGCGTCTCATGCGCGAAGCCCTGTGCGCCGAGTGCGCCATAGAGCGGCGCGGGCTCAAACGGCGCAATGATGACCAGCGCCTCGCCCGCCGGGGTCGCCGCCGCCGCCAGCATGATCTGCTCGAACGGCTCATCGCCCGCCGCCAGTGTTGGCCGCACATCCAGCACCGTGGTCGCGCTCTGCTTCCACACGCTCGCCTCGTTAGACACTTGCATATTGCTCTCGCTTTCCAGTCCGACTCTTGAAATCGCACGCCTGAATCGCGCGCTCGATCACGCTCAAGCTGTCGTTCCCGCGAACAGCGCCAAAGGGTTGTTAGCTGAGGCGCTCCAGCAGGCGTGCGAATTTCCCGCGAATTCCCATTGCGTCAGTACGCGCTGAGAGTGTACGGTGCGAGTGGACTGCGAGGCTGTGACAAATGTCGCACCCTGATACACCTGAACGTCGTATGATTGCGTGTAGGCCAGATCGGCCAGAGATGAGGATGAGGGTCTATGCCAGTCAAGCCTGAGGCGTTACGAGAGATACCGCTCTTCGCGTCGCTCGCGCCAGATGATCTGGCGCAGGTGGCGCTGGTAACGGTCGAGCGGCGCTATACGCGCGGCGACATCATCATCCTCGCCGGACAGGAGGGCGGCGCGCTGTATTTCGTGCGTCGGGGTCTCGTCAAGGTCTACCGCACCTCCGAGGAGGGCAAGGAGCAGACGCTGCGCCTGATTGGCGCGGGTCACACCTTCAATGACGTGCCCGCGCTCGATGGCGGCCCGAATCCGGCGAGCGTCATGGCGATGGAGCCAACCGTCGTGCTCGCGACGGGGGGAACGCAGCTACGGCGCCTGATCAGCGAGCGCCCTGGCGTCTCCGCCGCCGCCGTCCAGACACTCGCCAGCGCGCTGCGCAATATGCTCTCGCTGGTGGAGGATCTCTCATTTCGCCATGTGCGGGGCCGGGTCGCCAAGATCCTGCTCGAACAGGAAGCGCTGAACGAGCAGGATGGCGCGACCCAGCGCCGCCTCACACAGCAAGAGATCGCCGCGATGGCAGGCACGGCGCGCGAGATGGTCGGACGCGCGCTCAAGGACCTGGAAATGGCAGGCGCCCTCAGCAATGAGCATGGCCGCATTACCGTGCTCGACAGCGCCCGCCTGCAGATGTTGATGTCCTGACGACGCAATCGCCACACCGTCTGCGGAAATCGCGCCTCACGGACATGCTCCGCCAGGGCTAATCGCCTACCGCCTACTTATGGTCGCCGTGAGAGCTGGCCTTGTGTGAGGCGCCGGTCTCGTGCGACGACTTCGCGCTACCCGACTTCGTGTCGCTCTCGGCCCGCTCCAGGTGGAAGAAGTTGCTCTGATTGCCCGCCTTCATGTGCTCCTGGAACAGGAAGATCAGCCCGCGCTCGTCGAACGTCTTGAAGAACTGGTCCCAGCTAATCTCTTCGAGCCGGTCGCCACCGTAGCCGGGGAAGTTGAACCGCAGGACGCCTTCGCGGTCGCCGCGATTCGTCCCTGGAACAGTAGCGGGAACGGCCTTGCGCTCCTCGGCCCAGCGCTGGATAACCTCATGCGAGCGGGTGGCCAGCGTCTCGCCCGGATGGCCCTCATGCTCATCGAGTGAATGGATCCAGTGGGCGCGCTGCGCCGAGCGCGAAAGCTCGTCCTGATGCTCCTTCAGAAACTGCTCGTCCGTCATGTTCTCCGCGTGACCAGCGCTGTCATCCTGATGCGTGTGGTGATGGTTTGTCATCCTTACCTCCCATGTGAACTCGGGTTCAGGCGCATAAACGATGTTCGCAACATCCGCTCACCGTGCGCGCGGACGTATCACCCACATTCCTGCACGATGTATGCCACTCGTCCGCGCATCCGACCCTCTCGCGCCGCATTCACGCCGGATAACGCCCGCTAACACGCGGGAGACCGCTCCTGCGACATACTGAAACCAGCACGGTGAGCCACCGAGGCAAGCCATCAAGGCGCCGATTCGCGGCAGGCGCGTCACACAGGATCCTATGGGTCCGTGTGGGGTCCTGTGGGATAGTGGTGGAGCGGTAGCCCCGATAACAGTGTTGATATCGAGCAGATGGAGGCGACGAGAACATGGCCGAGAGCGCGCAATCCGGCGCTGGCGATAGCCCACAGATAAGCATCGAAGACTTTCAGAAGGTCGACATCCGCGTGGGGCGTGTGCTCTCCGCCGAGCCACTTGCGGGCGCTCGCAAGCCCGCCTTCAAGCTCCGCATTGATTTTGGTCCTGAGCTAGGCGAGCGACAGTCCAGCGCGCAGGTCACTGCCCACTACACGCCAGAGCAGCTCATCGGAACGCTCGTGCTCGCCGTCGTCAACTTTCCGCCGCGCCGTATCGCGGGATTCAGGTCGGAGGTGTTGACGCTGGGTGTGCCGGACGCGCAGGGCGATGTCATCCTGGTCATGCCACGCGACGACGCCCCACTGGGCGCGCGGCTCTTCTGAAGCTACCCCTTTCAAGCAAGCGAGAGTGGCGCGCTGTCAGGCGCGCTTCCGCTTGCTGGGCTACGCTCCCACGATAGGCGTCAGGAAGCTGGACGCAGGGCGGTGTCAAAGTCAGGAGGGTGAAAACGAAACGCATCCGGTATCCTAACAAGCGAAACAAACAACCAAGCTTGTAAGGAGGCCAGATGCGCGCAAGCGAGTGTACCACAGCAGAGCACGCCGCGAGTCAGTCGTT
>DASQSS010000134.1:0-2016 GCA_035642255.1 Ktedonobacterales bacterium | reverse complement strand
GGACCACGCGCCGCGGGTCACGCTGATGGGTAATGCGTCGTCCGCGCGCGAGCCGCTGGCGGCTGCGGAGCTGGCGGCGATCACACGACGTTTTGGCGGCGCGGAGGTCGAGGCGCTGGCCCTGACTGGCTCGTATGCGCGCGACGAAGCGACCAGCCACAGCGATGTTGACGTGCTGCGGTTCATGACCAACGAGCCGGCCACCGAGCGTGAGCGCTATCATCTCTGGCTCATGGATGGGCGTCTGGTCAGTGTCACCACGACCACCATCGAGTCCAAGCGATCTGAGTTATCGCGCCCTGAGATGGCAATCTGGGCTGTTCCTGGACTCCGCCAGGCGCGCATTCTCGCTGACCGCGATGGGCGGTTGGCCGCGTTGATCGCAGAGGCGCAGAGCTTCACCTGGACGCCCGTCTTGCGCGCCGCTGCCGCCGACTATGCCTCTGATACGTTGGCTGGGCTGTCGGAGGACGTTCACAAGCTGTTAGGGGCGCGCGAGCGCGGCGATGAGTCGGCGATACTCTATGCCACGCTAGGATTGCAGCAGGGTCTGACGCGCGCCGGACTGGTCGCGCGGGGCATTCTGCTGTCCACCGAAAACGCCTACTTTGCCGAGGCGCTACAGCTGGCTGTCCCCGGCTCGCGTTGGGAACGCCTGTTGCGCGTCGTCATCGGATTCGATGCGCCGCCCGGAGCGTCGCCAGCGGGCGCACGCGGCACGGCTGCCTTGTGGTTATATGTGGAAGCTGCGGGACTCCTCGCGGACACACTCACGGCGGAAGATAGCGCGCTTGTCGCCGAGGCCGTTGCGCGCATCCGGCAGGGTGTGGGCGATTCGCAAGATGCGTAAGTCCATGAGCGATTCCGATGAAGTGATCGTCTGAAGTGATCGTCTAAGCGTTAGCCGAGGAGATGCCTCGAATGACGCAAGGATTTGTCAACGTCACTGGCGCGCAAGTTCGTCATGCAGGGCTCGATCCATGCGCCGAACATGGAGCGACCGGACGAATTCAATCAGGTCGTTCTCGACTTTCTGGCTCCAGTCTGGTAGACATTGTGGCGTTGCTCATTGACGGCATGCCGTTGCACTGGCTAGAGTAAGCGCAATGAGCGCGTACCTGGCCGGCGGCCATTCGTGTAGCGCGTTCGCTAGCGGCATAGATAACCGTAGCGAGCGCGGGGAGTGCAAGACCTATGGGCCTGTTCCGAAGCCTTGCGCATACCATATTCGGCTTCCTCCTGCTGACGGCGCTGTGGGTGACGGCGCTCTCGTTCCTTTCGATGCGTCCGGCGTCAACGACGCTCATCACTGATCTCGGTGTTGATGCGCTCAATCCGTTCCTCGTCTCGAAAGGGATCGGCGTCAACCAGGCGACCTATATCAAGTTGCAGCACGTGGCAAGTGCGCTGCCAGATAAGCCGCTGCCGATTGCCTTTATCAAGCCGCAGATTACGGGCAGCGAACTCAAAGGACTCTCCTATGATCAGGCGATGCGTCTGATCTACGGTCGAGTAGCCGCAGCATACTATGATGGCGGCCCCAGCGCGACCTTCAATCTGCCCGCTCCCATCTCAGGCGCTGTGCAGAGCTTCGCGCTCTACCCCGAGCAGTACGATGCGGCGGTGAAGGCTGCGCCGCTGCCGACGTGGCTTCAGCCGTTTCTGCTCTACACTGGGCTAACGCCAGAGACCTTCACTGCCGCCGGTCATCAGCGGATGAGTGGGATGCTGCCGAAGTTCTGGACAGCGGCGCTGCTGCTGGCGGGGGCGCTTCTACTGCTCAATTTCCTGAGTCGCCGCAACCCAGCGCAAAGCCTGGGGCTGGCCATCTGGCACGGAGCCTGGCCGCCGCTCGCGTTCTTTGGCGTGCTCTGGCTGATCGGACGCCTTTACCCGGCGCGCGTGCAGTCGGTGGCGTCGGCGTTTGGTGTGGTCGCAGGCGCGTTCGTGCCTGTCTATGTCGCCGCAGCGGCGGTGGGCGCTGGCGTCTGGGTGATCAGTAAGTTCGCTGGCTCA
>DASQSS010000133.1:0-29782 GCA_035642255.1 Ktedonobacterales bacterium | reverse complement strand
GCGCGCGCCGCTGTTATAGTGTCTTTCAGTTGGGCTTACGCTGGTTGCGCCGCTGTCTGGCCAACGACCAGCGCGTGCGGGTCACATTCCGACTCTTGCCCGTGGCCCTCGCTCCCTGTCCAAAACTGTCATGAAGTCAGGTGGGAGAGGGGGCCGGAGGGTGGAGTCGCCGCTATTCGGGTAGCTCGACGCCCTGGTTCCATTCGGAGGGGTCGGCGAAGCGCAGCTGGGCATAGGGCAGTGTGCGGCGGGCCAGCGCATCGGCCAGCAGTCCTGCGGCATGCTCCAGCTCCGGGCGACTCGCGGGACGTGCGCCGGGGCCGAGGCCCATGCGCACCGCCAGCACGATTCGCGCGCCGCGCATCCATCCGCGCAGCTCGCGCGCCTGCGGAATGGCGCGGGCGGCGCGGCTGAAGTGAATCGCCACGTCGCGCGCGAAGTCGCGGGTGAAGTCCTGCTGGTCGGGACTGAGCAGCATGGGCATCTCCACCTCGACACACGGGATCGCCGTCACCTCGGCCTGCCCCTGTCCGGCGCCATAGGACGACGCGCCGCGCATCAGATCCTCTCGCGGCCACTGGCCCGTGTGCTGTATCGGCTCGGGCATGCTTGGGGAGGAGGCGGGCAGCGCGTCAATCAGACGCGTCGGCAGATACTCATCCGAACGCGGATTCGGCGATTGTCCCTGATAGGGTGACTGCATCGGCATCATGCGCGGCGGCATATGTGGCGCTGGTGGCGCGCTATACGGCGTTCCCCCGCTCCCATAGGGCACATTCGAATAGCCTCCCGGCGCGCCCGAGAAGTGCGGAGCCGAGCTAGGCGACATCTGTGATTGCGGCGGAATGCTGGAGAGCCGCGCCCGCTGCGCGCGCACGCCGAGATCCAGGGCGCGTGCGCGGTCGAGCGAGACAGGCAGCCAGGGCGCATGTGGCCCCACCGCGTCCGGCTGATTCGACGCCGAGTTGAGCGCGATTTGCGCCCAGGCCTCGCGCTCCGCCTGGGGCTGATCATAGGCGTGCTCCGCCTCGTGCTCCGCCTCGATCATCTCGCCGCTCTGTCCCTGCCAACGCACATGCGAGGGCGCCAGTGGATTGTCTGGCGATCGATACGCCGCGTAGAGCGCGCCCCCCTGCTGCCCGTAGGCGATCAGAACTGTGGCAATCGAGCCGCCCCTGTCAGTTGGACGTGAAGGACCATACCCATTGGCTGCCATAGCATAGTTCTCCTGGCGTCGAGTAGGACCAACAACGCCCGGTGGCCCTGAGAATCAGGGCATGAGAAAATGGACAGTGCGCGCTCATGCGGTCACGCGACGAGCCGCGACAGAACGCATCATGCAATCGCCGAATCGCCTCGCATGTGCTGTCTCGCGCGCTGTCTGAGGCGCATCCCACATCTGAGCGCGTATGCGGCTGAAACGACGCCAGTTGGCCACCTTCCACAAATTTCGCAGGTCTGTGGAATGCGCGAACGCGAACGTCAGGCGCGTCGTGGTCCGCTCCACATAGGAATAATGGAGTAGGCCACGGTGGCGTGAGTATAACATGCCGCGTTCGTGCGGACAAATTCGCGGGACCACAGGTCATGTATCAGCCTTTCAGGGCTAGTACCACCCTCTAGCCATGTAGCCATACGCAGCTTGCTGGAGGATCGGCATGAGGGTCGCCATGACGACGCCCACGAGCGCGGCGCGCGGCTGACCCGCCTGTCGCTTCGCTTGACGGCTCAGGCGCTGGGGGCCATAATGCCGTGAGTAGCGATTCCCCTCCAGGGTGGTGTGTTCCCTCTCCAATAAGCCCGTGCGCAGGAGAAAATGGCAGGGGGCGAGCGCGTCCGACCGTCGCCCGCGAGGACGCGATATCCGCCGACCGGACGCCAAAGGGACACGCTCAACCACACAGGCGCAGGAGTTCGACGAGCATGGGGCAGCCGGGGCAGACCTCGCTGAGCGAGCGTCTTCGGAGCATCGAAGCGGAGATTGCGGCGGGTCAGGCCGAGAGCGCCCTGGCTCATTGTCAAGACATCTTCGCCCGCTATCCGCGCGCCCTCGCCGTGCAGCGCGTGCTGGGGGAGATCTACCTGGCGCTGCGCAAGCCACGCGAGGCGCTCGGCGCGCTCGATCGCGCTCTGGCTGGCGATCCTGAGGATGCCCGCGCCTGCTGCGCCCGCGCCATCATCCACCAGATGCATGGTGATCCCGCCGCCGCGCTCTCGTGGTATCGCCGCGCCTGCGACGCCCGCCCCGACGATCCGTCCCTCCGCGTGACATACCGCGAGATGGCGACCCGTCTGGGGCGGCCCGCCTACCAACCGACGCGCGTCGGGCTGGCGCGGCTCTACATGCGCGGCGCCCACTTCACGCACGCCATCCGCGAGTGGGAAACGCTGATAGCGGAGAATAGCGACCTGCTGGAGGCGCAGGTGGGGCTGGTCGAGACGCTCTGGCGCATCGAACGCACGCACGACGCCGAAGACTGGGCGCGGCGCGTGCTGATGAATGCGCCCTCCGCTGTCAAGCCGCTGCTGATCGTCGGCGTCATCACCCGCGACACGAACCGCGCGACTGAGGCGGCGCGCTACCTCCAGCGCGCCGCCGAGCTCGACCCCGACAACCGCATCGCCCGCACGCTCTTCGCCGACCGCGCGATGGAAGACTCAGCGCTGCGGACGCTCTTCTGGGGCGATGATCCCGTCGTCGAGTCGCCGAGTCAGCGTCCCTCGTTCGGACCTCAAGCCACCGCCGCGACAGGCTCCTCACGCGCCTCGTTTGGGCCACAGCGGCAGACGGCGAGTCAGGCGGTGGGTCAGATGATGGGGCAGTCCACGATGACCGGGCAGCCCGTGTTTGGCGCGCCCGCCTACGCCTCCATGCCGCCGCTCTCCGGAGCTCCATCGTTCACCGACCTGGGGGCCGCACTCTCACGTCCGGACCTCACGGCGAATCTCGCGCGTCCATTGGCGCCGCCAGCGCAGCCGCAGAACCTGCCGCCAGAGTTTCATAGCATGTTCAAAGAGACGGAGAACATGCTCTGGGGGCCCGACCACAGTGACCCCGGCGCGGGGCCGACCATGGCGATGCCCACGCCACCGGGACAGTCGCCTCAGGCCGCCGCATTCATGCCGCCAGGCGTCGGATCGCAGGGCGACGTGGCGCCAATCCCACCAATGGCGCCAGCCCCGACTATGCCGCCGACCTTGCCTCCAATGACGCCGCCAATGGCCGCGCCGCCGAGCGGACGACTCGGCCAGCCGCCGTTCGATAGCTCCACACAGTTCGTGCCGCCAGCCATCGCCGAGAGCCAGTTCGCGCTGGGCGACACCGAGACGCGCCGGGCGATTCGCTGGGTGCAGTGGCTCCAGGCGCAAGGCGCGCGCATGCGCAGCAACGAGGCCCAGCGCGGACGTCCCACCGGCTCGCTCGACACCCTCTTCGGTAGCGTGCGCCCAGAGCCGCCATCGGGCGCTACGCCCGGGACGCCTCCGCCCTATCCGTTCGGTGGCCGCGCGTCCCAGCTGCCAGTCACCTCGCTGCCCAACACTGGTCCTACTGGCCTGAATGGCTTCAGTGGCTTCAATGAGTCGCCTTCGGGTCCAAGCGTGCCGCCGCAGCGCGTCTCGCAGACGGGCGCCTCAGCTCCGGCGAGCGGCCCGCTCTCCAATCCAGCCCCAGGTCCATCACGGACATCAGAGCCACTACCTTCGCCACAGTCGACACCTTCGCCTAACGCGGAGGAGCTGCGCCAGATGTTCGCGCAGCTCGAGCCAGCCGCGCCGCCCAACGACAGCGCGCTCACTGACTTCGCCAGCGCGTTCGCGGAGCCTGAGCATGCCAACGGCGAGCCTGGCGAGGCGCCCGCCCCCTCGGAGCGGTTGGAGCCGCTGGAGCCTTCGACGCCAGATATGCGGCAGAACGCGTGGCCCGAGGCGCTGGCTGAGGCCTTCGAGTGGCCGAGCCAGCCGGGAGCGTCATCTCCGGGCGCGGGGGCGCCCGCGCAGCCAGGCGCGCGGCGCGCAGCGAACAGCCAGCCCGGGCCTGACCTGACGCTGGAGGCGCTGGAGGGTGTCCATTCCGCGAGCGGGTATGCGCCGTTCACGCTGGAGCCAGGCGCGCTCGCCGCCTTCACCGACCATCCAAGCGCCGCGCCAGCGAGCGAGAAGGCCCGCGCGCTCGACGAGTTCTTCCAGGAGCCAGAGCAGCCACCGCTCGCTGCCGCGGAGCCCGCGCCCGCCGAGCCTGCGACGGCTGCCGCGCAGCCCGCGCCGACAGATTATCCCGCGCGACTGGCGGCGGCGCGCTCGCTGCGTGAAGATGGCGCGCTCGACGAGGCGCTGGTGGAGTATGGCGCGCTGCTGAGAAACGCGCCGGACCTGCTGCCCGATGTGCTCAGCGATCTTGAGGCGTCACTCGACGACCAGCCCGAGCACCCTGAGCTGCACCGGCTCCTGAGCGACGCGCGCATCCGCCAGGGCGACTACATGGCGGCGCTGGAGTCGCTCAACCGGTCAGTCTCACTGACCCAGCCTTCGGACGAATAGCCGGACGCATAGCCGACGAATAGCCGGACGAGACACGATACCCGCGCGCATGGGCCGCCATGCGCCGCAGAGAGATGAGGAACCAGCGTGGAAACGATTCTGCAGCGCCTGATGGCGGTGGATGGGGTAGTTGGCGCGCTGCTCGCCGGGAAGGACGGGCTGGTCGTCGCCAGCACCCTCGACGGCGAAGATGAGGAGCTGCTCGGCGCGATGGCCGCCGCAGCCTATGACGCCGCCAGCCGCTACATCGAGCAGCTTGGCGTCGGCGACATACGCCACGCGACCTTCGAGGCGCCCGGCGGCATCGTGCTGGTGACTGATAGCGGCGAGCTGCTCATCGTCGTACGCTGCTCCGTGCAGGCCAACCTGGGCCGCATCCGCATGGAGTCTGGTCAGGCCAGCCTGCGCCTCGCCGAGCAGATCGGCAGCTACTAGCCCGCACGTCTCGCCTTCGTCTCAGATTGCTTCAGGTTCGTCTCGCGCCAGCCTAGCGCCAGCCTGGCGCTGGACCGGTGTCGGCGTGTCGCGCGCATCCTTCCCCGCGTCAGCGAACGTGCGCCCCGGCGCGATACAATACAGCGGCCCGCGCGTGGCGTGTGGCCTGTGACAGACCAATGACATTCACCTGCTCATAATGGAGGATAGACCCCCGTGGAGCGAACGCTCATCATCGTCAAGCCCGAAGGCGTGCAGCGCGGGCTGATCGGCGAGGTACTCTCGCGCTTCGAGACCAAAGGCTTCAAGATCGTCGGCCTCAAGCTCATTCGCATCACGCCAGAGCTGGCGGCGCGGCACTACGCCGAGCACCAGGGCAAGCCCTTCTACGAGGGCCTCATCAAGCACATCACCTCTAGCCCGGTCGTCGTCGGCGTGCTCGAAGGGCCGAATGTCATTAGCGTCACGCGCGCGCTGATGGGTCCCACCAAGCCCTGGGACGCTCCGGCTGGCACGATTCGTGGCGATTACGCCGTCAGCATGGGTCTCAACATCATCCACGGCTCGGACGGCTCCGACTCCGCGACCCGCGAAATTGGCGCCTTCTTCGCGCCAGAAGAACTGCTCGACTATCCGCGCGCCACAGACCCCTGGATCATCGAAGACTAACCGCTGGCGTCGCTTAACCGCTGGCGTCGCTGGCGGCTGAAGCGCCTGTCTCATGACGAGGAGTGGCGTAGAGCCGCTCCTCGTCGCGTCTTTCGTGCGGTGGTGGGGCTGGAGGGAATGGCGGAGGCGATCGTCGGGCGGATGTCGGGCGGCTGTCCGGGGGATGTCAGACAGGAAAGGTTCGAACGAAACATGTGGCAATCGCTCGCGCGTCGGTGGATGAGGGTCATGGGAATCATCGCGGTGGCGAGCATGGCGCTCGCTAGCTGCTCGCTGGGCAGTGGATCGCCACCCGCCAGCGTAGCCCGAGTCCCGCGCTATCAGCATATCTTCCTGATCGTCATGGAGAATCACGACTATGACGACATCATCGGCTCAAAGCAGGCGCCCCACCTCAACGCGCTCGCCAACCAGTATGGCCTCGCCACGAACTACTGGGCGGTGACGCATCCCAGCGAGCCTAACTACGTCGCGATGATCGGCGGCAGTTTCTTCGGCATCGTTGACGACAACTCCTACACGCAGAACACCCTCACCGCGCCGTACCTCGGCAGCCAGCTCGAGGGCGCCAGCCTGACGTGGAAGAGTTACCAGCAGGGCATGCCATCCCCTGGCTACACGGGCGAGACGGCTTACTCATCCGGCAATGTCTACGCCTCGAAGCACAACCCCTTTATGAACTTTCTGCCCCACTATCCGCAGAATCAGCGCGCGGCGGAGCTGGCGAAGAACGTACCCGCCTCGCAGTTGACGACTGACCTGGCCAGCGGCTCCGTCCCGAACTTCTCGTTCATCAGCCCAGGACTCTGTTACGACATGCACGGTGATCCAGCGTGCGGCGATGAGGATAAGTTGATCAGTGTGGGCGACACCTACGCCTACGAAACGGTCAACCAGATCATGGGGTCCAGCCTGTGGTCGCAGGGAAACAACGCCATCATCATCACCTGGGATGAATCAACACTGGGCGTTGTCTTTGGGCCACCCAACATCACCGCCGCTGGTGGCCACGTAGCCACTATCGTCATCACCAGCCACGGTCCGCGCGGCGTGAAAGACAACACCGCGTACAACCACTACGCGCTGCTGCTGAGCATCGAAGACGCCTTCGGGCTGGGCTGCCTGCAAGATAGCTGCCCGGCGAAAGGCTCCGTGCAGCCGATGGTGACATTGCTGGCTCCATAAGCGAAAGAGAGCGGGCGGTTGAAACCGCGCCTGGGTGGCCTGCGTGGCCTGGGCTTCGCATGGCGCCGACAACGCGACGATACTGCATAGAACCTGCCGTAGGCGAAAGCGCCGATTGACAGACGCCGCACGCTGGCGGTATCATGCCGCCCATGAAGATGATCTACTCCGCGCATCAGCGCAGTGGCGTGAGTCGCCTGCTGCGCCACCGACGCCCTCAGACGGGCCAGTCAGCCGCGTAAGCCCGGCGCAGCGCACGCTGCACACGCTTACGCGGCTGGCTGAGCGCACAACCCCATACACTCCACAACTGTCCACGCTCGTTGCAGCGTGAGGCTTTCGTATGGCGCTACTCCACTAGCCGCACAGCACTCCTATCAACTCGCCGGGCGCTCTCACCCCTCCGAAGTTCGTCTGTTTCCTGATCGAGAGAGCGTCACATTACCATGAATCTCCCCGCATTCGTTCGCATGGCTGAGCGGCCACGCGCGCCGCACGCTTCCGCCACGCCGCGCTGGGGCCGCGCCTTCGGCGTCTTCGCCGTGCTGGCGAACATCGACACTGACAACGCCATCTGGCTGATCTATCTGGCGGCGCGCGGCTATAGCCCGTTCGCGATTGGCCTCTTCGAGATGGTCTTTCACATCGCCAAGTTCGTGACGGAGGTTCCCACGGGTGTCTTCGCCGATCTCGTGGGGCGGCGCGCCAGCCTGCTCGCCTCCTGCCTCTTCGGCGTGGTGAGCGCCGCGCTGTTCCTCGCGCCTACGCCCGCGATGATCGCGCTGTCGTTTACCTGCTCTGGCGTCTCGTGGGCATTCAAGGGTGGCGCGCAGGAAGCCGTCGTCTGGACGCTCGCCAGCGAGAGCGCCGGCCCAGACGCGGAGGCGGGCGCCATCGCCAGCCGCTACAGCCATCTGTACAGCCGATTCCTCGTGCTGACGCTGATCGCGGCGGCGCTGGGCGCGGGCGCGAGCGGCTTCCTGCTGCGCTGGAACGTCGCGCTGCCGTTTGTCATCCGCGCGGTGGGAGTGGCGCTGGCGATCGGGCCGCTGCTGCTGCTGCCCGCGCTGCGACCGGCGCGACCCGAACATCTGAGCGATGAGATCAGCGAGCGCTTTCATGTGTTGGCGCACCTGCGGGCGGGGCTGGGCGCCGCCTTGCGGAGTCCGGCGCTGCTGGGGCTGCTGCTGCTCTCGGCGCTGGAAGGAACCGTCTTCACGACCTCCAACTACTATACCCAGCTTTACTTTCAGGGACTGGGCTATACCGCCGCCGCCATCGGCGTGATCTTCGGTGTGGGCGCCGTGCTCGACTTTCTCTACACTGGCGCCGCGCCGCGCATCATTGGCCGTGTGCGGCGGCGCTGGCTGATTCCCGCGCTGATCGCGGGCGTCACGCTGGGTCTGCTGCTGATGAGTGGCGCGCAGCCTGTGGTGGGCCTGCTCGGCTTCCTGCTGATCTTCCGCGCCAGCGACGCGCTGTTCGTCCCGGCCATCAGCACCGCCATCAATGCACGCGCGCCTGAGGCCCAGCGCGCCACCGTCCTCTCGCTGGAGACTGGCCTCTTCAGCGCCGGAATGATCGCGCTGTTCCCGCTGTTTGGCCTGGGGCTCAGTCATGTCAGCTATCAGCAGGCGTACTTTGGCGTCGGCGTGGGACTATTGCTGGCCTCAGCCGGTATCGCCGCGCTCGTCTGGGGGCTACGTCGCTGGCGTGGTCGGCGCGGGCATGATACCATACCTGAGCGGATGTGAACGGATGTACCAGGGCATGTGAAGCGCCGTCAGAGCGTGAGGCGAGAGGGGAGTCGTCGTGGCAGCGGATGCGGTGGCGGACGCGCTGAAACGCTCGTTTGGCTATGACGCGTTTCGGCCCGGCCAGCGTGAGATCGTGGACGCTGTGCTGGCGGGCCGCGACGCGCTGGCGCTGATGCCGACGGGCGGCGGCAAGTCGCTGACGTATCAGCTCCCGGCGACCATCAGTGACGGCGTGACAATCGTGATCTCCCCGCTGATCGCGTTGATGAAGGATCAGGTGGACCGTCTGTTGGCCAACGGCGTCGCCGCGACGGACATCACCAGCGCGCTCGACCCCGACGAGCGCGAGCAGCGGGAGCGAGACACCCTCGCTGGCAAGTACCGCCTGCTCTATGTCGCGCCGGAGCGGCTGGTCAACCCCGGCTTCCAGCGGCTGCTCGCCAGCTTGCAGCGTGGGCGCGGCATCGCCCTCTTCGCGGTGGATGAGGCGCACTGCGTCTCGGAGTGGGGCCATGACTTCCGCCCGGAGTATCGCCAGATCGGCCAGACGCGCGACCGCTTCCCTGACGTGCCGATGCTGGCGCTGACCGCTACGGCGACCGACCGCGTGCGCGAGGACATCCTCACCCAACTGCGCCTGCGTCGCCCGCTGGTGCATGTCGCCAGCTTCAACCGTCCCAACCTGCTCTATGACGTGCGGCAGAAGAGCAAGAACGCCTATGACGAGCTGCTGGAGGTCCTGCGGGCGCTGCGCCGCGAAGACCCTGAGGCTCCGGCGATCATCTACTGCCAGTCGTGCAACAGCGTGGAGAAGGTCTGCGACCAGCTCAACCATGATGGCATCCGCGCGGCGCCGTACCACGCGGGCCTGACGCCGCAGCAGCGCATCCGCAACCAGGACGCGTTCATCCGCGACCACATCACCACGCTGGTCGCGACCGTCGCGTTCGGGATGGGCGTCTCCAAGCCCGACGTGCGGCTGGTGGCGCATATGGATACGCCGCGCAATCTGGAGAGCTACTATCAGGAGTCGGGGCGCGCCGGACGTGATGGCGAGCCTGCGCGCTGCCTGCTCTTCTTCTCACCGAGCGACCGCGCCAAGGTCGAGTTCTTCATCCGTGAGATGAGCGACGAGGCGCAGCAATCCATCGCGCGGCAGCAGTTCCAGCGCGTGCTGACGTGGGCGCTGGATGGCGCGTGCCGGCGGCGCGGGCTGCTGGCCTACTTCGGTGAGACGCTGGAGGACGAGAACTGCGGGGCGTGCGACAACTGCCTCAATCCGACTGAGCGCGAGGACCGCACTGTGGATGCGCAGAAGCTGCTCTCCGCCGTCGCGCGCACCAATCAGCGCTTCGGGCTGGCCTATGTCATCTCGGTGCTGCGCGGCGCGCAGACGCAGGCCATCATCGAGCGCGAGCACGACCAGCTCACCGTCCACGGCATCGGCGCGGAGCACAGCGCGGAGGAGTGGCGGCGGCTGGGCCACGCGCTGCTGGCGCAGGATCTGCTGGCCGAGTCGGCGAGCGCGTCGGGCATGTACCCGACGGTACACCTGACGCCGCTCTCGTGGGAGGTGATGCGCGGGCAGCGACGTGTCGAGGTGTCGCGTCCGCGCACGCCGCCGCGCGCGTCACGAGGCGCTGAGGCGCAGACGCTGATGGATGGCCCGGCGCACGAGCTGTTCGAGCGGCTGCGGACGGTTCGCCGTGAGCTGGCCGAGGAAGCGCAGCGACCAGCGTTCATGATCTTCGCCGATAGTAGCCTGCGTGCGATGGCGACGCGCCGCCCGGAGACGCGAGAGCAGTTCAAGCGGATTCCCGGTGTCGGCGAGCGCAAAGCCGAGGAACTCTCCGGAGCCTTCCTGCCGGAGATTCGCGCCTTCTGCGAGGAGCGTGGCCTGGAGCCGTGGCCAGAAGGCGACGACAGCGCAGAGGACTCCGCGGCTGAGCGCCGGGATCGCCGTCGTGAGCAGCGCCCCGCCCGCGTCGGGCGTAGCGACCGTGGCGGCGCAGGTGCGAGCGCGACGAAGCTGTCGTCCGCCCGCCAGACGCTCGACCTTTTCCGGGCAGGCCTGAGCGTGGACGACATCGCCGACGAGCGCAACCTCGCGCCCACGACCATCGTGAGCCATCTCTGTGAGATGCTGAGCGCGGGCGAGGAGGTTGACCTCGACCGGCTCATCCCCACCGAGCGTCTGCGGCTGATCGTCGAGACATTCGAGCGGTTGGGCGACACACCGCTCTCGCCCGTCAAGGAGGCGCTGGGCGACGCCGTCAGCTACGACGATCTGCGGCTGGTGAAGGTGGCCCTGCGCAGCCAGCGCGCAGCGGAGTGATGGCGGTTGGGGAGTGGTGTTCGCGATCGAAGAGTCCAGGAGGGCCACGCGATGACGACCGCGGCGGCTGGCCCACGGCTGATCGTGATCTGCGGGTTGCCGGGCGCGGGGAAGACGACCCTGGCGCGGCGGCTGGCGGAGGAGACGACGGCGTTGCGCCTCTGCCCCGATGAGTGGCTGGCCGGACTCGGCGCTGACCTCCGCGACGAGGCGGCGCGCGAGCGGATGGAGGCGCAACTCTGGCGGCTCGCGCAGGAGGTCTTGCGGCTGGGGCGGAGCGTAATCCTGGAATATGGTTTCTGGGCGCGCTCGGAGCGTGACACGATGCGGCAGGGCGCGCGGGCGCTGGGTGTCGCGGTGGAGCTTCGCTACCTGGACGCCCCGCTCGATGATCTGTGGCGACGGATCGAGCGGCGCAACGCCCAGGGCTCCACGGGAACCGCGCGGATTACCCGCGCCGATCTGGAGAGCTGGTCACGCGTCTTCCAGGCGCCCACGCCCGACGAGCTTGCGCTATTCGACGAGCCAGCGGGCGAATCCACCCAAGGGCGCAGGATGCCTCGATAGCCATCTGCTCCAGAGACGCTGGCGATGTGAACCGCCAATTCGCAATCGCGCACGAACGCCAACACCCGAACTGGACGTGTTCTCAGCCGAAATGCCAGGCGGCGACATACACAAAACCGCCCGCCGGAGGAGACTCCTCTGGCGGGCGCGGTTTATCTCTTGAGATGGAGCGTCTGTCGCTGGCCTAGCGCCAGAGTACGTAGCCCAGACCCTCGACGTGGCGTGGGAGACACTGTGCGCCCGCCTCACGCAGCGCGTTGGTCAGCGCGACGGCAAGGGCGTCAATCTCTTCGACCGTCGTTTGGAGCTGCATGGCGAGCCATTTCGGGCTGACGATCTGGCCGGAGCGGCGCATCAACGCGGCGAGAAGCTCACGCTCATGCACGGCGAGACGCGCGGGGCGACCGTGCACCAGAATCGAGCCGGTCAGCGTGTTCATCACCATCCCACGATAGCGCAGCACCTCGGCGCCGTGGCGCGGGCGGCCTGGGAAGCTCGTCCAGGGGCCAGAAGTCGCTTCGGTGAGGAGCGCGTCATCCGTAACAGCGGGTGGGTCCATCGGCATGTAGTCCATACGACATCTCTCCGTGTTCTCGCATGGGCCGGCACAGTGGCGCCGTTGCCGGTTCGGCCCAGATCATCCATACACTGGCGTTAGTATATGGGTGTGACCTGAACTCAATATGAAGTGAACCTGAATTGAATATGAGAAACTGTTGAGCTTGCGCAAACCCTGAATCAATCAGGCTTGCGGCGTTTCATCCACTTCGGTCGGGGAGCCGGCGTCAGGCGAGGCGGAGTGGCCCTGTGGCGCAGCGAATGGACTCGATGGCGTACCTGATCGATCAATCAGCGCTTGACTCAGGCGCTCCCACAATCCACTTTCGGGCGCGCTGGCGCGTGGACCCGAGGAGCCACGGACGCGATTGAGCGCGTCGAGGGTTGATTCGAGGCCCGCCACAGGCCGCGTCACGCGCGAGAACACCGAGCGCGCGAGCGGAACGGGCGGCTGTTCGGCCTCCTGCTCGGCCTCCTGCTCAGACGCCGCCACTTCCTCCGGCTCTGTGGAGGACGCCACCGATTCTGGCGCGACATCTGGCTCTGGCGCCGCTTCCCACGGTTGCGCTGAGGCGGTGAGCGGCTCTGGCGCGAAGTCCGGCTCGGGCGTGGCCAGAGCGATCGGCAGGGCTGGCAGAGCGGGCGCGGGCGCGGCGTGAACATCCTCACCGCTGGCGGTTGGCTCGGCGGCGCTGTCCGCTGGCGCTGGATGATCGAGCGGCGCGCTCTCGGCGCTGGCGGGCGCTGGCTCGGCCTCTACAGCGAGCGGGACCGTCGCGGGCGCGGGCGTGAGCATGGCGGGATCGAGCGGCGGGGCGTCGAGCGCGGCGTCGAGCGCGGCGTCGAGCGGCTCATCCGTCGTGTTATCTTGCGGCGCATGCAGCGACATGGGCGAGGTCACGGGCGCGCGCTTGAGCATCTCCGGGTCCACCTGCTCCGCTTCGAACGGGAGCGGAGTGGTCGCGGGCGCGGGAGTGATCGGTGGCATGTCCTCGGACATGGCGATAGGCTCGGCGATTGACTCAATGATCGGCTCGGCGGCAGACGCGGCGACAGTCGCGGCGGCTGGCTCAGCCGCTGGCTCCGCTGGCTCCACGGGCGCGGCGCTCGCCTCGTCGCTGGGTGGCGCGGGCGGTTCGTCTGGCAGGCTCAGCGCCACTGGCTCGGCCAGGCGCTCATCCTCCAGCGGCGGCGCCTCGTCGCTGGCGCTATTTGCCTGGCTCGCCTGGGATGCCTGGCTCGCATGGCTGGCGGCGGTCGCGTTGATGGGCTGTGACGCCTCAATTGGCCCATACGGTCCAATCGCCGTCGCGGAGACCACAGCGACATCCAGCGGCTCGGAGGCGGGCGCGGGCTTTGGCTCTGGCGCGACGACCGCAGCGGAGAGATCAGCATCGTTGTCTTTGGCGCGCTGCGCGGCTATGCCGCCTACGCCCGCGATTCCGGCGCCCGCCAGCTCCGCCAGCGTATCGGGCGGCGCGGCGGAGCGCACAGGCCGGATCGCCTCATGCTCATACGTCCAGCCGATGCGCGGGAGTTGGTCAGCGCGCACGGGAACGCCCTGCGGCGTCTCCGCCGCGCCAGCGCCAGCGTCTGGCTCGGTCATCGGGGCGCTCTGTGCGGGAGTGGCCGTGGTGGCCTGTGGATGGAGCGCGACCACCTTGGTCATCGCCGTCGAGGCGAGCGCGGCGGCGCCAGCGATCGCGACATCGCGCGCGAGAGCCTCGTGGCGTGGCGCTGGACGCGGCGCGACCTGTAGCGTGGATTGCGGCGTGGATTGTGGCGCTGGTCCAGCGGCGGGACGGGCGGCGGGACGGGCTGTGGTCGGATAGCGTGGCAGGGTGGGCAGTGTCGGGGGAGCGGGTGGCGTGGAGCGCGCGGCGACGGGCAGGCCAAGCAGCCGGCGCAGCCCATGCGTGACATCGCCGATTTCGCGCTCAGCCACGGTCGCGCTGATATGCGCCACTGCTTTGGCGTCGCCCTCCAGCAGACGAATGAGGTCTATGACGCCCAGCAGGAACTCTTCGATGAAGACGGTCAGCGCGATACCATAGGCCAGCGCGGCGCCAAAGATCAGCGCCACCGCGAGCGCCAGACCGCCGGGATACGCCTGCCCGGTCGAGATGACCGCCACCAGCAGAACCAGCGCCACGCCAATCGCGAAGGCGATCAGCCCCGCCCACAGCATGCGCCGCCAGCAGAGCACCAGGACGCCAATGATATGCTTGAGGAATGCGCCCATGAATGAGACGATATTCTCCATCAACGTTGCGCGCCTCTCATGCCTCTCACGCGACTCCGCGCGTCATGCGTACGCTTGCCCAATCAATCGCCTGGCGCTCGCATGTGGTTTTCATGTAGTTCCAGACGATTCATCTGCGCAATTGTACCATGCGGCCCTGACTGGGGCGCCTCAGCCCGCATGGCGTGGGGGTTCGCGTGGGTCATGTCGCTTGCTGCGGTTGAGGGAAGAGACAGGGAAGTGGGCCTGTGGGTCGCTAGCTTGGCGTGTGGGGCGCCTGCTGCGGCGTCTGTTGTGGCGCCTGTTGGAGGAAGGCCCACGACTTGAGGTCGCGCTCCAGGTGATAGCGGATGGTGGCTTGCAGCGTCGCCTCGATCTCGCCCTGGAGGTCTGGGGCCAGCCGCAGACGTGGCAGCGCGCTCCACTCGGTCGTCTGGAGCAGCCGCAGCACCTTCAGCGCCGGAAGCGTGAGGCGACGCGCGCCGTAGCGCATGCACTCCGGGCAGAGCGCGCCGCCCATCTCCGCGCTGTAGCCCTGGTCCTCCGGGCGCAGTGGCTGATCGCAGCTGACACAGTGATGCAGGCCGGGCCGGTAGCCTAGCTCGCCCAGCAGCCGCAGCTCGAAGTAGCGCAGCGCGAGCCAGCTCCGGCTGTTGTCTGGCTCGGCCACCTGCGCGTCGAGTCGGCGCAGTGTCTCGACGAAGAGCGCGTAGAGGCGCGGATGCGGGTCGGCGTCCTCCAGGAAGCGGTCCACCAGCTCGGCGATATACCACGCCGCCGTCGCCGACCAGAAGTCCGTGGACAGGCGCTCGAAGCGCTCGCGTCCCTCCGCCTGGGTCACGATGTCGAGGTCGCGCCCCGTCGCCAGCAGGAGCTGCGAGCGCGTAAACGGCTCCAGATGCCCGGCCAGCCTGCTCTTGGTCTTGCGCACACCCTTGGCGATGGCGCGTGTCTTGCCATAGGTTGGCGTGAAGAGCGTGAGGATGCGGTCGGCCTCACCGTAATCGGTGCGCCGGAGCGTAAACCCTTCAGTCCCATACACACGCGGTCGAGGCATACGAGCGGGCCATTTCTGCTAAGCGTCTCTCATCGGCTGGCGAACCCTCACCGCACCCCATCGCCCACGAGGAGTGCAGCTTCCGGATTCCCCCTCGCCCGCCGGGAAGGGGTCAGGGGTGAGGGCGCGCCCGCGAGGGCCGACGCCCTACCCAGTCTATTCCACATGAGGCCAGCGCTGCCGGAAGCAATAGGCAAACGACGTTAGCACACCGGTGTTGGTGAGACTGGGCTACCAGATGCAGGTGTACAGGTACTCTTCGGCGCCGTCGCCGTCGGAACAGCAGTCGCCGCTGAGGTTGCCGTCGGCGTCGGGGTGGGCGAGCCCGTGCTGACGTAGACCGTCACCTGGGTCGTCGATGGGTCAGAAGGATTCGGCGTGATGGACGTTCCGGCGGGCGGGTTGGTCTTGACGACGTCGCCCGACCCATACTTGCCGCTCGGCATCAGCTGCGGGATGACCGTGAAGCCGTCGCTGGTCAGCTGATCAGCGGCAGTCGAGTATGACTGACCGACGACATTCGGCACGGTGATCGCCGCCAGGCCAGAGCTGAACGTCAGCGTCACCGGGTCGCCCGCGTGGACCGACGTGCCCGCCGCGGGTAGCTGATCGATCACCTGGTTCTTCGGCGCGGAGTTCGCCTTGCCAACGCAGCTCGCCTTCAGCCCCTTCGCCTGCGCCTCTGTCTGCGCCTCGGTGCAGGTCATATTGCCGCTCACGTAGTCCGGCATGGAGAAGGAGGCGGGAACGGCTGGCGATGTCGTCGCCTGCGCGGAGGGGGAGCCGCCGATGCCTGGTATATTGCCTGTCAGCGCCAGCACGAGGATGCAGCCGACCAGCAGCACGACCGCGACCGCGCCGATAATCGCCGCGATCAGGCCGACATTGCGGCGCTGCTCCGGCTCGTCGCCGGGGCGACGCGGCGCGCCGATGCGCGGCTGCGTGCCGCCTGCCGCCTCCCACGGGCGTGTCGGCGCGGCGATGGGACTGCCGCCATAGCCATTGTTGTTGTAGCCGCCGCCGTAGTTGTCGTAGCTGGCTGGGCCGTCATAGGTCGGCTCGTCGTAGCCGCCATACTGCGCGGGTCGCCCAGTCGCCGCCATCGGTGGACGCCCGGAGTTGCGCGGGCCGCTCATCGGGCCAGCCGCGCCGAAGCCCGCCGCCGCGCCATAGGCGCCTGGGCGTGGGCCAGAGGAGCGCCCATCGGGCCGCCCCGCTGGATTCTCGTAGAGATCGCCGCCGTAGCCGCGCCCCGGAATCGCCTCGGCTCCGCTGGAGCGGCGCACCGGGGAGCGCAGGAAGTTGGTCAGCGTGGCGGCAAGCTCATCGCCATCGCGGAAGCGCATCGAGGGGTCTTTCGATAGGCACTTCAGGATGATGCGCTCCAGCGTCGGCGGGATGTTCGGATTGATCGCGCGCGGCGGCTCTGGCTCCTCCTGGATGTGCTTCATCGCCACCGCGACCGGCGTGTCACCGTCGAACGGCGTCTGGCCCGTCGTCATCTCATACATCACGATGCCCAGCGCGTAGACATCCGCCGACGGACGCACCATCTCGCCCTGCGCCTGCTCCGGCGCGTAGTACTGCACGGTGCCCAGCGTCATGCCGGTGGTGGTCAGGCGCTCGGCGTCGGCGTCCTTGTACATGCTGGCGATGCCGAAGTCGGTCAGCTTGACCAGCCCATCGTCGTTGACCATGATGTTCTGCGGCTTCACATCGCGATGGACGATGCCGCGCCGGTGGGCGGCGCCCAGCCCCAGCGACACAGCGCGCGCGATCTCCACGGACCGCTCGATCGGCAGGGTGCCTCCACGTCGCTTCAGATAGCGGCGCAGGTCCATCCCGTCGATGTATTCCATGACGATATAGTAGCTATCGGCGCTCTGGCCATAGTCGAAGACCTGCACGATGTTGGGGTGTTGCAGGGCCGAGGCGGCGCGCGCCTCGCGCTGGAAGCGCGTGACGAATTTGGGGTCGTTGCTATAGACTTCGCGCAGCACTTTGACCGCCACCAGGCGGTCCATCATCTGCTCATCAACCGCTTTGAAGATTGTCGCCATGCCACCGCGGCCAATGGGTTCTTCCAGGCGGTACCGGCCGCCTATGATCTCAGGTGACTCCATACATCTCCCAACCGCAGTGGCCGCGCCGCACGCCAGCGGCATCGGCTGGATAGGTGGCGGACAGACGAGACGGACGTGGCGCTGAGGCCACTTCCGTGACGCCGGGGCGATGCGTAACGAATAAGACCACGATGAATAATAGCTCTCGCTCGAAGCCCATGGCGCACGCCTAATCTAACGCGCTAAACGATGGGTGTCAAGCGGGCGCGCACACACGGATAGCGCGCAGAAGATGAAGCTACGCTCGCATCACGGAGTGTACCACACCCTCGTCTGCGGGTGAACGCGCGGCGCCCAAGAGGCCTAGCGCTCCAGCAATCCCTCGGCGAAAGTGTACAGCGCCGCCAGCAATCGCGCAGTGACGCGCGTCACACTGGCTCCCGCTCGCCGCCTCCAACCGCGCGCTCGCGCCTCGCCTGCGCGCCTCGCCTGCGCATAGAATGGCCTGGAACGCGCTACAAAGCGATGCGACTGAAAATGTTCGTCAATTTCCCCTCCGCGCACTGCCCATTCACCTGTCGCGCGTGTTATGCTTAGTACATGCTCGCCGGCGATGGAGCGCTGCGCCGCTCGCCTCACCGCATCGTCCGCATGACGTGGTTTGAGCCTGCTTTGACTCAGCTTTGACTCTGCTTTGGTGGCAGGCGGCGCGCCGTCTGGAGAGGTCTGAAGCGACATGGAACGCATGCTAAGCCCTCACGGCATCAAATTCGAACACCAGCATATGGTTCAACGGCGCCGCTGCTCCATCTGCGGACGGAAGCTTGAGCAAACCGCCTTCTTTCTGTCCGAGCCCGATGATGCGCCGGAGCCACAGCAGGCGTGGCTGCTCTGTGGCGCGTGCAACACTGCTGTGCAGACGGAGCTAGCCCGCTCAGAGTTGCGCTCCCCTGTGCGCACACGGGTCGCCGTCGGCATGGTCGCCAGCTCGCGCAGCCCCGAAAACCGCGCGAAGTGGTGGCAGGAACGCTTCTGGGATGAGCTCGATGATCGCGAGTGGAACAAGCTCATCTGGTGGTTCCTGATGATCGTCGCGTTCGGGCATGTGATCGTCTTCGCGGTCCTGATTCTGCTCCCCGTCCTGCTCCACCGCTTCTAATCGGCCTCCATGATCGGCCTCCATGCCGCCCGTTCGTTCGCCAGCCTTCTCCCATGCCCACGAATGGCGCCTGACGGACGCTAATATCCGGGCGCCTGCTCTTCCGCCGTTCCCGCACGGCCCATCTGTCCGCTCTGTTTCGCTTGCTCGCCCTGTGCGCCGCGTTCCGCCCCCTCCATCCACGCCAGCGTCTCCTCGCGCCGGGGAGGATTCGCTCCTGGCCGCGCGCAGGTCAGCGCCGCTACCGTCGTCGCCCAGCGTAGCGTCGCCGCCACCTCATCCGTGGTGAGCGCCGCCAGCGCGTCGCGTGTCGTCGCGCCGCGCGCCACCAGGGTATCGAGCAGCCCCGCCGCGAACGCGTCGCCCGCGCCCACCGTGTCCACAACGGCGACGCTCGGCGCAGGCAGGCGCAACGCCACGCCGCCAGCGGTCGCGATCACCGCGCCCGCCGCGCCCAGTGTCAGGGCGACGAGCGCCGGACCACGCGCCACATAGCGCGCCGCCAGCGCCAGCGGATCGTCGCGCTCGGCCCCCGGCTCCAGCCAGGCGAGGTCAGCCAGGCTCAGCTTCAGCGTGTCGGCTCGCGTGATGAAGTGGTCCAGCGTCGCGCGGTAGCCCGTCTCATCCTCGACCAGGTCCGGGCGGATGTTCGGGTCGAGCGAGAGCAGCGCCCGCCCGCGCAGACGCTCGGCCACCGCGCGCGCAGTCTGCGGTGTAGCGCCGCGCAGCAGGCTGATCGAGCCGATGTGCAGCGCGGCTGTCTCGTCATACAGCGCGGGCGGCAGATCGTCCACCTCCAGCAGGGTATCCGCCGCGCCCTCACCGTAGAACGCGAACGACGGCTCCGCGCTCGCGCCCTCAGGCGGCATGACGAAAGCCAGCGTCGAGTGTCCCGGCGCCATCGTCAGGCAGTCGAGCCGCACGCCCTCGGCGCGCAGGTAGTCGCGGATGCGCCGCCCAAAGAAGTCATCGGCCAGCTTCCCGGCGAAGGCCGCTGGAGCGCCCAGCCGCGCCAGCCCAACCGCCACATTCAGGATCGAGCCGCCCGGCGCGAGGCGAAAGCCCGCCGTCTCGCTCGCCTCGTTGATTGGCAGCAGATCCATCAGCCCCTCGCCCAGGCAGGTGATGACACGCCGCGCAGGGGCGCCCCTCGCGCCAGGCGCCGTCACGTCCGCATCATTCATCGCGCCACATGCCTCTCATCAGTCGCTCGCCCGCATGCCGCACGCGGAGGCGTCATCCCATCGCATGACGCTATACTACCTCGTTCGCTCGCGTCTGGCCCGCTCGCGCTGGTTTGCGCTTGATTCCGAGCGCGTTCATGTTGCGGCTGAGGTCACGACATGCGGGCCTTCGTCGTGTCGTGCGCGCTCATCCGACGATTGGCGAGAATCGTGGCCACGCCAAGCATGCCAGCCAGTGTGGCGCCGAGAAAGACACCCACCGCGAGCGCGCGAGCCGTCAGTCGGGTAGTGGGGCCAGCGCCGCTCAGCGCTTTGCCCAGCCCCCCAGCCACATCGAGCGGCTCCGGCGCAGGCGCCAGCGACTCCTCGTATTCCTCGGCGCTTGGGTGCGGCTGCGGGCGATGGCGCGCCTTGAACAGATAGAGCATGAACCAGAGGGAGGGCAGCAGCAGCGTCATCCCGATGAGCGTGCTGATGAACAGCGGTCCCATGACCGAGGGCGGCGACGCCGTGTTCTGAATGCTCAGGTCGGGTGGAATCAGGTACGGGAACTGCGCCACGCCCCACGAGAGAAAGATGCCGCCCACCGTCGCGGCGACGGCTGCGCGCGCCAGCCGTGGAAAGCCGAACCAGAGCAGCGCGGCGGTCGCGATCCCCGCCAGCGCCGTGAGGCCCGCCGGAATGAGCGCTCGCGCGACGAAGCGGCTCCAGAGGAAAGGCGCATCGAACGCCGCCAGCAGGCCCGCGACTAGCCCGAGCGCGCCCGTCACGGCGTAGGCGATCAGCGCGCGCGCGCGAAACTGCCTCACCAGGTTCTCGTCGCCTGTGTTGCGTGTCTCCACGACCATATACACTGCCGCAAGCAGCGCGCACATCGCGACGGCGTATGCGCCACAGGCCAGCGGGAACGGGCGCAGCCAGGTCGAGACAAAATCGCTCGTGACCACGCCGTTAGGCGCCTGAATGTGCGCGCTGGCGACTGTGCCCGCCATCACCCCATAGAAGAAGGGCGCGATGACGCTAAAGATGCTAAAGACGCGCCCCCAGCCGACTCTGGCCCCGAGATGCTGACGAAAATGCGAGTAGTAGGCGAACGAGGCTCCGCGCATGACTGTCCCGATGAGGGCGATCATGACGGGAAAGAATAGCGCGACTGAGAGCGTCGAGAAGATGATCGGGAACGCGGTGAAGAGGCCCGTGATGAGAAAGATCAGCCAGATCTCGTTGGCCTCCCAGATTGGACCAATCGCGCGAATCAGCGCGCCGCGCTCTCCCTCGGCGTCGCGGCCAAAGGCGAGCAGGTCCCAGATGCCCGCGCCAAAGTCAGCGCCCCCCAGCACGGCGAAGGCGATCAGTGAAAACCACAGCAGTGCGACCATCGCGTAGGCGGAGGCCAGCGTTGGCAGCGCGGCGAGCAGAGCGAATGAAGCGAGTGAAGCGAATGAAGCGTGTGACGCCATCTCACGCGCCTCCATCTGACGGCAGCAGCCCGCTCGCATGCGCTGACCCCGGCTGGATAGCGGGCCTCATCCCACGCCGCCTGCCATCACGCCTGTGCTCGCTCACGTCGTGGCCCGTATCGTGGCCCGTATCGTGAGGCGCGTGTGGCTGCGTCTCTTCGTCGGTCTCCATCCGACGCAGGCGCAGCAGGAAGATGATCGTGGCGATTGCCAGCGCCACATAGATGCATGAGAAGATCAGGAACGAGATATCCAGCGCGGGCGCGGGCGTCACCGCGTCTTTCGTCAGCACGTAGCCGTAGACGACCCACGGCTGCCGACCCATCTCCGTCGTCATCCATCCCAACTCGATGGCGAGGAAGGCGAGCGGACCAATCGCCGCCGCGCCCCACAGGATGAGCTTGCTCTCGAAGACATTGCCACGCTTGAAGAGGTAGCGAAACCAGAAGTAGAGGCCGAAGAAGATTGCGAGAAAGCCGATGCCGACCATGATGTCGAAGGTCCAGTGGATGACCGAGGTCACGGGCCACTGATCGCGCGGGAAGGCGTCGAGTCCCTTGACCGTCGCGTCCTGATTGCGGAAGGCGAGCCACGCGCCCAGCCCGTCGATCTTGATCGCGAAGTACGTGTGCATGGTCGCGGGGTTGGGAAAGCCGAGAATCGTCTCGGGCGCGCCGCGCGTCGTGTGGAACAGACCCTCCATCGCAGCGTACTTGGCGGGCTGATACTTCGCCACGACCTGCCCGTTCATGTCGCCAAAGTAGCCGGTGGCCACCATGCCGATCAGCGACATGCCCATGCCAAGCAGCAAGCCCCGGCGGTTATAGGTGTCCTGCTTGCCCCGCAGGAGCGCGATGGCGTAGATGGCGGCGACACCCGCGCCCGTCGCGGCATAGGCGGCGAAGGTCATGTGCATCGTCTCTGAAAGCGCGCTGGGGTTGAGCATGGCGGCGATGGGGTCAATGCCAGAGAGCTTGCCATTCTTGTACTGGAACCCTGTCGGCGTATTCATCCAGGCATTGGCCGAGACGACAAAGATCGAGGAGAGGAAGCCGCCGACCCATAGCGGCACGGAACTGAGCCAGTGCCAGATGGGTGGCAGCTTATCCCAGCCGAAGATATAGACCGCCAGAAAGATCGCTTCGAGAAAGAAGGCGAACGCTTCGAGCGCGAACGGCAACCCGATGATGCTGCCGGAGAACTTCATGAAGGTCGGCCAGAGCAGCCCAAGCTCGAACGATAGGATCGTGCCAGAGACCGCGCCAATCGCGTAGAGGATGCCAAACGCCTTGCCCCAGCGCTTCGCCAGGGTGTACCAGGTACGGTCCTTCTTCAGGATGCCGATACCCTCCGCGGTGAAGGCGAGGAACGGCACGCCGACGCCGAGCGCCGCGAAAATGATGTGAAACGCGAGTGAGGTTCCCATCTGAGCGCGAGCCGCCAGGAGATTTGGCATGTGGTGACGCTCCTTGTCGCGCAACCTGCGCAGACGTGTGGTGCAACCAGTCGAAGTAATAGCGAATGCGACGACTTCCTTGCCGCATCGTGGCGTCGTTGACGGGCAAAGGGGCCGCCTGGAAAGCAGCACAGCACGATTTGTGCCGCCGCTCCCAGCGGCGCGCCCACAGATCGCCCAGCTCAGCGCGCCTATCGTGGCTCCCGCTCCGCTACCCGCGTGAGGCGTTGCGGAGGCGCACACGGGCTATGCGCTGCGCATCGGGGGAACGAGGAGTGCGCCAGTTCTCATCGCGCTGCAACACAGGGCTTGTATACTCTGTATACCAGAGAGGCGCCCACGCCGGAGGGGCCGCCCACCTACGCGCATAGCAGGAGAAGCGCGCATGAGCAGCTCATCGGTCGCGCCGTCATCATCATACGCGGGTGGACCTGTCAGTCCGCCGCCCTATCTCGCCACGCTCGTCGTTCGGGGGCCAGCCTGGCGCAGCCGTCTTGCGCACGGCGACCAGATTCCGCTCTTTCGGCCCGAGACGCATATTGGCAAGCTCGCCTCCAACGACATCATGATCACTGACCCCTTCGCCTCGCGCATCCACGCCGTCATCCGGTGGACGCCGCAAGGCTATGTCGTCGAGGATCTGCGCTCGACCAACGGCACGTTTCTCAATGGGCAGCGCATCGCTGGCCCGGCGTTGTTGCAGCCCGGCCAGGTGATTCGCATCGGCCAGACGGAGCTCACGTTCTACGCGCTGCAAGGGCAGGGTCGCGCCACACCGGGCTATATCTCGCCGCCAGCCGTCAGCGCCGCTCCGCCTGCGGGTCCCGCTGGTTATATGCCGCCAGTCGCGCCCGCGCCGATGGCGCCCGTCGCCGCGTCCGCGCCCTTCCAGTATGTTGATCGCGGGCTGTCCTCGGGGCAGGGCCTTGGCGGCTGGATCGGGCTGGAGTGGCGCAAGCACTACTGGAAGGTGCTCGTCGTCGGCCTGATTCTGCTGTTCTTCGGCGAATACCTGCTCAATAGCGTTGTCGGCAAGCCCGCGTTGCTGTTCATCATCCCGATCGCCTCGGCGCTCGCGCCCGTCACGTTCTTCATCTATTGCTGGGATAGCGACTATCTCTCAGACATGCCGCGCTGGATACCGTGGGGCGCGTTCATCAGCGGCGCGGCGCTTGGTGTCACGCTGGCGTTCGTCCTGGAGATGGTCTTCGTCAACGGCGACTCGCTTGGCTCCGCGATGGTAATTGGCTTCATCGAGGAGAGCTGCAAGGCGCTTGCCGTCGTCTTTTTCCTGCGCAGCCGCCGTCTGCGCAGCGAGATCGATGGTGTGATTCTGGGCGCCGCCGCTGGCGCTGGATTCGCCACGCTCGAAACGATGCTCTACGCCCTCACCGCGTATGTCGGCGGATTCCAGGATGGCGGCGGCGTCGCGGCGGTCAACCAGACGCTGCTGCTGCGCGGCCTGCTGGCGATCTTCGGCCATGTCACCTGGACGGCGATTGTCGTCGGAGCGGTCTGGCGCGACCGGGGCCAGCGCAGCTTCCGGCTGACATTCGGCGTCATTCTGGCGTTCGCTATCGCCGTCGTCCTGCACGGCATATGGGACGGGATTCCGATCTTCGGCATGCTGGTCGCTGGACTGGTTGGCTTGTGGCTGATTCGGTTCTTCCTGCGCGAGGCCGTCGCTCGCGAGAAGTTCGGCGCCTTCGCGCCGCCGCCGCCGCCGCTGGCGTTCGCGCTGATCACCTATCTCTTCCATCCGTTCCGCGACCCGGCGCCACGGCCCGTCGCACCGCCGGCTGGCACGTTCAGCGGCGCCTGGCAGATCGCGCCCGCCGCCGTCGCGCCCTGGGGAGCGCCCGCTGCGCCCTACCCGCAGCCCTACCCGCCACAACCGCAGCCCTATCCATATCCGCCAGCGTATCCGCAACCGCAGCCCGCCTCGCAGCCGCGCGTGTGCGTCAACGGCCATGTCACCACCGATCCCGCCGCACGCTTCTGCCGGGTTTGCGGCGCGCCCCTGAGCGGCTAGGCCAGCGCGCCCGGGTGTGGGTGTACAATGCAGGCGCGCCACAGGAGACGCCAGAACGTAGAGCGAGAGAGCTACAACGGCCGCAGGACAGGTCAGGTCCCAGAGAGCAGGAGGAGTGCGATGCCACAGCAGCCACCACCGCCCGCGCCATCCAATGACCAGCAGCCAGGCGCCACTGGTCCACAGAATGTGCCGCTCGACCAGCAAAACATCCCGGCGGAGCTGCCACAGGGAGCACGGCAGCGCCTCGCCGAGATGCGCGGTGGCGAGGGGCGACGCAAGCTCTTCACCAGCGACCTCTCGGTCAACGAGTTGGCGTTGGTTCACGAGGCGGGCTTCGAACCCGTCGGCATGGTCGTCGGCTCCAGTGTCTATCATGTCGGCTGGCAGCCAGCCTACGTCGCGTATAGCGGCTTCGGCATGGGCTATGTCTATCAGGATCAGGAGCTCGACACGCTGACCGCGGCCAAATATCAGGCGCGCGAGCTGGCGATGTCGCGCATGGAGGCCGAGGCTGACGCGCTGGGCGCCGATGGCGTCGTTGGCGTGCGACTGACTGTTGGCCAGTTCTCGTGGGGCCAGGACCTCGCCGAGTTCATCGCCATCGGCACGGCTGTGCGGGCTCGCGGGGCCTCCACTGGGACGGGCGCCAGCTTCCGCACGAAGTTTGGCAAACCCTTCACCAGCGACCTCTCTGGCCAGGAGTTCGCCACGCTGCTCAAGGCGGGCTATCGTCCGCTGGGGCTGGTCATGGGCGTCTCGGTCTACGCCGCCTACCAGAACGGCTACGAGTTCCAGATGATCTCCGGCTGGACCTACGGCTGGACGGGCATGAGCGGCATGAGCGGCGGCGGCAGTCTGGGCAGCTACAATCAGGAGGTCAACCACTTCACCGATGCGATGTACGCAACCCGCAATCTGGCGATGGGACGCCTGCAGCGCGAGGCGCAGGAGCTCGGCGCCGAGGGCGTGGTCGGCATGCGGGTGGAGGTTGCGCCGTCACTCTCGAAGGATGACCCTGAGTTCTGGAACGAGCTGCACGAGCGCGACTCCGGCATGCCCGCGAACCACTGGCGCACCTTCCTCGTAGATATGTTCGCCATCGGCACAGCGGTCGCCCCGCTCGGCGCGGAGCATCAGATCGCGCCGCCGCAAATGATCGTCTTTCTCGATAAGTGAGCGTCCACGCGCGCAAGGCAGGAGGAGACGCAGCCCATGGCTGGCGACGATAGCACAGACCAGACAGGCATGGAGTTCGAGCTGCTCGCGGCCTCGCTGCGCGCCGACGCGGGCGACGCCGGCGCATTCCTCGAAGCGCTCGCCGCCAAGCTTAGCGGCGCGCTGCCCCAGCGCACGCAGATCGAACGCGCGGGCGGGCTTTTCAGCCGCACGCATCCCGTGCATCGGCTGACCGTACGTCTGGGCGAGTGGGAGTATGCGCTGGTCGCTGAGCCGGGCGGCGCGCTGGAGTCCAGCCGCACGCACGCCGTGCGAGGCATCACGCTCAAGAGCGAGCCGCTCAGCCTCGATCAGTGGATCACCGAGCTTTCCGCCGACCTGGCCGAGCTGGCGCGCACGAGCCTGCAAGATCAGATGGCATTGCGGCGCCTGCTCACCTAGCGAGCGCATCCGCGTCACATCTTGCGTCTAACCACCTATCTATCTTTCGATCTTTCCATCCATCTATCAACCTATCCGCGCTGAATCAGAAGGCTCTGCTCAGAGGCAGGGCAAGCATCGAGGGGGATGGCCCCAGATGTCATCAGCTGTAACGAGGAGTAGAGACGATGCCGCGTCAGACACAGGGCCAGCAAGGACAACCGCCCGATCAGCAGCCGGGTCAGCAAGCGGATCAGCAAGCGGGTCAGCTACAGGGACAGGGGATTCAGCCCGACCAGTCGTCGGCTCCTGTGCAGATGCCGCAGCACGCGCTCGAACGTCTCAAGCGGATGCGCGGCGGCGAAGGCGTGCGGCCGCTCTTCACCAGCGACCTCTCGGTCAACGAGTTTCTGCTGGTAAAAGAGGCGGGCTTCGATCCCGTCGGCATGGTCGTCGGATCGAGCATCTATCACATCGGCTACCAGCGCTCGATGTTCAACGTCAGCCAGGAGCTTGGCGTGCTCTCGCAGGCGATGTATAGCGCGCGCGAGCTGGCGATGGCGCGCATGGAGGCTGAGGCTGATGCGCTGGGCGCTGACGGCATCGTCGGTGTGCGGCTGGATGTCGGGCGCTACGAGTGGGGCGCTGATCTCGCGGAGTTCATCGCCATTGGCACGGCTGTGCGCTCGCGCGATGGCGCCAACCACCGCACGAAGTTCGGCAAGCCGTTCACCAGCGACCTCTCTGGCCAGGATTTCCGCACGCTGCTTGCCGCCGGCTACCGTCCACAGGGGATGGTGATGGGCAGCTGCGTCTACCACGTCGCCTACCAGGGGCTGGGCCAGTGGATGAAGACCGTAGGGCGCAACGTCGAGATGCAGAACTACACCCAGGGCCTCTACGATGCGCGCGAGCTGGCGATGGAGCGCATGCAGGCGGAGGCCGAGAACCTCGGCGCCGACGGCATCACCGGCACGCAGATCAAAGAGTCGAGCCACGGCTGGGATAGCCACGTCATCGAGTTCTTCGCCGTCGGCACGGCTGTCGTCGCCATCAGCGAGAATCACCAGATCACCCCACCGCAGATGGTGCTGAGCCTCAACGGCTAAGCGCGGCGGGCGACGTTCAGCGGGTAACCCCGCTATCCCGCGCACAAGCGATGTCCCTCTCGCCAGGGTGAGCAAGCGAGAGGGACATCGTTCGTGTACTGGTCGGCGCGATTGGGGACGCCAGCCTACTTCTTGTATTCGAGCAGCTGCACCAGGCCACCCATTTCGCTACCCGTCTGCCCAGGATTCATCAGATGCGTGAGGATGTGGCAGTGGAAGGGATAGACGCTGCCCGGCGCGGCCCAGGCGGTGAAGGTCACGTCATACGTCTCGCCCGGCGCCACCGGAAGCGTGTCCTTCATGTAGGGCGCCGTCAGCATGTGGCCGTCGGTCGCGATCACGTTGAATGTGTGACCGTGCAGGTGCATCGGGTGCATGAACATCGTGTCCGCGCCGATCAGCCGCAGGCGCACGGTCTGGCCATGTGAGACGACGATGGGCTGCGTATTGGGGAAGCTCTTGCCGTTGATCATGTAGTAGCCTGAGAGCTGGCTGATCATCTCGACCTGATCCACATCGACCTTCGGCTCCAGCGCCGCCTGCGCGCTGCCGGGGCGTGGGTCCACGATGAAGGCGCCGTACATGCCGCCGCCCACCTGCGTCAGATCGTCATAGTGGCTGTGATACCAGTGTGTCCCGGCGTCGCTATCGAGAATCGTGAACGAGTAGTCGTACGACTTCCCGGGTTGAATCGGCTTCTGTCCGAGCGGTGGGACGCCATCGGTGTCGGTCGGCACCTCGAAGCCGTGCCAGTGGATGCTGGTCGCCTCGGGCAGATGGTTGACGATGGTGATGCGAATTTTGTCGCCCGCCGTCACATGAATCATCGGGCCGGGTACCGTACCGTTGAGCGTCCATGCCAGCACTTTCGCGCCCTTCACCGGCGACCACATGACCTGCTGGGCGGTCATGGTGAAGTGCTTTGCGCCATCAGGATCAACGGTATAGGCCAGTGGCTGGTTGCCATACGGCTGCGTCGCGTCCGGCACACTTGCCGTGGCGCCGCTGCTTGACGAAGAGCCCATATTCATCGAACCGCTGGACGAAGATGAAGATGATGACTGCGTGGCGGTCGACCCATTTGTTGAGCCACCGTGGATGAACTGGCCCATTGCGAAGCCCACGCTGCCTGCCAGCGCGATCGCCACGACGACGATCAGCGTCAGGGGCAGCGTGAGCCGCTTCCAGAGGCGCTCGTCCCAGAGGCTCACCGTCCACGCGGCGCGGCTATCCGTCGCGATCGGTGGTGAGCCTGCCGAGGCGCGCATAGGCGCATCCCCTACCGCCTCCCCTGTCGCGGCGGGCGTATCGAGCACTGCGCTCTTTGTATCGTTGGTCGTCATCTTTGTCTCGTCCTCTCTGCTGCGGGTCGGGGCGCTCACCGGCGCCGCGCGTAGGGTCGTCTGTCAGCGGCGCACGCCCATCGCGCGGGTGGCGCTCGCTGTACGATAGCGACGCGGCATCACGGCGACATCACAGAGCGACGCTCCCATGTCACGGACAAGTCACTCGGCTCCCTTAGCCCGTGGCCCTCGCCTCGATCATGGCCCGCGCGTCACGTGCTCCCGCGCTCCTACCTGCCACCGGACGCCGCGCCGTTCTCCATCGCCTTTGGCCAGAAGCCGCGCTGATCCGGCGCGTTCTCTCCGCCCATCACCCACCTGTGTCTACAACCATGCGCATCGGCCAGGTGTGGGCGAGGTGCTACACTGCCATCATGGGTAGCGGCGCCCCATTCCCATCATGACAGTGGCGCCGATCAAGGGCTCAAAGGCTCATAAGCGCACCGTGGATGAGGGGGATCAGCGTATGGCGACGACGGTTATCGAGCTCGAAGGGCATATCATTGACTCGCTGATCCTGCCGCGCGTCTGGGGCGCCATCGAGGACGCGGGCGCGCACTTCCACGTCATCGAAATGCGCATCGGGCAGAGCGAGCTGGAGGAGAGCTACGTTCGCATGGAGGTGACCGCGGAGACCGACGAGCGTTTGGGCGAGCTGATGGGCGAGCTACAGCGCATCGGCGCCGCGCCGTTCGTCGAGAGCGATGCGCGCGTGGCCCCCGCTCCACAAGATGGCGTGCTGCCCGACGACTTCTACTCCACCTCGAACCTGCCTACCTTCGCGCGCATAGGCGGCGAGTGGGTTGAGGTCGAGCGCATCGAGATGGATGTGGCGATTGTGGTGGACCGCGAACGTGGATCAGCGCGCGCCTGCCCGATGCACGATGTGCGGGCGGGTGAGCAGGTGGTGGTGGGCTATGAGGGGGTGCGCGTCGAGCCGCTGGAGCGTCCACGCGAGCGCGAGGCGTTTGGTTTCATGCAGAGCGCTGTCTCCTCCGAGCGGGCCAAGGCGCTGGCCATCGCGGATGTAGCG
>DASQSS010000132.1:0-3351 GCA_035642255.1 Ktedonobacterales bacterium | reverse complement strand
GAAGGCATCTGGCACGCTCTCATGGAACAGGTCAGACATGCTGTTGACGAACACGCGGCGCGGCTTGCGCCAGTGCAGCGGGTCGCTCAGCCGCTCTGGCATAAGCTGCACCCGGCTGAATGGCTGACGATACTGCGCCGGCGCGCTGTCCCACCGACCGCGTTTCCAGGCGATGTGCCTCTGATCGTGGAGTTGAAATGCATAACAGTGGTCACAACCGCTGCTGACGCGCGTGCAACCTACCACGGGATTCCATGCGTAGCCAGGCGTGCCGTCATCGCTGGCGGTCCACTGGATACCCGTCTTGCCGCTCATTCGCCGTCCTCCTCGATGTCCGCAGCGTGCTGCTTGACCACCTTGCGCAGACGGCGTGTCTCGGTTTCGATGTAGCTGACCATCCGCGCGAGCTGGTCAGCCGCGCCGTCGTATTGGCCGTCCCATGCGGCCGTCTCCGCGCTGACGCGCTTGCTCGCGATCTCATGACAGCGCCAGGCCGCCTGGTTCAGGCTGCTGTACGCCTGACGCAACGCCTTGATGGCCTCGGCGAACTTCTCGTCGGGATTCGGCGGCATCTTGAAGATCGGGGTTGCTACCGCCTTCGTCGTGGTTGTGTCGTTGTTGTCTTGCTGTGTCGTCATCTCTCGTATCCTCTCGCTCGCTCGCTCGCTCTGTTGCGCTCTCGGCGACAGGGAAACCTTGCCCAGCCGCGCCCTGCCTTGCCGTGCCGTGCCGAGCCGAGCCTTGCCATACCCTGTTTGGTAGCCGTCTGCGGTATCACTCAACAGACGGTCCCTCGCCTTGCCATGCCAGGTCGCGCCTTGCCGCGCCTGACCCCGCCGAACCTGGCCAGGCCATGCCGCGCCATGCCCTGATTGGCGGCTGATAGCGGTGTCGCCCAACTACCAGCCCCTCGCCGCGCCGCGCCGTGCCGACCATACCCAGCCACACCTAGCCCTACCACGCCGCGAGCTAACTAGCCCACGCTCTCTGCATCCACGACCACGCGCTGGAGCTGCTTCTGTGGACGTGGCGGCTTGGGTCGCTGATGCTCGAATGCCAGCTTGATGGCCCCTAGCCGCGCCAGCGTGTCAGCCCGCTCTTGGCGTTGTCTCACTGTGAGGTCGCTGGGGGCGTATTGAATCTTGTCGCTGGCTTCCTGAATAGCTTTGTTGAATGCTCGTTGGGCTTTCGCAAACGCCACATCCGGCGTTTGTGCTTTGTCGATCACCACAAAGCCGCGCTTTCTGGATGGCGCTGGCTCCAGATGGATGGCATGCGTCTTGAGCATCGTCTCAACGAACGCGCCCGCTAGCCGGGCGTACTGCACTTGCCACGCCTTGTATGTGTCCTTGTCCTCCGGCTCTTCACCGATACCAAGCTGCGACATCAGCCACGCCATTGAGAAGGCATGGCCGGGACCAGCCAGCGGGAGCGCAGCCTCCACCGCGTGATTGACAACATCTACGTCAATCAGCGCCTGCTCTTCCAGCGCCTCTCTTCTGGGAAACGGGGCAAGTCCTTGATCGTTCTTCTCATCCATCTCGTTCACGCTAGCGCGCCTTTCCGTTCAGCACCTCGACCACAAAGCGGCCGTACGTCGGGCGATAATCGCCCATGCCAATGCGTTGCCCTGCCGTCTCAGCGATACGCACGAGGTCATCTCGGTTCAGGATTTCCGCGTCGTAGGCCACGGTGAACTGGACCGACCATCGGGTGAAGATGGGGCGCGTGCGATTCACGGTACTGGACTGCACGCGGGCAGGCCGGATATCCACAAACTGCTCGTCGCCATACAGCCCCGTGATGTCACGCGGACCGTCGTAGTCCAGAGGAACCTTCAGGGCATCAATCCACACGCCCTCAATCACCAGTTTGCCTTGTTTGTTCTTCCTGGCCGCGTCACGCAAGCATGCCAGGATCAGATTTGCAGGTAGATAGGGGCCAATATTCTGGTCATGATACAGACCAAGCTGCCACTCCAGAAACTCAATTTGGTCAAGGTCTTCATCTGACTTGACACGCTTACCGGTAAGCACCTTCATCTCGCGTACCAGTGGATCGCGGGTATTCACGCTGCGATTGCTGTGCATGATGAGTGGCAACTTGCCCGTGAATCGCAATTGGATCTCCTCAACGGCCATGATGTTTGTCTCCCTTCCGCGATGTGCCTCGCTCACGCTTCTCGTTCACTCACTGATTAGCTCGCGCGCTCGGCGCTACCGCTAGCGCAGCGCGTAGGCGCTGTAAAGACCGACCGCAACGCCGATCACCAGCAGCGCCGACAGAATGGCCCACCCAAACGCGCCCATCCCCTCCTGCTGATCGCCGGACATCCACGTCGTCGTCGTCGTTGGCGTCGTTGGCGTCGTTGGCGTCGCCGACCACGTCTGCTCTGACTGCTCCATTTCGCTCGCCTCCCTACCTACCGCCAGACGCCATTGAAGAACGCCCAGACCATCACGGCGACGAACAGCGCGACGCCGACGATGAGCGGCCACATCAGAGCGCCTTCCCCATCGGTATGCTGCGAGGACGCCTGGTAGTGCGCCTCCAACCGCGTCTCAGCGGCGGCGTCCTTCCCGTACCCGCCGTAGCAGCCGACGCCGTACCCTGAGCGTAGGCCCTGCACGACCGCGTCGGGGTCCGGCGAACGTGACGCGTCGCTTTCGTCGGGCCCACCGTCTGGCTCCTCTGGCGCGGGCTCGGCATCCTCGGCATCGTCCTCCGCGAAGGCCGCGAACGCCGTGATGGCGGTGGCGACATCGCTCGCAGTGGGTGGATACTGGTCATCAGCCAGCGCGTTGAACGCGGCGGGCGTGTACCAGCGCTCACGGAAGACGATGCCGATCTCCCCGCCGGGCAGTTGCATCGCCTCACAGAACACCTGGGGGGTCATCGCGAAGTGGGCCAGCATGCGCGCCGCCTTCTGCGTCAACACACCCCGATCGACCAGGATAAGCGCGGTGCGCATGCTCTGTGCGCCACTGCTGTCGTGTTCGGTGGTCATACGTTTTTCGCCGTCCCCTTTCTGGTGGTGGAGGGCCTTCGTCGTGTCGTAGGTGTCGTACGGGTCGTTGCGGTGATCGTAGGCTTGCTCGTGGTCATGGCGGTGACCGTTGGCGTGACTGCGTCGTCGGTGTCGAGTCCGGCCCAGAGACCCTGCCGCCGTTGGGCAGCGGGATTGAGCCAGAGGATCTCGGTGCGAGTCTGTTGCGCACGGGTGACACTGCGCTCGCCCTGGAGGCCGCTTGCGCGGGTGCGGCCGGCGGCGCTGCACAGCACCGTCACCTCCAGGCGTTGCCAGCCGCCCGCGCGTTCGAGGCGCTCACGGTAGAGCGCGGAGTCATAGCC
>DASQSS010000131.1:0-10011 GCA_035642255.1 Ktedonobacterales bacterium | reverse complement strand
CGCGTCACCCGCATTCGCGGGCGCCGCCTCAGCAGCACCCGCGCGGCGCTGGCTCACGCTCGAGGAAGCCGCCACATACAGCGGGCTCTCCGCCGGCTGCCTCCGAGCGCTCATCAAAGGCCACGCCACCGGGCCGGACGGCATGCCGCTCAGGGTCCCAGCGTTGCGCGACGGCCGTCAGTGGAAGCTGAGGCGCGAGGACCTCGACAAGCTATGAGGCCGCGGTGGGTGCCATGCGCGCACTGCGGGCGCGGCGTGCCGATCCGGGAGGCAGCGCAGCACCAGTGCCGCGTACTAGAGTCCACAAAACAAGGAGCAACCATGGGCAGCAGCAACAGCAACCCGCACGCCGGCGACACCCGGCCATTCGCGCTCGGCATCACCACGCACACGCGCGACGGCGCGGCCGTGGTGGAGATCCGCGACCCCGACGGAGGCCTGCTCGGCAGCATGTGGGGAGTGCCCGGCGGATTCCGCATTCAGGGCTCGGGGTTCTCGCTCACCATCACCAGCCCCGAGGGCAACGACGCGGCCACGATCGCGTTTTACGACCTCGGGGGGTGATGCCGCGATTCCACCTGGAAGGGGCAGCGGAGCGCTCGCGGCGCACGACATCCGCCTCTTTCATGATGACGGACAGCGCGGCCGTCGTTGAAAAAGCACTCCGGCCGCGAGCACAAAAGGAGGCGGACCGCGCGCCTGCCCACGCTCATGCTCGCCAGCTCGCATAAGCTGCCGCAGGCGCGCGGCCGCGGTTCGCAGAAGCTCTGGCATACCGCGGGCTCGCGAGCTCGCCAGCGGCCCGCCAGCGCGATTGACGCCGCACTCCGCAGGCTCCGTGCAGCCACTGAAGGAAAGGCCCGGCGCGCGCAGATTGCCTCTGACATAATGGCGCGTTGTTCCGCAGCTGATCCCTCCCGCACAGCTCGCAAGCTCGCTGCTTCGTCAGGCTGCCGAAAACGCGGCATTATGTCATCGGCGAGGCGCGCGCCGGCCCGGTAAAGCCAATCCTGACGCCGCGTGCGCTCGATGACTCGCTCCCGCAGCCGCATAAGGTGCTCCTGCCACGAGGGGCAGCAGCCAGCGGCCGCGTCCAGTCTGTTGAGCCCCGCCGCCCCCGCCAGCTCACACGCGCCGCCGCGCCTCCCGCGCCCGTCCGCCCCGCGCTGCGCTGGGGCTCCCCCGGCCCGCGCCCGCAAGCGGGCGCGGCGGGCAAACCCACAGCGATCGCCACACCCACGGGGGCGAACAAGAGAAGAACATCAACCTCTGGCACACTAACCAAAAAGGGGAGCCGTCTGCACGAGCAAACCATCATTTCGCCGGCCGAGCTGCGGGAGCGCGTGCTCGACATCATCCGACACCGCATCGGCTGCCACCGCATCACCGTGGTGGACATGGCAAGGCGGCTGGAGATCTCACAGCCGCACCTCAGCAACCTGCTGTGGGGCAGGCGCACACTGTCGGACGAGCTCGCCGACCACGCGATACTCGAACTCCGCATAACAGCGGAGGAGCTCCACGGCTACAGGGAGTACGAGCAACTCCGCCAGCGCATCAAAGGCTGATCATCGGCAGCGCGCGGACGCCGGCGAGCTGGCCCGGCAGCGATCGCGCCGCCCGCCAGCAGGCGAGAGCAACCGCGAGCACAAGGTCGTCGTGATCGGCATCGCGCCAGTTACCGTAGCTCTCGTTTCCGGAATTCGAGACCTTTACCCGGAAATTCAGGAGCTCGTTCGCGAGCGCGTCCGCGTCCCGGAGCGAGGCCGCGATCCGCAGCTCGCCCCGCTGGAACAGCACCACCAGCCCGGCGACCAAATCCCGTTTTGGAACGTGCCACCAGCCCTCGCTCGCGCGAGCCTTCCCGCCGGACACGATCGCGACCGGATGCAGCAGGTATTCGCCCCCGCGCAGTAAGTCGACAACCGGGCGTCCAACGCCCGTGCCATCGACCACCAGCTCCGGGCGCGGCGTGAGCCGCTCAGCAATCGAGCGCACACGAGCAACCACGTCAGGGTACGGCGTCCCAAGGGCAACCCGCTCCAGAAAGCGCAGCTCATACCAAACCTCCAGCAAAGGCTCACGCGTGGCCGCGTCGACGCCCAGCAGCTCCGCGCAGCGATCCACGACGCAGATCGCGGTAGGGTCATGGGCCTGCCCAAGATCGACGCCGACATAATGCGAGCGCTCCATCAGAGCACCAGCTCCTCGACGTCGGCGCGCATCGCGCCCAGCACAAGGCCGTGCGTAAACATCGACTCCTCGACCTCCACAAACTCACAGCAGTATTCCTGGGCAAACCACGACGCCGGCAGCGTGGCGCGCTGCTCCTCGAGAAATGCCGCCGAAATTCGCGGACATTCAGCGGCCGTCACGCGCGTGATTTCCCAGCGGCCCGGCCGCGAGGCCTCCTCGTGATAGAAGCCACGCTTGCCGAACGGCGTGCTCATCAGCGAGATCCGCCCGTCAGTCGTAGCCAGATACGCCTGCGCCGACCGCCAGAGCGCATCAGGCACGCGCGCAGCTTCATCGACGATCAGCCACGTCACCCGGGCGAACCCGCGCGTGGTCGCCTCGCTGCCGGGCAAAGCCACCACGACGCCCGAGGGCAGCTCAAGCCCCGGGTCCTCGCCCTTCAGCGGCCGCGCCGCGACGCGCGCGCGCTCGGCGAGCTCGGCGACGGTGGCCAGCAGCAGCGAGCTTTGCCGCTGGGTCGGGCTCAGCACGACGGTCTTACTATGCGCGGAGTAAGTGCCCTCGTGCAGAGCGCCGACGCCGGCCATCGTGCTCTTGCCCCACTGGCGGCAGCAATTCAGCAGCGAGCGGTGAGCGCGCGACCGCAGCAGCGAGGCCTGCAGCGGATCCGGATCCACGCCGAGGCGCTCGCGCGCGAACGCGACCGGGTCCAGCGCGTGGCGCAGATCGAGCGGCAAGCCGTCAGCCAGCAAGGCGATCACCCGCGGCCGCGAGCGCATCGGCCAGAGCAGCTCGCGCCTCCGGATACGGCTCCAGCGATCGCAGCAGCAGCGGGCGAAGCTGCAGCCACTCCGCATCGAAGATGCTGCTGTGCACCACCGTGGTTTTCTGCAGCTCGCCGAGGAAGCGACCGTAGAGCTCGCTTTGCTTTTCCAACCGAGCGACCGCCAGCAGCGCGAGGCGTGGGCCGACCTCACAGGTGGCGCAGTCGCCCGGCTTAAACTGCATCTCCTTCGCCCGGGAAAGCACCGCCAGCGTCTCGCCGCGCAGCTCGCGGAGCTCCGCCATGATCGAGGCGGCCGTCAGCTCCGCATCGGCCGAGCGCCGCTCAGCGACGACGCCAGCCACGTGGTCCATGTGCCGCTCGACCGCCGAGGAGCTCAGCCCATGCTGTCCCGCTATGTCCCGATATGGCCGACCGCGGACCAGATCTGCATTAATCGATTTCCGCTGTGGATGCCTGCAGATCGAGCACGTGTTCGCCATGACGATCCACGCGTAGCAGCGGGCGCGCGCACGCATGCGGCCAGTCACTGATTTGCGGCATTGATGCACACGTGATTCGGACAATTCCGGCAGGTGTCGCGACTGTCGCTGCCGCGCGTAAACGTGGGCCGCCGGCGGGCACAAAAGGCGATGCCCCGCCGGCTGCATCAATCACTGCTCGCAAAGCACGCGGCAGCCGCGGGGTCCGGTCTGCCATGCTGCGACGGCTCACAGGCCCGGCTGCGCGTGTCGCTCGCGGTGGCTCCAAAAGGTAAAAGCGCCGCACCGCTCGCGCCACGCTTGCGGCGGGCCTGCTCGCTCGCTGCCGCGCGGAAAGCTTCGCGATCGTTCTGATTTTTTTTGGTGCCTGGCGCCCGCGGCCTAAAACAAGCTCGCGCGCCGCCGGTCTCTGTCAAGGGTTCGCTCCGCCGCCGCAAACCCTCGGTCGCAAGCTCCCTCGGGCAAAAGCGCGGCGCCCTTGACAGAGCCCTCAAAACGGCGCGCAAGCATTCAGCCTGTCCGCGGGCGCCAGGCGCCAAAAAAAATGTGGGTAAGAAAGGGCAAACGAATGGTTAATAAGTTCCACGTGGAACAGGCAAAACAACTTACTAAGTGCACCTGCGTCGAAACGCAGCTCCGCACCAACGGAATGGAAGCGCTGTGCGAAACCTGCCAGCGCCAATACGACGCGTACCTCGCAGAGGAACTGCTGAGGGGCGCGCAGCTCAGACGCGACCTCACCGGCATGCTCATGCAGGCGGACGCGCTCAGCATCGCTCAGAGCACCGGGCTCATGGAGCAGCTCTATGGAGGCAGCAATGCAGACCGCAGCTAGAAACGGGAACGGGAACGGGGCGCCTGGCGGCGCCCGCCAGCCCAACGAAATCATACGCCCGAAGACCGACGAAACGTATCGGCTGCAGGTGGAAACCACGCCCGAACAGGCGCACGAAGTCAGCGGCGCGTACGGCCCGCAGTGGATGTACTTCTTCGCGGGCGGGAAACTCATCTACGCCGACGCGAACATGCACCAGGCCATGACCGCAGCGGCGCCCGAGTCCGGCGACGAGCTGGCCATCACGCGCGCGCGGGGCGGCAAGTGGCTCATCGAACGCGTCAGCACAAGCATGAGCCGCGGCGGCGCCAGCGTGCACTACGCGGACAGCGCGGCAGCATTCCCGCCGCCCCACAAGCCGCTGCCATCAGCAGCCGAGGCAGAGGCCGGCAGGCGCGCACTGGACGCCGAGCTCACGCGGCAGCACCAGCTCACCGCGAAGCAGCAGCAGATGGCCGCTCATCGGCCCGTGGCCAGCGTGACGGCAGCCAGGCTCATGGAGTGCTACTCAGACGCCATCGACGTGGCCATCCATGCGAGCACCTACGCCAAGGAGTGCGGACTCCTGATCACGCCAACCTACGAGGACATCAGGTGCATGGCCGCCACGCTGCACATCGACCGGACGCGCGCGGAGATCGGAGGCAGGCAGTGAAGCCGCGCGTCCATGCCATCACCACGCGGCGCCACACCGGCGGCGCCAGCGAAGAGGAAGTCATCAGGCAGCAATCGCGCGAGTGGGAGCCGCCCGAGACGACGCCGGCAGAGTGGGATCGCATAGCGGCCGCGCGCAAAGACCGGCCCGCCGTGCCCGTGAACGGCGAGGAGCTCGCCGCAATCGTGGCCGAGCTCTGCAACCAGCACGGCAGACACGCGGTGATCGATGCCGCCTGGGAGTGGGACCGCATCGAGCCCCCGACGGAAAGGGCACGCCGATGAAGCAAGGAAGTCGCATGAACACGAGAGACCTGATCAGAATGCTCGACAGGGCGTGCGGAGACGCCCGCACGGACGAAGCACCGCTCATGATAGCGGCAGCACTCCTCACGATCGCCCTCGACATCAGGGCGATCGCAGACGCACTCACGAAAGGGGCGGCCAGGTGAGGCCGCCCCCCAGAACATGGTTCCGATCGCTGCCCGTGTATGCGCGGGCAGCCATACTGGCGAACGCGGCGGGCATTCTCGCCGCCGCGATCGCCCTCGGTTGCTGGCTCACCAGCAAAAACTGAAGCGTTTCAATCCGCGCGCCCCGCAAGGGGCGCGACACCCGTCAATTGTAATCGACGCTCTAAGGCGCCTGAGAGCCATCGCCAGGCCAGCTCGCCGGCGGCGGGCCCAGAGCCTCGAGCGGGTCATCTTCAGCGGGCAACGCCTCACCCAGCGTGGCCGTGTCGGCCGCATGCCGGCGCACCATATGGCCGTGCAGCGTGCGGACCTCCCCGTGCGTGAGCTCAGACGCCGGCTTGCTCAGCAGCTTCCGGCGCGAGTGGGCGTGTTTCGTGTGATCGGTGGCAGTTGCCATCGTGCGGATCTCCTTTCCGCTCCAGCGTAGCCGACCGCCGCCGGAAGCGGTGGCGCCCGCCCGCTGCAGCCCGCTCGCAGGAGGCCTGCTCGCGGGCATGCTGCAGCGACGGGCGCGGCTGCCGAATCGCGACGGCCGCAAGCTGCCGCTCAATCGCTCCGCTCATTCGCCCACGCTCGCGGCCGCGCTGGCTTGATCGGCCATGCGGCAGCAAGGAAAGGCGCGCGCTGACTCTCATGCAAACGGAAACTGTATGGCGCGCGCCGGTTGCGGAAGCTTTCGCCGGCGTCTGCTGCAAAACCGGCAGCAGGCAGCAAGAGCGGCTGCAGCAGGAGCACGCCGGCGAAAGCAACTCTGGCAGCCCGGGCCCGTGCGCTCGCATGGCCCGCGATCGCGCTGGCGCGGCGGCCGCGGCTGCTGCTCGCGGCAAAAAGCAGCGCGCCGCCGTTCCCTGCGGCGCGCCGAACCGGAGGAAATGCAGGCGCGCGGTTGCCACCGGGCCCCTCGCCATGCGCCGGATCAGAGCCGCACAACCAGCCCAGCACGCGCGCCCATCGACAATTGTCGCGAAGGTCAGATGGCCTTGGCGAGGGGATCGCCCGCGAAAAGATCCGGGCGGTAGTAGCGCTCGATCATGGCGGCCGAGCGATGACCGGTGCGGCTCATCACCTGGACGGAGTCCGCGCCACTGGCCAGCGCCGCAGTGACCAGGCCCGCCCGAAGAGAGTGAGCGCCGTAAGCGGCAGGGTCGAGACCGATCAGAGCCACCGCGCGCTGGACCACCTCAGCGACCGTCTGGCCGGCCAACCGGCGACGCAGCAGCGCTCCGCCCGGAGTTACCGGACAAAACAGCGGGCCGCGCCACGGGCCGCGCTCGCGCAGCCACGCGCGCATGGCAGCCACAGCGCAGATCGAACGGCGCCGCGCCGCCGGCGGAATCCCCATGTCCCGGCCGCGGCCCTCCTGATCCGTCTTGGAGCGCCGCAGACGGACCACCAGACCATCGCGCGTCACCGAAAGGTCAGCCAGATCGAGCGCCACCAACTCAGAGCGGCGCAACGCGCTGGCGAAGCCGAAGAACAGGATCGCGCGATCGCGAACCGCGAGGACGTCCTCGCAACTCATAGCCCGCGCGATCGCCAGCAGCTGCTCAACAGTGAGAGCGGCCTTGCCCTGCGGCCGCTCAAGACGCTCGCGCCGAGCTCCGCCAACCACGGCCCGCACATCGCCGCCGATCGGCGGATCATGAGCGGCAAGCCGGTGATGCCAGGCGATCGCAGCAACGCGGCGCGCGACGGTGGCCACCCGCATGCCACGCTCCAGCTCGTAGGTGACGTACAGGCTCACCGTGTCCGTCGACGCCGGCAGCGCATCGCGGCCGGCGGCGGAGCACCACGCAGAGAACAGCCGCCAGTCCTGGGCATAGCCCTCGCGCGTGTTACGCGATCGCATCACCGCAGTCAGCTCAGACCGCCGCGCCCGAAGCTTGCTCATGTCAATATCTCCAGCCGCACCCGCAAAAAGTGGAAGCTGATCCGGCAAAGCGCCAGTGTCCCGTGGCATAAGACACCCCTTTTAATTCCGCCCGCCACATAATACACTGTCAGCGATGCCGGAATCAATCGCACAACGACGCCAGATCAGGAGCTCAGCGCGGAAAAGGGAGGCAAGGGAGCCGCGACAAGTAACATTGTCCCGCCTCAGGAGTCCACCGGGTCCGAGGCCCGGCCGCGATCCGCTCCGCCCTGAGAAAGTAGCGCGGGTCGAGGCCAGCCAACGCCCGATGGCGCAGACGAGCACCCCCATTCTGCCTCATCGAGCCAGCGACACACAACACAAATCACCAACCCCCGGAGTGTGCCCATGGCCCTGCAAACAGCGCGGTTGCTGCAACTCGCGCACATGGCAAGGTTCCTGAAACAGGGAGAGCTGAGAGTCGCGATGCAGCTGGCCGCGGAGGCCGGCGAGCACAGCCACGCGGCAGTGAGCCTGCGCCAGCTCGCCGAGCGAACCGGCTGCAGCAAGAGCCACGTCCAACGAGCCATCGCCGACCTCACCGCCCGCGGCATGATCGCCACCACGGCAGGCGACCGCATCACGGCAGGTAGCTTTGCACTCTTGTGGGACGGGATCGCCCAGGTGGGTGGGCCTGAATCAGGCCCACCAGTACCCGCAGTACCTGTACCTGATTCAGGCCCACGTGTGCCTGATTCAGGTACACCGGTGGGACTCAACGGGCAGGCACTAAATCGCGCGCGCGCGTCGATCGATTTCGATTCGACTAAAGAATCGATCGATCGATCGATCGACCGATCCCTCCTGGCGAAAGCTGCCGATTTCGATCCGGCGAAGCTTGCAGCGTGCCGCCAGCTCGTGCACGGCTACATGCGGAAATTCGGCGAGCCGGACTGTCCCGCCCCGGACGATCACATCCTCGCGCAACTCCTCGCGGTGGCCCCGTGGGACGCCATCAACCGGCTGATGTACGATCTCATGGCCGAGCGCAAGCAACCGGGAAGCTCGCCGGCATGGTTTGTGGCGGTGGCATTCCAGCGGCTGCGCGGAATCAGCACGGCGCAGCTCAAAGCACGGCGCGACGAGCTCCGCCAGCGGCGGCCGGCCGGCATGGAGCGGGCCGAGATCCCCGCCGCGATCGCCGCTGCCATCCGCGGAGGCAAGCCATGATGAAGCGCCGCGACGAACGCACGCGAGCCGCGGCCGGCGAATGCATCCGGCTAATCGGCATGCTTGACGACGCAGGCACCCAGGCAGCCAGCGCCCTGGCGGTATACGTCGGCGCACGGCTCCACGCCATCCTCGAACACGGCATAGGCGACCTCGACGTGCCAACAGACACCGAGCTCGAGCACTGGACAGCGCCAGCCCGCGAGGCCTCCCGGCACGTCCACAAAGCGGGAGGAACCATCCAGTGATCGCCGAGCCGCTCGACCTCACGCACTGGCCAAAACCGCGCTACTGCCCGCAGTGCCGAAGCTATGCGCTCTACGTCGCCGGCGACGTGGCCGTGTGCACATCGCCCAAGTGCGACCCGGGCGCGCGCTCATGGTTGGCGCTCGACAGGTGGTATCGCAACCGCGCGGGAAAGCCTCCGCTCGCGATCACCGCAGAACAGGCGCCCGCCCTCCGGGCGAGGCGCGACAACATCCGCGACGAACGCCAAAAGCCACCGCCACCAAAACGCCAGTACCTCGACGCCGGCGACGTCGACCGCATCCGCCGAAAAGCCCGCGGCCGCAGGAAATCGGACGCCGCATGACCATCGACGTGCGCTGCAACGAGCCGAAATGCCCGCGACACTATCCGGAATTCAATCCACAATTCCGGTGCTCGGCCGAGCCGCCGACCGGGTGGCCAGCGATCGAGGACCGAGCCTGGTACAAGCGCGGCATCGCCACCCCGCGCGCGCGCGCAGGATACGGCATGGGCAGCGTGCAGCCGAGCGACGAGCGCTGGAGGAGGCGCACAGCATGAGGCCCGACGCGATCGCCGCCTTCCCGTTCACAGCGACAGCCCTCTTCGCAGCTTCGGCCGTCTGCATCGTGATTGCGATCAGCATGGCCATTTCATCCAAGCGCCGCGAGAGGCGCGAACGCCAAGCGATCGCGCGCGCGCTGCGCGCACGCGACAATTCCGACAGGTGACCAGGAGGAAGCACCGATGCCAGCATCCGCAAAAGCGATCGACCTCACCGCGTGGCTCAGCAAAGCGGAGGCGGCCGACGCGCTGCGCACGTCGATCAAGACCATTGAGCGCATGGCCGCGAGAGGCGAGCTCCGGCATGCGTCGCGGCTCCGCCGCGGCCGCAAGCCCGAGCCGGTGTTCGACCCGCAGCAGATCGAGGGCATCATGCGCCAGCGCGAGCTGCAGCCGCTCGCGCTCGGCGATGGCATGACCCCGCGGCTGCTGCTGCCCGCGTCACCCGCATTCGCGGGCGCCGCCTCAGCAGCAGCCGCCGCACGCTGGCTCACACTCGAGCAGGCCGCGCAGCACACCGGCCTCTCGGCCGGCCTGCTGCGCAAAGTCATCACCGGGCGCGGGCCGGATCTCGGGGCAGTCATCCGCGCGGTCCGCGACGGCCGCCGCTGGAAGCTCAGGCGCGAGGACCTCGACAAGCTATGAGGCCGCGGTGGGTGCCATGCGCGCACTGCGGGCGCGGCGTGCCGATCCGG
>DASQSS010000130.1:0-7624 GCA_035642255.1 Ktedonobacterales bacterium | reverse complement strand
AACTGCTGCGCGCTCGATGCCGCCTGAAAGGACACTTGCTGCGTATCAGCCACATTCGCGTCGGCCACTGCAGGCAGGCTCTGCACCTGCACAGCGCCCGAGGACGCGCCGTAGCGCTGCTCATTCGCGATCAGTCCCTGCGCTGTGGCGTTGAGTGGCTGCACAGCGGAGAAGAGATCCGAGCGATTCGTGTCTGCGACGCGCACGCCATTCTCATCAGTGATGAATGCGAGGCTGCCAGAACCGTTGGCTGACGTCTCCTGGTCCACAATGCTCCAGACCTTATCGAGCCGCAGGGTCGCCTCCATGAAGCCGAGCACGCCGCCCTGATTCGGAAATGTCTTGTAGATTGGCGTATAGAGGCGGACATAGGCGAACTTGTTCGTCGCGTCATAGTAGACGCCAGAGACCCACTGCTTGCCCTGCTGCACCGGCGCCAGGTCTTCCTTCGGGACCGCCATGCCCGCCTTCTGCGTCGCCTGATCGGACGAGATCAGGAGCTGACCGTTCGGCAGGAACATGTTCCACTGCGTATAGTTCGCGTCGCGCTTGGTGCCGACGAACAACGCGCGCCCAACCGACTGCGCGTAGCTGTCGAAGTTGGTGGCGCAGTCAGTGGAGATGATGGCGCTGGTGACAAACAGCCCCTGCGCGGCGGCCTGTTTCGCCGCCGCGACCTGCGGCACACATCCCAGGAACTTTGGCGCGGTCTCCAGCGATGAAAGCGCTACACCGTCGAGCAGCCGCTCGCGGAAGTAGTCATCGATACGCGACGCGCTCGAATTGGCGTCCGCGCTGAGCGCATCGCTGCTCTGCTTGATGAGCGTCTGGCGGGCGAAGAAGTCATTGACGCCCACCACAACCGCGAGCGGCAGCAGCGCCGCTAGCAACATCAGCAGAGAGAACCGGAGGGAGAGGGAAAGTCGGCTGCGTCGTCGCTGACTCTGCTTGCCTTTTGCCATAGTCCATGCGCCTCGTTTCGGGGTGATGGGAGACTGTGCCGCTATCGAAAGGGTGTTCGGTGGGCCATCGTCAGTGATTCAACACGCGCCGCGCTCTCAAGGGTCCAGGCGCCGCGTGTACATAATCACCCAGCGCCGCTGTTATCCAGCGTCGGTGGTACTTTCGGGCACAACCCGCCGCTCGGGAGTGTGATGATTCATGCCGCGCCCTTGCGTGCGCACACAGGCATCCTCGATGTACTCGACCGTTTCGACCAACTCGACATGTTCCTCGCGCCAGAAATGGCGCGCTTTTCCTAATACACCAGCCCAACTCGCTCCAGATCGGCGAGCAGGGCGACAATTTCATCTATTGGTTTAGACGAAAGTCGCGCGAGATCGAGTACCGTATGCTCCCCATCAGCGAGCAGAAGGATTGTTCGATGATTGCGGCTCAGGTTGTGCGCGCTCACGACGGAGATCAGATCACGCACATCGGGTGAGCGGCGTGGGCGTCGTTCTGTGACCTCTGGTCGAAGCAGGCTGCCATTGGACGAATCACCAGAGGGGCCACCAGCAAACGGGCCGGTCGATTGTGAGGGCGTGGAGCCTGGCGACGGCACGGACGGCAGCGCGCTCGTCTGCGTCGGCCAATTCAACTGTCCCGTAGGCGCGCGCCCGCTATTTGGCTGATTGTTCGGCCACTCCGACGGCCATGACGCGCCATAGGAGGACGAAGACGAAGGCGCGGACGGCGCTGAGGGCGTGATGGGGCCAGTCCCCGCTCCGCCCGCTGGCATGCCGCGCGGCTGGCTAGCAGCCCCAGTCGGGTAGTTCGTCGGAGTCAGCGGATCGGGCAGTGGCCTGTTCCCGGGGGCGCTCCAGTTGAAGCTGGCTGGCGCGCCGCGTGGAGGCGTGGGCTGCGAACGCTGCGGCCGCGACGGCGGCGGCGGGTAGGCGCCACTGCGGGTTCCACCACCCATGCCAGTCGTGGACGGGCTCGTGGGAGAGGCCATCGGCCCGGTGATGTTTGGCCGGGGGCGCGGCGCGTTTGGCTCAAACGCAAAGCGGCATTCTCCCCAGCTAGCGAGCGTCGCCAGTGCATCTGGGCCGCGCAGCCCTTCGACCACGGCATACATGGCGCGTCCCTGCGAGAAATACACTTCGCCCTGTTCGAGCGCCTGCTGAGAGCCACGCTCCACGGTCAACAGCCCGCTCCTGCGACCTAGCTCAACCACCTCGATGATGTTCGAGAGGCGGTCAGCGGTTGTCACTCTGGGCTTTGTCATAGCGCCACACTTGCCCTTCACGTATTGGGAATCCGCGCTTCAATGGTTGGGGTCTGTCGAGGGCGATACGATTGCGACTCAGTCACATTTACCAGCGAGCGCTGGCTGGGACAACGTGCGAGCGCTGACGACTGACTGCGGCTCTCGTAACTCATGGGTTATGTCGTTGCAGTATAGCATGAATTGAACTGGTTGCTCGTTACTGCGCGTACTCATTTACTAGTAGTACTATTGGCGTTCTCGTGCGACTGACGCTCGCCAGGGCGCTGCTCGCTCCGTGCGCGGCGGCGCTGATCGGCCTCAGCGAGGTCTTTGACCAGCTGAGCCTGCTCCTTTGAGCAGATGAGCAATCCATCCGGCGTGTCCACGATGATCAGCCCCTCGACGCCCGCTGTGGCGATGTGCCGCCCGGTTGTGCTGTAAATGAGCGTATCGCGCGTCGCCGTCTGCATGTATGCGCCTTGCGGTCCCGCGCCCGTCGTCTCCACTCGCTCCACCGTCTCCACCGTCTCTATTACGTCGCGCGTCTCCAGCTGCTCCTGTGGCTCCAAGCCGATGATGACATTGCCCGCGGCGTCCGCTGGGTAGAGGGTGGCGACCTGGCTCCAGCTGCCGATGTCGTTCCAGCCCACCGCGATCGGGATGACGACCAGATCCCGCACGCGCTCCAGCACGCCGACATCAATCGTGACGTTCTCGCGCAGACGTGGCCATGCGGCGCGCATGACCGCCGCGACCTCCTCGGTCATGCGTCCGCCAGAGGCGCGGGCGGCGATGGCGATCTCGTCGAGCACGGCGCTGACCTGCGGCACATGCGTGCGAATCTCGTCGAGGATGCGATCGACCCGCCAGACGAAGATGCCCGAGTTCCAGACGTAGTGGCCCGCGCGCAGGTAGCCCTCGGCGATGTGGCGCTGCGGCTTCTCGACGAACTGCTCGACGCGATACGCCCCCAACGGCTCCAACGGCTCCAACGGCTCCAACGGCGTCGCGCCGTCACTCCGCGCCTGGCTCTGCGCCAGCTGTTCGCCGTAGCGGATGTAGCCATAGCCCGTTTCGGGATAGGTGGGAGCGATGCCCAGGGTGACGAGTGCGCCACGCTGGGCAATGGCCTGGGCGAAGCGCAGCGCGGCGCGGAAGCCCGGCACATCGTGAATCGCATGGTCGGCGTGGAAGGAGCCCATAACCGCATGCGGATCGCGCGCGGCGATCAGGGTGGCGGCAAGCCCGATCGAGGCGGCAGTGCCGCGCCCGGCAGGCTCGGCGATGATATGGGTGAGGTCAATCGTCGGCGCCTGCTCGGCGACGGCCTGGGCATAGGTGTCGAAGGTGACGACATAGAGCCGGTCCGCCGGGACGAGCGGCGCGATGCGCGCGACGGTCTCCTGCAGCATCGTGCGTGGGCCGGGCAGCGGCAGGAACTGCTTGGGATGCGCCTTGGCGCTGAGCGGCCAGAGGCGCGTGCCGCTGCCCCCCGCCAGAATCGAGGCGTACATCGCGCCCGGCGCATCAGGCGCATCAGGCTGCTCAAAGGGCATATTCATTGGCTGCATTGGCTGCATCGACGGCATAGGCGGCGTCGCTCTCACCTTCTTGCTGTGGGGTTACGCTCTGCGCCTGTTTGGCGCCTCCGCGCTGGCCACGCTGGCTGGCGCGCCTGCGACGGGAATATGGACGTCGGCCGCGCCCCGCATCCCCATATCTCCGGTATCTCCATGTCTTCAGGAGTATACTCGCTCCACTCGGCGCTGTCACGCACAGTGTCGCATCACGCGCTATCGCAATCGAACGAGCGAGCCGACGCGGGCCGGCGCCGCGGATCAGAGAGCATCCAGATGTGAACATCATGCGCCAGCAATTTCGCCAGCAATCATGAGATAGCGCCGCCGCAGCGCAACTGAAACGCCCTGACACGATCCCACATGCAACATTCACTGGCTGCCAGGCGTAGAGTGGAGCAAGGAGACTGTGGCGCCGAGCGTCGCCGCGCCACTCCAGTCCAGCCAACACGGCCGTAGACGACGGCGCCGCCTCGATCCAACGAAAGGACATCACATGAGCCGTCGAGACAAGCTGATCGGACTGATGTGTGTCGAGGCCCTGGTCTGGCTCGCCACCAGCGTGATGCAGATGTATCCCGAGAGTCAACCGCGCTTCGCTATCACCTATGGCGGCGCGGCGATCATTGGGATGATGTTCGCGGTGATTCAGGTGGCGCTGCTCTTCGCGCCCGCCGTGCTGATTGGCACGTTGAGCCGCCAGTGGCAAGGCTCCATCGCGCTGAACATGCTCGCCATCGCCCCGGCGTTCGCGCTCGCCGTCGCTGGACAGCCCTACGCGCAGCGGTTCGGAGGGCTCCCGCTGGCAGCCTTCGCCGTCGTGGCCGCGCTCGGCTTCCTGGGCTGGCTGCTGCGCTTCGTGCGCCTCGAATTCACCGACTGAGGACGAGCGGCGGCTATATGGCTTCGCGCTCACACATCAGCGCGCGCGGGCCGATGGCGCGGTGAGTAATCGGCGAGGAGAGCACGATCGCCGTGTTGGATGAGCCAAACGGCGTAAGCTTGGCGATCAACTCCTGCAGATGCTCCACCGAGGAGACGACAGCAGTCAGCGTCATGCAATCGTCACCCGTGATGCGATGACACTCGATGATCTCCGGACAGGATGAGATGACCGGGTAGATGCGCTCGAACGAGTCTTTCATCGATTTGAACCGGATGATCGTTGTCAGACCCAGCCCCAATCTGGCCGGGTTCACGGTCGCGTGATAGCCCGTAATGACGCCCGCCGCTTCCAGCCGTCGAATGCGGTCGGCCACCGCTGGCGCCGTCAAGCCAACGCGCTTGCCAAGCTCCGCATAGGAGCTGCGCGCGTTCTCCTGCAAGGCGTCGAGCAGCGCCCAGCCAGTCTCGTCAAGCAGCTTTTCAGAATCGTTAGTCATACCTGTCTGTCACTTTCCGTTCCGCTCTAAAGGCCGTGATCCACCTTCGAATGCCCGTTCATTTTCGCCGCGTTTCTTTCGTATCATATCATGGCGCGTCCGTGTGACGGCATTGGACGATAGAGACGATGGAAATGAGCGATGAGCATGGCGACCATACCCTCTCTGCGCAAACACCTCTCCGTCACCGACGGATTCGTTCTGTATACGAGCGCAGTGCTCGGACAGAGCCTGATCGTGCTGCCATCCATCGCCGCCAGGCACGCCGGACCGTGGTCCATTCTCGTTTGGGTCGGGCTGGCAGTCGTCTCATATCCGTTGGCGCGCATCATGGCGGAGCTGGGCGCGCGCTATCCATCGGCTGGCGGCGTCATCGCATTCATCAGCCACGGCATTGGACGCCCCATCGGCTGGCTGACGGGAACGTTGTACCTCGCGGCGATCGCAGTGGGCGGGCCAGCGACGGCGCTCGTGTTCAGCGAGTACCTGGGCCAGCTTACGCCTCTGCCGGGCCTATCGCGCTTCGGCGTCGCGGCTGTATTGCTGGCAACGCTGGTCATCGGCAACTGCTTTGATGTCTCGCGGGTCATGCGCGCGCAGCGATGGGGATTCTTCGGATGCCTCGCGGCGATTACGATCGCGCTGCTGCTTGCGGTTCCCCATGTGACCACCGCCCGCCTCACCGATGTCAGCGGCTATACGCTCGCGGGTGTCGCGTCCACAGGATTGATCTGCTTCTTCGCCTTCGTCGGCTGGGAGAATGCCGCCTTCTCTGGTGAAGAGTTCGCCGATCCACGCACGCTAGTCAAAGCGCTAGGGCTGGCAGTCGCCGCGGTTGGCGCGCTCTTCGCGCTGCTGGGAATTACGGTCGTCGGCGCCTTGAGTCGTGGAGTGATCGCGACGAGCGACGCCTCGCTGGCGGACCTGACACGCCTCGCGCTTGGGGCGACGGCGACCCGCGCCGCGGCGATCATCGCGCTAATTCTGCTCATCCTGTTCATGTTCACCTGGGCGCGCAGCGCGACACGGCTGATCTATGCGCTGGCGCGCGATGGTCTGCTGCCCGGCGCGTTGGCGCACGTGCATGACGCGACCGGAGCGCCACGGCGAGCCGCGTTGGCGCTCGCATGCGCCTGGGGCGCCGCGCTGGTGGCCCAGATGCTCTTTGGCGTCTCGATCGAGACGTACATCCAGCTCTCCAGCGCCAACTTCTTGCTGACCTACGTCCTGATTCTGCTGGCCGCCTGGCGCCTGCTCTACGCGCCTCGCTGGCTGCCCGCGCTCGTGAGCGCCTCGCTGGCGATCTGCGCGCTGGTAGTGGCGGGATACCAGAGCCTCTGGTACGCGTTGGCGACCACAGCGGTGTTTGCTGCCGGGTTGGCGCTGCGCCACGTCTACAGCCACGCCCACAGCCATACCCACGGCCACGCCTCCAATGGAGCGAGCGTCTCCGCTGGCGAGCGCGCCCGCCCGTAATCCGCTCCCCTGGCCGTCACCCGACAGGACTACGCGTTTTCACCGCGTTTTCACCACAGGAAACCACTTGACGTCGCCACCCTGTCCTGCGTAATGTATAAAGCGACGTTTATATAGCGTCCCTTTATGAGTGACTGGCGCCTCTGCGACGGCTGCGGGGTCGCAACGCCGCGAGGTCGCGGGAGCCGGAAGGGAAGCGACGACGCATGCAGGATGACCCAACACGCGCCGCATGGCATGAGTACCTGGACCTGAGACGCGCGCTACGCGCGCTTGGCGACGAGGTGCGGCTGAGCCTGGTGCGGATACTGGCGAGTGGCGATGAGATGAAGGTGACGGATCTGGCGGCGACGCTGGTGATTAGCCAGCCACTGGTTTCCTGGCATCTCAGCGCGTTACGGCGGGCGGGTCTCGTAAGCAAGCGTCGCAAGGGGCGTGAGGTCTACATTTCGCTGGACCTCACGCGCTACCGCTCTATCGTGGGGCAGCTGAGCGCGCTGGTTGAGCCAGAGAGCCAGCGGCAGTCCGTGGCGGAGGCTGGACGATCCACGGCAGCGCCCCAGCTGACACCCGAACGGCTCTGAGCGACGCCCAGAGCGCGCCAAGAGCTCGATACGCATGCTACGCGCCAGCCAGCCGGGCTGATTCGCTCAACCTGACTGCACGAGCGCGATGGGCCGCTTGACGCCGCAGTTCCCGGCGCCGATGCCCGAGGAACTTCAGGAGGATTGGGTAACGTGGGTAAAGACAAGATTCGTGTCGCGATTGTCGGCGCGGGCAACTGCGCTTCGTCGCTCGTGCAGGGCGTGGAGTACTACAAGCACGCCGCCGACGATGCGTTCATCCCCGGCTTGATGCATGTCAACCTCGGCGGCTACCACATCCGCGACATCGAATTCACCGCCGCCTTTGACATCGATCAGGAGAAGGTGGGCAAGGACCTGAGCGAGGCGATCTTCGCCGGCCAGAACAACACC
>DASQSS010000129.1:0-3638 GCA_035642255.1 Ktedonobacterales bacterium | reverse complement strand
ACCGAGTCATCCTCGGCGAGAATAATGCGTGTAGGCATCCTGTTTTCCCTCGCCTTCACTCCGCGCCACGCTGGGCCTCGGCTGCGCGCCGTTGAGCAGTCCTACGTTTCGCGCGCAGTATAGCACATGCGCGGCGTTACGACGGCGCAACGGACCTGGCGCCAGGCGTGGCATACGAGACTACATACGAGGCGGCATACGAGCAGGAATATGAGCAGGCGCGCCCCTTCCCACACAAGAGTGAGAAGTGGCGCGCCCACGTTCATCGCCCCAGAGGGTGACGCTACGGCCCAGCGCTAAGCTATCATCCAGCGTTCGTTGGGCGTTCGCCCAGCGTCACCGTGACGGTACTCGTGTTGGTCCCGCGAACGTAGGTGATCTTGACCTGCGCGCCAGGCTGCTTCGAGAGCAGCGCCGAGGCAAGATCGTTGTTGTCGTTGACCGTCTGGCCGTCAACGGCGGTGATAACGTCCTGCTTCTTCAGGCCCGCCGCCTGGGCCGGGCTGGAGCCGCTGGCCGAGTTGGCGAACCCATAGATCATCACACCAGACTGCACACTCAGGTTATTGCTGGAGGCGACCTGCGAGTCTACGTCCACGCCCTGGATGCCCAGGAAGCCCTGACCGGAGTTGACGAGCCGCCCATTCTGGATCAGCTGATTCATCACAAACTTCACCCGGTCCGAGGGGATGGCGAAGCCAATGCCGTTCGCAGCGCTACCACTGTTGGGATCCACCGCGCCCAGCGTCGGCAGGCCGATCAGCTGGCCGCTCATGTTGACCAACGCGCCGCCACTATTGCCCGGATTGATCGGCGCGCTCGTCTGAATCAGCCCGGTCAGCTCTTGCGCTGGACCGTTGTTGCCTTCGCTCGCCGTGCGGTTCAGCGCGCTGACGATGCCGAAGGTCGCCGACTGCTGTAAGCCAAGCGGGCTGCCCAGCGCCACAACGAATTGCCCCACCTCAGCTTTGTTCGAGTCGCCAAACGCGATGGGCTGCAAGGTCGTACCCGTCGAAATCTTCAGCACCGCGAGGTCATCCTGCGGGGCCTCTCCCTTGAGCGTCGCGGGATACGTCTTGCCGTTGGAGAGCAGCACGGAATACTGCGAGAAGCCTGTCACCACATGGTCATTCGTCACGATGTAGCCATCGCCGCTGATGATCTCACCTGAGCCAATCGCTTGCCCCTGGCTGCCCTGCGACTGCACCTGAACTACCGACGGCTGCACGGTATGCACGACGTTGATGATCTGCTGTTGCAGGTCTTGCGCAGCGGGCGCCACGGGAATCGTCGCGGCAGGCTGCGCGGCGACGCTGCTAGTGGACGGCGCGCCACGACTCAGCGCGAAGCCCACACCCACCCCCACGATCACCAGCAGTAGCGCGATCACCGTCAGCAGTCCAACCATCCACGGCGCCAGTCTCGTGCGCCTGCTCGGTGGACGAGGTGGCTCATACCCTGGCGCCGGCTGATAGGGTTGGTAGCTCTGATAGCCCTGGTAGCCGGGGTGGATCTGTTGCGTCGGATATTCTGGATAGGGCTGCGCGTTCCCCGGCTGTGAGGCGGGCGGCGTCGGCGTGGCGCCTGTCTGTCCGTATTCTTGCGGCGATCCCGAGTCGGTCGATCCACCGAAGTGTTGATCGGGCGGAACTGACGATGACATATCTGAGTGTCCTCTCATGAGGGGGCGGCGCAGTGAACCCTGTAACGAAACCGCGAACGATCTATCTCATCTATCGCTGCCTGTCGCATTTGACAGGCCGAATTGGTCCCGAGGGAGCGCCGCGCCCGCACGCAAGGCGAGGACTGCGCAGCGGACTGAGGACTCTCCCGGTTACTCACTATACGTTCGCTGTGCGGAAAATGGAAAAGACGCGGGGGCTATTCCGCGTCTTTGTGAGATTTATGAGAGATCTCTCACACCTATTCAATTTTGCGCTCTCTCAAGCAAGGAGTGAGCGCAGGCGTCACGGCGAGCTGTCAGCGGTCCGCGACGCCTGCGCCATTAGGAATCGACCAGTGAATCGGGGCTGCGCCAGCGGGGCGAGGGTGGCAATTCGAGCGGGTCGATCAGTCCCGCGCCAGGATCACTTGGCCAGAGGCTCGGCAGACTCGGCATGCTCGGCGCGCTTGGCGCGCTCGGCGGCCGTGGCGCAGCGAGGTCTGGCTCAGGCGCCTGCCAGCCACGGAAGAGATGCGGCGCCACCACCTGCCCGGTCGGCGTTGTGTCATCCAGCAGATCGGGCGTGTCAGGCGGCGGTGGTGTGCGCAGCAGCGCGAGCAGATCATCGAGAATGGTGCCTGTCGCATCGGGCCACGACCAGGAAAGGCCCAGCCACGCGCGCTCCATCACCCGGGTAAGCCGTCGCGCGGCGGATTCCAGACGCTTGCGCTCCGCGCGATCGTGCCGCAGGTCCACGAGCTGATCGGCGACGCGGTTGACCTCATCCGCCACGACACTGAGCGCGCCGCGCGCATAAACACGCTCTGGCTGCTCGCCACGTAGCGCCTCACCCAGCGCCCGGCGCAGCGCGTCGGCGTCATCCTCGGTCTGGGTGCGCAGGCGGTTGAGCTGCGCTTCGGTCAGCAGCGCCGCGTGCTCCACCGCGCGACCACGCGATACGACATTCAGGCGGCTCGTGTAGATGCTGGTGAGAATGCTGACCGCCAGCCAAATCCCCACCAACGGCAGCGCAACATCCAACAGCGCTGCTCCCACGCCACTCAAGGGCAACGTTGGCGTCAGCGCGCCCATCAACGTCAGCGCTTCATCCACGATAAACAGCAGCAGCCAGCCACACGCGATAGCCACTGCGCTAAGGCGTCCAGCCCCGCGCAGCGCCAGCGCCGCGGCCGCCGGAGCCAGCATCATGAGCGCGGCGCGTGGGCCGAAGAGCCCCAGCGCCCAGGCGAGCGCGCCGACCTGCGAGAGCGCCAGCATGTATGTCGCCAGGCGCGGTCGTCCAGTCTGCGCGCAAGCGTATCCCGCCGCGGCGCCGATCCCAGCGATCAGCGCGAGCGCGAGCGCCCAGTTGAAAACTGCCAGCGCGTCTGGGCCAGCCGAGCTGCGCAGCGCCGCGATCACAGCGATCAGCGCCGCGACGCAGGCGACCGCGACATGTCCACCCGCCGTCCAGGAGAGCACAACCATGCGCGGCGAGCGCATTGCTCGCGCTCGCTTCCGCGTCGGCTGAGCGCGGCGCGGAAGCGCCTCATCCATGTCCGCCGCTCGCAGCATGTCTCGTTCACGCCCCGCACGATCCTGCCGCGTCTGCCGCGCCTGCCGCGCGGACCACGCCTGAGGTTCTCGCGAAAACGGCGTCGTGCGCGGGTCAGATGCGACCGATGAGCGGGCGGGAACTTTTGGCGCCTCCGCCGGACGGCGCGATGTTGGGCGCGGCGCCGTCACCTCCGCCTCAGCGTCTGACGGAGCATCGAGGGGTGAGGCTGGCGCGACGGGGCGTGTCTGTGGCGCTGAACGGCGTTGAACCGGCTGCGACCACCAAAGTCCCTGGCTCGCCATGTCCGCTGGCGCGCGAGTCGCATCGGACGCTGACGCATCCGATGTTGACGTCCTCTCAAGCGCAGTTCCCTCATCGTCATCGATGTCAGTATTGAGTGACGACGCATTGAGCGGC
>DASQSS010000128.1:0-2565 GCA_035642255.1 Ktedonobacterales bacterium | reverse complement strand
GAATAGAAGACATAGACCAGCGCGGCGACCCCAAGCGAGACCACAGCTAGCCCAAACGCGATGCGCCCCTGCAGCACAGAGGTCACGCCGAGCAGAGCGAACAGAACGGCTAACCCCACGCCTGCTGTGACCGCCAGCAAGCCAGGATTCCGATTACCTTCCATCTATGCTACCTCGTAAGCTCGTCGAACGCGGCGTCGCAGGCGACTTGCGCGCGACGAGCGGGCCGATTTAATGGGCGGCGCACTGGATGCCAGGCACCTGCAGGATGCGTGTGCCGACGTCCGGGCGCTCAACGCGCTGGTTCAGCTTGCCGGTATCCACCTGCACATTGCCGTTGCCGTCGAACGACATCGCAAAGCGATCGAGGCTGCGCGGCGCCGGGCCGTCGAGATACTCGCCGTCAATGTTGTAGTGCGACCCGTGGCATGGGCACTTGAAGCTGTTGCAGTCGTTGCGGAACGGCACTTTGCAGCCCAGATGCACGCAGACCTGATAGAGCGCGGCCCAGTATGTCCCGTCTGAGTCTTTGACCCAGTTCTCCGACGTTGTCGCGTCATCGAGGGTCGAGCCGCTCATCAGGAAGGTCGTCTGTGTGCCAGGCTTGAGGTGCATGATGTAGCTCTTGGCGGCGGACTCATAGAACATGCCCACCTGGTCAATCGCAAACGCCTTCTGCTCGGCGGCGGCATAGGCCGACTTCGCCTTGAGCGTGATCACCGAGCCGAACTGACCAGCGAGGTTGGGATAGAGCATCGCCAGCCCCTCGACAACGCCTTCGAGCGCGACAAGACCAACCGTGATGCCCACTGCGCGCCGCAAGACCTGGCGACGGCTGAGTCCCTTGCGCGACAGCTCGGCGTTTTCCGCTCCGCCGCCGCTGAGCACCTCATATTCTTGTGGGGTGCGTGGTGTCTGTATGCTCATATCGTGTGTCTCAATCCTCACCCTGTGCTCACTGGGCGCGCTGATCCGTCGCCGAGTGGTTCGTCGCGCGTACGGCGCGTCATTCACTATCCACAACAGATGGCGAATGACGCGCTCACGTCAGGGGCGCTCTAGTCTGATGTGAGTGCGCCTGACGCAGCCGTGTGCGATTAGAGGTCAAAGAACAGGCCCTGCCATGGCCAGATCCACTGCCAGCCGGAGCCACGGAAGAAGCTGCCCATGAGCACGGTCCCCGCGAAGAAGAGCGCGCAGATCGTGAAGACGGTGATGGATAGCTTGCGGTCCTCGAATGACCGGCTGGGGTTGCGGTCGACATATGGCAGCAACGCCAGCGCCACCAGCACGAAGCCCGGCAGCAGCACGCCCGCGACCGTCGGCGGGAAGTAGTGGAGCTGTTCCTGTAAGCCCAGGAAGTACCACGGGGCTTTCGCCGGGTTTGGCGTCAGGTTCGGATTCGCGTGATCGCGCAGCGGCGCGTTCACCACAATCGATAGCACTGTGAGCGCCACAGCCATCAGCAGAGCCGCGAAAAACTCACGCACGAGCAGGTGCGGCCAGACGAAGACGGAATCTTCGAGCTGGCGCTCGACGCGCGTGATCGCTTCCTGCTTGACAACCGCCAGCGTGCGGTATCGCTTCTGAGTCGCCGCTGGCCTGGGCTCTGTTGTCGTCATGCTCGCTCTCCTTTGAACTTTGAGCGCCTTCGAGCTGGCGTCTAGTTCAGCGCGCTCACAGGCACATTCTGCGACTCAGCGCGGGCCGCTTCGATCTCTCGGCGAGACGGAGGCGGAGGCCCAGCCTCACCGCCATCCTTCCGGATGCGCCAGAAGTGAACGGCCATCATGATCGCGCCTACCAGCGGCAGACCAATCACATGCAACGTATAGAAGCGCACCAATGTCGGCTGGCCCACGCCCACCGGCTGCCCGGTCAGGAAGTTGTGCCCCTGCGTGCCGAAGATGGGCGCGTAGGAAGCCATGTTCGAGCCAACGGTGATCGCCCAGTAGCCAATCTGGTCCCACGGGAGCAGGTAGCCGGTGAAGCTCAACAGCAGGGTGACGAGGAAGAGAATCACGCCCACGACCCAGTTGAACTCGCGCGGCGGCTTGTAGGCGCCGTGGTAGAACACACGGATCATGTGGAGTGTGACCGTCACCACCATCAAGTGCGCCGCCCAGCGGTGCATATTGCGCACGATGTTGCCGAAGGCCACGGCGCTGGTAATCTGCTGGATGTTCGCGTACGCCACCGACTGCTCAGGGACGAAGTAGAACATCAGGAACACGCCTGTGATCGTCAGCACCAGGAACAGGAAGAAGGACAGGCCGCCCAGGCACCAGGTATACGTGATCTTCATCGCCTTGCGGCTCACCTTGACGGGGTGCAGGTGCAAGAACACATTGCCCATCATGACGAGCGACTGGTTCAGTGGGGTGTCCGGATAGCCGTGGCGGAAGATTGATCGCCACACCTGGCTCTCCGTCACCGTGGACCATGCCTGGTCAAGCAGGCCCTTGTTCTGAGTACTCACACTGCCTCCTCGTAGCGGGGACACCCGATGGTTGGATCAGAACGTTTCGCACGACCCCGCAGCATCGGCGCCAGGGTCGGTGGAAT
>DASQSS010000127.1:0-6667 GCA_035642255.1 Ktedonobacterales bacterium | reverse complement strand
AGGTGGAAAGCGTCGCTCACGGCGTCAATCGTGGTGCTGTCCTGTTTCATCAGCAGCTGAATGCTGCTGTTGGCGAGCACCACTCGGCCCCACTCGCTGCCGAGGAAGTCTTCGACATCCTGGGTGATCGTGACAAGGCCGAGGTAGTGTTTGCGCGCTCGCCGTGCGAGTCCCGCCAGGAAGCGTCCGCCCTCGGTGTGCTGCATCAAGGACCAGGCCTCGTCGATCACCAGCAGGTGCGGCTGGCGCGCCTGGCGCACCCGCGTCCAAACGTAGTCGGCGATGAGCAGCAGACCCAAGGGGCGCAGTTCGCCGTCGAGGTCGCGCACGTCGAAAACCACCAGTGGCGCGTCGAGCGCGACGTTGGTCGGCGAGGAGAAGAGGGCGGCGAGGCTGCCATGCGCATAACGCTCCAGCCGGTCGGCCAGCCCAAAGCTGTCGACGCCACAGACGCCGCTACGCAGGGTGTCGTAGAGGTCGCGCAGTAGCGGCGCGGCCCGGTCGTGGGTGCGCGGATCGCTCGTGATGCCCACGCGCCGGTAGGTCTCATAGAGGCAGCGGTCCAGCAAACCTTTCTCGCGCTGCGAGAGGCCAACCGCCCCCGTGGGCGCGCGATCCGCCAGCAAGAGGTCGAGCAGCGCGTGCAGCGCCTGGACCTTGTCCGCTAGTACGTCACCGCCTGCGCCACCTGAGCCGCCTGCGCGCTCGGTCTCGCTGGGTGCAGACGCCTGTAGCTGCGGCAGATCGAAGGGGTTGATGCGCTGCGTCGAGCCGGGCGCCAGGCGGATGACCTGCCCGCCCACGGCTGCGGCGAGGCGACGATACTCATCCTCGGGGTCCACGACACAGACGCGCGTGCCGAGCAGCAGCGCACGCAACGCTTGGAGCTTGCAGGCATAGGACTTGCCCGCGCCGCTCTTGGCGAAGACCACCTGATTGGCGTTCTCCAACTCAGGCGCGAAGGGCTGGAGGATGACCAGCGAGCCCGTATCGGGCTGGACGCCGTACAGAATGCCCTCGCGCATCGAGAGACCGCTGGCGGTGAAGGGGAACGCCGTCGCCAGCCCACTCGTGTCGAAGGTGCGCCAGCGCCCCAGTCGGTCACGCGCTTCGGGCAGGCACGAGGTGAAGCCCAAGTCATGCTCTAGCGTCGCGGGACGACACTGGAGCTGCAGGTGGTCGAGCGTCGCCTGCAGTCGTGCGTAGCGCGCTGCGAGCGCCTTCCGAGTGGGCGCGCGCACGAGCAGGTAGAGCGCGAGGCTGAAGACGCGCTCATCGCCGCGTTGGAGCGCATCACGCAGCCGTTCCATGTCGCCGTACGCTACCTCACGCTCGGGGTCTGGTAGTCGTCCGTGACGCTCGTCGAGCAGGCGTGAGGAGTGTAGCGCCACCATGCGACTGGTCAGCTGCCGGATCATCGCGCGCGAGGAGAGCGGACGGATGTGGAGTGACAGCTCGAACGGCTCATCCAGGTCAATCAGGAGCGCGAGCCATCCGGGCAGTACCGAGCGTGGGTACCCGGTCACGGCGAGCGTGCGTACCCACACGCCATCCACATGCAGCGCGTCGCGCGTGATCTCGACGGCAGCAGGCGCGAGTCGATCGAGCAGCGTGTCCACGCCCTGTCTGATCTGCGCCTCATCGCCGTTGTCGTTGTCGTCACTGTTGTCGCCGCCGTAGTCGCTGTCCGTATCACCACGCTCTGCGCCCGCTCCACGCACGGCCTCGTCTGGACCCGCCTCGGCGATGACGCCGCTTCCTGCTTCGGAAGCTGATACTGGCGCACGTCCAGCGAGTGGCAGAGCGCCGTGTACCGCAAGTGGCGGCCAGAGCGCCAACGAGGCCGAATGGGAGGCTGCAGGCGCAGCATCCTTGTCGTCGCGAGCCGCAGACGAACGGCTTGAGACGCTGTCGGATGGGGTCAGGCACTCCGCGTAGAGCGTAAGCAGTTCCGCTGTATGGAGTCGCCGACCCTCGACGCCAAAGCGGGCGAGTTGTCGGAGCACGTCGTCAGCACGGAGCGCCAAGCGTTGCTGGACGAGGGTATAGGCGCGCTGGCGCTCACCTGCATGCTGTGCTCGTCGAGCAGGTGGTAGCAGTGTACGCAGTACATGGAACAGCGAGCCAGAACCTCCAGAGCTTGCAGGAGCTTCACCGGCCAGCAGAGCGCCTTGCTGGCGCATACCGTCGTGGCTGTCGTGACTCCCGGGAAGGCCTCCAGACGCCTGCTCGGACGGAATGACGAGATAGAAGCACCGCTCCAGCAGCGCCCGTCCGCTCACCAACGCGCGCACATAGCGCAGATGATCCTCAGTGAGCGTCTGCACTGCAGGGCTGGCGGTAGCTCCTGCTGCACGCATGCGCGTCAAATAGGGCTCTAGTTCGAGCGGCAGCACGCGCGTCAGCAGCTGGACGGGAGAGCCGAGGCTATTGAGGAACGCAGCATAGCCAGAGAGGATCGCTTCCTGCTCGCCCGCGCCTTTCAGCCCAAAGTTCAAGCTGCGGACCTCAATCACCGCTCGATAGAGCACGGCCTCGCCTGAGCGCTGGCTCCTCCTGCCAGAACGACGACTGCGACTCGCTGGCTGACTTGCAGCCGTATCATCTGTGGCCGATGGGGATGACGCCAGGCAGAGCAGATCATCTTGCACGCTGCGCAGCGCGAGAAAGTGGCGCTGCACGCTCGGATAGCGGGTAGACGTGTTCGCAGCGACCGTACTGTGGTGGAGCATCCTCCACCATAACGGTGCATGTGGCGCGACAGCATGCCGCTGTAGAGGTACGTGACTCATGGGCGCTCATGTCCTTTCTCATGTCCCTTCCCGACTCCGGCGCGCTGCTCATCGTCGCGCTCCGGAGGGACACCCTTCTCAAACTCAGCATCGTCGTCTTCCTGATCGTCGTCCTCCAGGTTCTCCAGGTCTTCCGAGAAGGATCGGTCATCAGCGCACGGCAGCTCTCTGCTGTCAACGCTGTCGCTGCGCCAGACCAGCGTCTTGGGCAGAGTCGCATAGCGCAGCGCGATGAGCAACCACTCCTCCAGCGGACGATCCGCAGGACGGGCAAGTGCGAGCAGCACGAAGGCGCCAGCGGGCAGCGCCGCGAGGGCGACCCGTACGATCACGCTCAGAAGCGTTGCGACAGTAACGACATGGCTTGCCTGTTGTCCAGCGACCTGCGCAAGCAGTGCTTGGATGCCGAGTTGTAAGCCCGCGAGCTGCTGCCAGAGGCTGTAGCTGAGCGAGACCCCGGCGGAGAGCATAAGGGTCTGACGCACGGTCAGCCCGGCGATGAGCCGGTCCTCGACATGCAGGTGGGTCGGCAATTCGTGACGCGCTCCTGCGCTCAGCTTGTTGTGAGCGCTAGACGATACTGTCCTTGATGGTGTCCTCGATGCGGCGTTTGTGCTCATCGCGTGCTGCTCCTTCTCTTCCTTCTTTTGCCCGAGAGTTGACCTCGATACGCCCGTCACATGGTTCAGCCCTGTTGAGCTGCTCAGACGGCGGCGGCGAGCGTGCGCGCGGCGAGGACGATGACGCCGCCTGCAACCGCGTGCCAGAAGGCTTCCTTGGCACGCAGCACTTGCTGCGGGTTGCCACTCGAGGTGAGCAGGAGGTAGCCGGCCCACATCAGGTAGAAGGCGATCACGATGGCGGCGACCGCTGTGCCGATGTTGAGCCAGTTAGTGAACAGGGTCTGAATTGTGGCTTGCATGTGCGCAGTCCTTTCTGTGCTGTGTCTGTCCAGTTTCTGCTTAGCGTCGCTCACTCGATGACAGCTCGATGCTAATCTGCGCCGTTACAGCGCGCGGATGTAGCCCAGCACGGTGTAGTGGCTCCAGGTGCGCACTGTGAGATCAGGCAGCAGCGGCTCGGTGACGAGTGGTCCAGGTCCGTTGGCCTCAGCGAAGGTGACCTGCCCTGTCTGGCCGTTGGCGGGCGGTGTCACCCCGACGACGATGGCGATGTGACCAACCGTAGGCTCCAGCGCCGAGTACCAGACCATCATGTCGCCGGGAGCTGGGAGACCTCGCGCCCCTGGTGGCGCGACACCGGACGGGACCTCGATCCATCCGGCGCGGTGAGCGTACAGACTCCAGAACGCGATGGCATTGCCTGCCGCAGGTGGTGGCAGTCCTGCCACTCCATAGGCGGCGAGCACGAACATGACACACTGCAGGTTGCCATTGCGCCACTCAGCGCAGCCGGGACAGGTCTGCTCCCAGTACGCGATGGCGGCGGGCGGAAAGCCGCGATCATACCAGACATCGGGATTGCCAGACAGGTGCGCCGCCATCGCCAGCGCCTCGGTGACGATTGCCGCTGCACGCGAGCCAGGCGGCGGACATGCTGCGCTTGCATGCGAACGTTGGAACCTGGCAGCGTGTGTACCAGCGACTGTCGCTATCGTGGAGAGCAGAGGCGCCTGTGCAAAACCAAGCGCGACTCCGTCAGTTCCGGAGGGAGAGAGACGCCGGACTCACCCAACTGCGACCAGACGCAGTTGGAGAAGCGGCGGAATCGAGCGCCATGCGCGAAGTATTGGGTAGAGCGCTTGCCAGCGCGGTGCTGGCGGATGGGTCGCCAGCGCCGCCACAGACGCCGCTTCCAGCGCCACCTCCTCCGCTCGACGCGATGGCAAACAGTGGCGCAAAGGGCGCAAGCGCGACGCTGAGCAGAACGGCGATGAGCAATCCGCCGCCCAGTAGCGCCACGAGCGCAGCTCCTACCAGTGTGGCTGGCGTACGATCATCCGCATCGAACATGCTCGTCACCTTCCTTCCTTATGAGAGCGCCTGAGCTTCGGAATGCGATGGCAATGGCAATACCGCAATGACGGCAGGGCTACGCGAGGACCGTCGCTGCGACGGTACCGACTGCGTTGGCGACCGCCATCCCTTGCTCGATCACGCCGCTCATGCTGGCTGCGCCGACCGAGCGCAGCGCCCAGTTCTGAAGCATGAAGGGCAGCTTAAACGTCAGGTAGAGCGTCGCGATGCCTGCGAGCAGCGTGAGCGTCGCGCTATCGAGGCGTCCCGGAGTAAGTTCGACGAGGAGCAGCGCACCCAGCCGCAGCGCCAGGATCTGGAGGAACTGCACCAGCGCCGTCGCCACAAAGGTGGTGGTCCACAGGCGCGCCCAGGCCTGCGTCGCGGGCAGCGCCCAGCAGAGGAAGCCGAGCGGCGCGGTTACGATCAGGACATCGAGCAGCGCGAGGCGCAGGAGCATCTGCGCAATCAGCAGGAACCCGACGACACCGTAGACGACTGCCAAGATCAGCGCGGCCAACGTCTGCTGCGCGCCGGTCGCCACGCTGTAGCCAGGCAGACCGACCTGCCCTACTCCAGCGCAGAGCGCATTGCCGAGGTCAATGAAGCTGCTGGCGAAGACCAGGCTCAGATTAGCGGCCAGCGCCGCCAGCCCAAGACGGGGCAGCGCCTGCATTGCAGTGTGCGCCTTCGTCCCCAGTGCGTCGCGGCTCATCGCCGCATAGCCACTCCACATGACGAAGAGCGCGAGCGCGGCATCGGCCACCCCCACGACCCAACGCCAGAGTGTGACCACGGAACTACTTTGGTAGGTTCCCTCAGGGGGCGTGCGCGTGATGAAGTTGAACGCTGAGCCCCCAAGCCCCTGCGACCAGTCCAGGATGCGCGTCATGGCTGCGAGCACGCCAGAGAAGAACGCCGTCAGCGTGGCGGCGAGTACCTGCTGCACCCACTGGGTGGGATCGGGCAATCCAAAGCCACCACCTGGCGTCGTTTGAGGTGCTTGAGTCGGTTGAGTCGGTTGAGCCGAGGGAGACGCGACGACCGATGGTGTTACGCCTGCTGCTGGCGGTGTTGGCGCGGGCGGCGTCTGCGCAACGCCATCCCCTCCCACCTGTCGCCACTGCCCAGTGGGCTCACCAATCGGCGGCGCGTTGTGCACGTACACGCTGGAGACACGGCTGTTCCTCAAACCGGGTGCAGCGACCGCTTGCGACAGTGGGAGCGTGGTGGCTGCGGCAGACGACGCAGCTGCGAGCGCGAGAACGGCAGCCAACACGAACATCGGGATGCTGGACGTGCGTGCAACGCTCGAACTCCGCATAAAGTTTCGGGAAGAGTTCGGTGTCGCGGTCCACACCGATCGCGCGAGGCGCGATCCACTACGCAGACCGGTATCCGATGCTCTACGCGTGCCGACCGCAGTCGGCTGAGATGTGGCGAATCCTCCCTGGTGACGTTCGGGGCGTATCGGGTGGGATCGTGCGTTCATGGAGGAATCCTTTCTGACCAGTAACAGGAGGACGAGCGGCTAGGAGTCTGGGCGAGTCTGCGTGTGGGGAGTGTGCTGGCGCGCAAGCCTCGGAGGCATGCGCTCATTTGCTGCGACCGCTGTCAGCGACTGAGTGTGGTAGGCGGCGCCTGCGCATCAGCAGTGCGACCTGTGACTCGGTCGCCAGAGGAGGTCGGTAACGAGCGCTCGACTCCAGACGAAGCCGGAGTCGCTGCATTCTCGACAGCGGAAACAGCAGAAGAGAAGAGCCGCTGTACTTCGACACTGGGGAGCGTCAGGGTCGCCTCACTCACACCGTAGCGCCAGATAAGCGCCGCTCGATAGGCGCGATAATAGGTCACGGCCTGAGCTGGAGCGCTCTGCGTGAGAGACAGCCGCATGACGGC
>DASQSS010000126.1:0-19050 GCA_035642255.1 Ktedonobacterales bacterium | reverse complement strand
AGCCAGCCGCGCGAGCGTCTGCGCGGGGTCGGCGTCGCGTAGCGCCCGCGGAAAGGTCATCAGCGGATGCAGCGCCGCGACGGATGCGCCCCGAGCAGCGGCAGCGGCCAGCGGAGCCACGCCCTGAGCGCCGCTCAGATGCGCCACGGCCTGCCCACGCCGCCACGCCACAGCCTCGGCTACAGAGCTGATGGCGTCGTCACTGGTCGCGATGAACACGAGATCGCAGCGCGCCGCCAGCGCGTCGAGTGAGTCGAGCGCCTCGCAGCCGGGCGCGCGGGCCGCCGCCGCCTGCGCATGGGCGAAGGTCCGCGAAGCGACCGCTACAGGCTTCATGCCCGCCACCGCGCCGCGCGCGCTCAGCGCCACCAGCAGCGCGCCGCCCACCGCGCCCGCGCCGATAACCCCGACGTGGAGGAGCGCCGGAGACGTCGGAGACGCCTCATGCGCCGCCCCGCTCGCATCAACCATGATCGTGGCGCCTCCCTCGCTATGTATTACCGCATTCAGGCCCACGATACCACGCCGTCTGCCCTCTGCGATGTGCCGCAGGTCTGTCGCAGATGTGCCACGCAGGTCCGCTCACCAGGGCGAATGCTAGCGTGGATCACCAGCGTGTGCTAGAGATATAGCTAGAGATATAGCTAGAGATATAGGCGACTGCGAGGAGAACGTCGCGGAAGGCATGGATGAGCCCACCGGTCGTCTCACCCGGCCAGGGTCTGATACGTAACATGAATGGCTCGATACGTAGCATGATCAGCGGCAGAACCGCGGGAGTCCAGAAACGTCGCGCATGCGTGAGCGTGGAGCGCACGCCATGACGAGACAAAACCGAAGGTAGGATGCGAATGAACAAGCGAATCGTGCTCGGCGTGGGCGGCGGTCTGTTGCTCGCGATCGGACTCGTGCTGGGGATTATCGTTGGCCCATCGTTGCAGGCGCTGGCCGCTGGCTCACATCCGAGCGCCGCAAAGACGACGCCTACGCCGACGGATTATTGCCAGCTCTATATCCAGACGGTCAGCAAGGATCTCGGCGTGAGCCAGTCAAAACTGGAGAGCGCCAACAAAGACGCCATGCAGACCGTCATCAATAAGCTATACGCGGATGGCCAGATCACCCAGGCGCAACAGGCGCAGGCCCAGCAACAGCTGAGCGAGTATGGGAATAATCCGTGCGCGGCGCTTCAGACGCTCGCGAAGGCGAAGAGCGCGCCCAGTGCGACGAGCGGCCAGGCTCAGGCGGTCAAGGGCGCTCGCGCGGCGCTCATGACAGCGGTGGCGGGCGCGCTGAAGACCTCCAGCGGCGCGCTCCAGAGTGAACTGAGCGCGGGCAAGACCGTCGCGCAGATCACCACCGAGAAAGGCGTCAGCAAGAGCGCCGTGGATAGCGCCTATCTGAACGCCGCGCAGACGGAGCTTGCCAAGGCAGTCAGCGATGGCTCGCTCACACAGGCGCAGTCGAGCATGGCCTCCACCTTCTTGCAGCAGGCCGTCTCGGCGGGCCACTATCCGCTGCTCGACGCGGACAGCGGCTCAAGCTCATTTGGCGCCGGACTGCCAGCCGGGCTGATGAACGGCCAGTAGCCGCGGGGCGCGCCAACATGAGAGACAGCGCATGACATGAGGCCAGGGGAGCGATTCCCCTGGCCTCATATTGTCGCATATTGTCGTTGCTTCTACGTCGCGCGCTCACACGACTCGGAACGTCAGTCGAGATACTCTTTGAGCATGCGGCTGGCGGCTGGATGACGCAGCTTGCGGATGGCGCGCTCTTCGATCTGGCGCACACGCTCGCGTGTGACCTTGAGTCGCCGCCCCACCTCTTCGAGAGTGTGGTCGTGGTCGTCGAGCAGACCGAAGCGCAGCTCGATCACCTCGCGCTCGCGCTGGGTCAGCGCGCTCAGCGCCCGCCGCACCTCCTCGCGCAGCATCTCGCGGTCCGTCGTACCCTCTGGCCCATCAGAACTATGGTCTTCGATCAGGTCCGAAAGCGAGTTCTCCTCCTCGTCGGAGAGCGGCGCATCGAGGGAGAAGACTTTCTCGGCCCAGACGAGCAGCTCCGTCACGCGCTCGCCGCTGATGCCCAGACCCTCGCCAATCTGCGCGACGGTCGGTTCATGGCCAAGGTCCTGATAGAGCTGGCGTGTCATGCGCTTGACGCGCATCACTTCTTCCATGATATAGACAGGTAGGCGCACGGTGCGCGTGCCTTCAAGGATGGAGCGCGTAATGGCCTGCTTGATCCACCAGGTCGCATAGGTGGAGAAGCGGAAACCCTTGCTAGGATCGAACTTGACGACCGCGCGTATGAGGCCGATGTTGCCTTCGCCGATCAGGTCTTCGAGTGAGAGGCCCTGCCCCACATAGCGCTTGGCGATGCTGACCACCAGGCGCAAGTTCGCCTCGATGAGGTGATTGCGCGCGTCGCGGTCGCCGCGCTCCACACGCTGGGCAAGGTCAAGCTCGCGTTGCGCTGAGAGCAGTGAGATGCGCGAGATTTCACGCAGATAGAGGCGCAGGCTGTCGCTCTGGGTGAGCGTGCTCACATCGCCTGAGTCGCGTTCCGCAGCCGCATCGCGATCTCGACGCGCCCCCCGTTCCGTTACGTAGGATGGTACAGGTTCATCCATTGCCATGGTCTTGCTCGTTTCTTCCCGGGACTGCCGCTGGCGCAGTATAGCACCCGCCATATCCCCGCGCAAGGCGCGTAGGCCGGGAGGCGCGCTCCGCACGTCGACGTAATAGAGCATATCGGTGGCGTTTGACCTGTCACGACGCCACTCGCGCTTGCTTGACAGGAGCTACAGAGAGATCGGCGCAGCCGTTCAATGTGATTCCGGGTGATTCAGGCGCCTGCGAGCACAATCCACACAGGCAAGGGCGCCTCACGCCCACTACGCATATCATTCAGTTGTGGTTCGTTCCGGGCTGATTGGCCGCCGGCGCGTCATCGCCAGACCTACATACTGCGCGCCACACTGCGGTAAATGATGTCGCATGATAGCCACCAACGGGCGTCGCTGTCAAGCCACCGTACGCTACCAAAACCGCGCCACATCCCTCCAATCGCAGCCTCAAGCTTCCACCCGCATGACACCGCATGACCCCGCATGACCCCGCGTTACACCGCATTCCGTGGCGGCTGAGCGCCATTGCGCCTGGGGTGGCCCTGGCGATCCAGCCGAGTCGGCGCCGGGCGTCTCGCGCTGGTTTACGCTGCTCGACCGCCGACTAGCCCCACTGTCGCACATCGTGAGCTAGCGCGCATCGCACGTACCAGGAGCGCCGCCAGCGAGCTATCCGCGATTGATGGCGCTGCTTGGCGAGGTGGCGCGGGGCATTGGCGTGAAGGCGCCGAAATGGGTCATCCTGTTTCCCGACGCCACCTTCCCTGTCCCCAACGGACGCTCTGGAGGCGCACTCGTGCCACAGGTGGCTGTTGGTATCGGCCGCCGGCGATCCAGACGCTAGATCGCCTGGCGGCGTCGCACGCGTCTCCTGCGGCGTCTCGCGCAATTCTAGCGCCGGGGCGTCGCCTTCTCGCTGCGCCCCGCCTTGCCAGCGCCATTCCCGCTCGCGCCGTTGGCCGCGTCTTCCTCCGCGACGTCCTCCAGCAGACGGTCCATCTCCTGACGCATCGCGCTGAGGTTGGGATAGGAGCGATACACACTGGCGAAGCGGATATAGGCAATCGCGTCGATGCGGCGGAGGTGTTCCATCGCCATCTCGCCGACGGCGGACGACTCGACCTCAGCCTTGCCGAGCTTGTACAGCTCGTTCTCGATGTCGCGCACGATCGCTTCGAGCTGGCCGACGGCGATGGGGCGCTTCTGGCAGGCGTGACGCAGCCCGGACTCCAGCTTCTCACGGCTGAATGGCTCGCGTCGCCCGTCGCGCTTGACCACCATCAATTCATTGAGTACGATGCGCTCGACCGTGGTAAACCGCTCATGGCAGCGCTCACAGCGGCGGCGGCGCTGAACGGTCTCGCCGTTGTCACGCGAGTCCACTACTTTGGAATCAACGTACCCACAATGGGGACATTGCATACTAGCTCCTTGCTGGACTCCTCGCGCTGCCAGCCCGGCGCGCCGCAGATGGCGTCGCATTCGTGGGCCGAGCGCAAGGGGTGTACTGGAGTATAGCATAGGCGTGCGCAGCCGCGACACGGCCCGCCTGTCCGGCGCCTGGTTACCGCTCGCGCCTCTGGGGTACAGTGAGCGCGAGTGGAGCGCGCCGTTCACGTTCACGTTCACGCTCAGGCGCGGTCAGCTCGTGCGATGCGCGACATCAACGACGATGGAGGCATACCCTGTGAGTGTCCAATCTTCCCATTCACCCGCCAATACACCCTCTGATGCGACCGATGCGACCACTGCACCCGACGCGGCCGACGCGACATCTGGCGTCTCGGAGCCAACGACCTACGAACGCTACCTGCGCACTGATGAGCTGCTGGCCCTGCAAAAGGCTCCCGGCGCGCGGCTGCATCCCGATGAGCTCGTCTTCCAGATCACGCACCAGACCTTCGAGCTGTGGTGGAAGTGGACGGTGGAGCTGCTTGCCACAGCCACCGATGCGCTACGGGCCGACGACTTCACGAACGCCACACTCGCGCTGCGCCGCGCCACTGCCGCGCAAGATGTCGTGTGCGCGGCGATGCGTCAGCTAGAGCTGGTGACGCCCGCTGACTTCCTGATCATTCGCGCGGGGCTGGGCGACGGCAACGGCGGCGACTCTCCGGGGTGGCGCGCCATCTTGCGCGTCACCCCGCACCTGTGGGACGCCTTCACCGCCGCGCTCGACCGCGCGCACATGACCCTGGTGGATCTCTACGCGCAGCCACGCGCCTGGCCCGCGCCTTACGCCTGCGCTGAGGCGCTGACCGACTTCGACGAGCAGTTCCATCTCTTCCGGGCAGCGCATCTGAAGCTGGCCCAGCGTCATCTCGGCCTGCAAGCCATCGGCACAGGCGGCATGCCTGTCTCTGCGATGGAGCGCTCGCTGCATCATCTGCTCTTCCCCGCGCTGTGGCATGCGCGCGAGGAGCTGGTCGCTCGCGCCGCAGAGCCCGGCGCGCAGCCTGACGACTGAGCGGCGTGAATAGGCAGCCGCTGACCACGCTCGGCGAGACGCTATTTCACTACACGACGGCAGGAAGGCGCAGGCATGGCGAGTGTCCTGGTGACCGGTGGCGCGGGCAAGCTGGGTCGCGAGGTCGTCGCGCGGCTGGCGCGGCGCGGGCATCACGTCCGCAGCCTCACCCATATGGCGCCGGCGTCGCCCCTGGACGGCATTGAGGTCGACGGCATTGAGGTCATGGTGGGCGATCTGGGAACAGGCGCCGGACTCAAAGCGGCGCTCGACGGCATCGAGGTCGTCATACACGCGGCGTCAAATTCACAGCAAGCGCAGGCGGTGGATATCGACGGCACGCGCCATTTGCTGGCGGCGGCGCAGGCGCATGATCGCTCACCGCACATCATCTATGTCTCCATCGTTGGCGTGGATCGCTCTGAGGCGCCCTACTACAAGGCGAAATACGCGGCGGAGCGACTGGTCCAGCAGTCTGGGCTGCCCTGGAGCATCCTGCGCGCGACCCAGTTCCACAACTTCATCCTCGATATTTTGCGCTCGCTCGGCATTGACACGCAGCCAGAGGTCGCCGTGCCCGATGGCGTGCGCCTGCAAAGCATCGAGATTGGCGAGGTTGCGGACCGATTGGTCGCCATCGCGGAGGGCGCGCCGCTGCGTCAGGTAGAGGAGATGGGTGGGCCGCAGATCCTCAGCATGGAGGAGATGGCGGCGATTTACCTGCGGGCGCAGGGCCTCCCAACGCGCGTTCACTCGGAGCCACTGCATTCGCCCTTGTTCGACGGCTTCCGCAGGGGGGCCATTCTCACACCCGACCATGCCACCGGCGTCATGACCTGGGAAACCTACGTCTCGCACCTGAGCGCGGGCTGAGCGCGGGACTGAGCCGGGACTGAGCCGGGACTGAGCCGGGACTGACCGCGAAAAGCCTCGCTCTCATCCCGCGATCCCCGCCGAGAAACAGGGAATACGGAACGGGAACGAGGCCCGATGGGACAGGGTAGCACCGAGTAGCACCGAGTAGCACCGAATGGGACTGCTGTGCGCTATTCCTCGCCGAGATGTACCTCATCGGCCAGTTGCGTGCGCATGACCTTCTTGTCGAACTTGCCGACGCTCGTCTTGGGCAGCGCGTCGATGAAGACGACCTCATCAGGCAGCCACCACTTCGCCACCTGCGGCTCCAGATAGCGAACAATGTCGTCCTTCGTCAGGGTGTCTTTGAATTCCGGCTTGGGCACGACGACCGCAACCGGGCGCTCCTGCCACTTCGGGTGTGGCATGCCGATGACCGCCGCTTCCAGCACCTGCGGCATGCCCATGATGATTCCCTCCATCTGCACTGACGAAATCCACTCACCGCCGGACTTGATGACATCCTTCGTGCGGTCGACGATCTGGATGTAGCCCTCCGGGTCGATGGTCGCGACATCGCCCGTACGGAACCAGCCGTCCATGAACTTCGACGCGCCCTGCTCCATGTCGTCGCCGTGATAGTACGAGGCCGTGACCCACGGGCCGCGCACCTGAATCTCGCCGAAGGTCTCGCCATCCCATGGCGCCTCCGCGCCGGTGTCGAGATTCATGATGCGCAGGTCTATGCCCGTCACAGGGATGCCCTGCTTGGCGCGATAGGCGAGCTGCTCCTCGACGGGCAGGTGGGCGAGCGACGCCTTGAGCCGTGCGACGGTGCCGATAGGCGACGTCTCGGTCATGCCCCAGGCGTGCAGCAGTGGCAGCCCCTTCGCATCCATCGCGGCGATCAGCGAGGCGGGTGCCGCTGAGCCGCCAACAACGACCCGCTGCACACTGGAGAGGTCGAGGTCGGGTCGCTGCGCGAGCACCTGTAGCAGACCAATCCATAGCGTCGGCACACCAGCCGCCAGCGTCACACGCTGATCAGCAATCGTCTGCGCCGTGTGGGCGGGGTCCATGAAGCGTCCAGGGAAGACGAGCTTGGCGCCCACCATCGCCGCCGCGTGTGGCAGTCCCCACGCGTTCACATGGAACATCGGCACCAGCGGGAAGGCGATATCATGGTTCGAGAGACCGATGGTGTCGGCCTGTGTCACCGAGAAGGCGTGCAGATACGTCGAGCGATGGCTATAGACGACGCCCTTCGGGTTGCCAGTCGTGCCGGAGGTGTAGCACATCGCCGCTGGCTCGCGCTCATCCAGCTCCGGCCACTGATACGTCTCAGGCGCGCTGGCGAGCAGCTGCTCGTAGTCGAGCACGGGCGGCAGCCCCTCGGTGTTCTCCGGCATGGGGCCATTCATCACCACAATGCTCTTGACGCTCCCCAGCGCGTCCTTCACGCCCAGTAGCAGTGGGAAGAGGTCCGCGTCCACGAAGATCACGCTGTCAGCCGCGTCTTTGATGATGTAGCCTGCCTGATGGGGCGCGAGCCGCAGGTTGAGCGTGTGCAGCACAGCGCCCATGCACGGCACGGCGAAGTATAGCTCATAGTGGCGGGTGGAGTTCCACGCGAGCGTCGCCACGCGGTCGCCACGCCGCACGCCCAGGCCGTCCAACGCGGCGGCCAGCCGCTCGACCCGCGCGAAGGTTTCGCCAAAGGTCGAGCGCTCGTAGCCGTCCCCGGTGGACGTGAGGATCTCGACCTTGGAGAAAAGGCGACGTCCGCGATTGTAGACATGCTGGAGCGTGAGGGGATAGTCCATCATCGTCGCGGCGAAGGCGGGCGCGGGAGTAAAGGTCACTGGGGGCGCAGCCACGGGCTGCTGCGGGGCGACGGTCGTCGGACTCTGTGGCGCGGTGGCGCCAGGCGTCGGCTGCGACGCGGACTCATCGGACGGCTTGGGGGAACGGCGAAACCAGGACATACGGACACCTCCCGGGCGCTCCACCTCCGTTGGCGGGCGCAATACATTCAACTGCGGGAACGGGGCGTGAGATCAGGGTTGTGCAGTATTCTACCGCGTCTTGTCATCTCCGCGCACCGTCACGCTGACGGGCACGTCAATGACAGCGCTGCGTGCGCGCCAGCCCGCGGGCCGCGAGTTGAGGAAGGGACGCTCGCAGACATACCAGAAGCCCCATGAGGCCGCCAGAATCAGTGGAACCCCCGTGACCACCAGCGCCAGATAGGTCGGCAGCATGCCCAGCCCAAATCCCAGCGGACGCAGCCCATACTGCCAGAGCAGTTGGATGAGTGGCGCATGAATCAGGTAGACGCTGTAGGAGAAGCCACCGACCCAGACGAGCGGGCGCCCGTCGAGCGCGGCGCGCACCGGATTGCGCGGCCCGGGGCGTGAGGCGGCGAAGAGCAGCCCCACGGTCCCGGTGGCGGCCAGCAGATCGAGCGCGTAGATCGGCCAGCTATTGATCGTCACGGCGAGGACGACGAAGCAGACCAGCGCGACCAGTTCCCAGACATACCAGTCGCGCAGCCGGAGCCAGCGGGGCGTCTGGGTGGTGTAGGCGCTGGCGGCGCACATGCCGATGGCAAAGAGTCCAAAATACTGCGGCACAAAGGCGTACCCGGCATAACCTTTCATTTGACCCACCCAGGTTGTAGCGAGGCAAACGAGCGCGACAAACGAGAGGAATGTGATGAGCGCAGCGGCGAAGAGTGGTGGGTAGCGGCGCCAGAGCAGTACGAACAGCGGGAAGAAGAGGTAGATCTGGCACTCCATCGCGATGGACCAGAAGGCTGGATTGATGGCGGAGTCGGTGGAGAGGTTCTGGACGAGCAGGACATGTAAGACGATGGATCTCCCAATGCTGGAATCGCTCGTCTTCTGGCCGATGAAGAGCCAGATGAGCAGCAGCGAGAAAGCCATCGCCAGATAATATGGTGGCAGAATGCGCCGCGCGCGCCGCCAGTAGAAGCCCCAGACGCCCCACGGCAACGTATTGCCGCGTCGGGCGACGGGCAGCATCAGCGAGAAGCCCGAGAGCACAATGAAGACGCTGACGGCAAAGTGCCCATTGGAGAACACTACCGCCAGCGCCCAGGCCAACCCAGCGGGTGGATTGTTGTATCGCCAGACTTCGATGCCGATGTGGTTCAGGACCACATACAGCGCGGCCAACGCCCGCAAGCCATCCACATAGCCCAGCCGTTGAGGCGCTGCGCCATTTGGCTTGAGCGACGCCTCAACATCGACATGCGCAAGGCGCCTTGCTGGCGCCCTTGCTTCTACCGCTGTCTCTTGCCGCATCGATTCTCCATCCTCCCACATACCTCCATACCTCATAGTGTTTGCTGGCTGGCGCCGCTGATCACATCGCCGCGATGTCCAGGCGTTGGATAGCGCGCATCAATCTCGGTATCGCAGTGCTGTCCGCAGAGCGCGCCAGCCCGCAGGCCGCGAGTTGAGGAAGGGACGCTCGCAGACATACCAGAAGCCCCATGAGGTCGCCACGATCAGCGGAACCCCCGTGACCACCAGCGCCAGATAGGTCGGTAGCATGCCCAGCCCAAATCCCAGCGGCCGCAGCCCATACTGCCAGAGCAGCTGGATGAGTGGGGCATGGATCAGGTAGACGCTGTAGGAGAAGCCGCCGACCCAGACGAGCGGGCGCCAGTCGAGCGCGGCGCGCACCGGATTGCGCGGTCCGGGGCGTGAGGCGGCGAAGAGCAGCCCCACGGTCCCGGTGGCGGCCAGCAGATCGAGGATGTAGATCGGCCAGGTGATCACGGTTGCAGCGAGGACGACGAAGCAGACCAGCGCGACCAGCTCCCAGACATACCAGTCGCGCAGCCGGAGCCAGCGAGGCGTCTGGGTGGTGTAGGCGCTGGCGGCGCACATGCCGATGGCAAAGAGTCCAAAATACTGCGGCACGAACGAGAAGCCCGCGTAAAAGGGCAGACGTCCTACCCAGGTCAGCGCCAGCCAGAACAGCAGCGCCAGCGAGACGCCAACAAGGGCGATCGTTGCGAAGAGTGGTGGGTAGCGGCGCCAGAGCAGTACGAACAGCGGGAAGAACAGGTAGATCTGGCACTCCATCGCGATGGACCAGAAGACATAGTTGATTGTCGCATGGTCCGTGAATGAGAGGTTCTGAATCAGCAGGACATGCTCGATGACGGCGCGTCCGGTGGCGGGCAAGGCCACATCCCAATGTGTTCCCGTCTTCTGGCCGATGAAGAGCCAGATGAGCAGCAGCGAGAAAGCCATCGCCAGATAATATGGTGGCAGAATGCGCCGCGCGCGCCGCCAGTAGAAGCCCCAGACGCCCCACGGCAACGTATTGCCGCGTCGGGCGACAGGCAGCATCAGCGAGAAGCCCGAGAGCACAATGAAGACGCTGACGGCAAAGTGCCCATATGCGAAGGGGGAGCCTAGCATAGATGAGAGTCCAGGTGGTGGGTCGTTGCCCCTCCAGACAGTTGGAACCATATGACTCACCACCACGTACAGTGCGGCAAGCGCTCGCAGACCATCCACATAGCCGAGACGCCTCGAAGGGGCGACGCTCACCGCGCGCGCCGGTTGCGCGGAAGCATCCGCCGCCGCCACAGCGACCGTGGCTCCCGGCTGCGCATCGCGCTCGCCCGCCATGTCCTGCCGCATTCCCATCCCCCCTGCACGCCAACGGATCGTATCACAGCCGCCAATTGTGACCAACGCGCGCCCGTGGCGCCTATGAGGTAGAACGGACAACATCCAGAAATGAACAGGCAAATGCGCCGCCTGGATGATGGTATGGTATAGTCTGTGCCAATGCGAGCCTGTGCTCAGCTTTTTGCGTAGTAGAGCCAGCGCGACGTCGCAGTAGGCGATAACTCAGCGGTGAGGCGACCCACGCGCCACAGGAGGCGTACTCCGCATGACAACCATCCTCGACAAAGGCTCGTTCCAGTTCCCCACAGCTTCCGACGCACGGGCGGCGAGCGATCAGGCCATGATGGATGCCGCTATTCAGACACTTCAGGAGCGCAAAGACGCATGGGTCAACATCTCGACACGTGAGCGCATCGCGCTGATCGACCGGCTCATCAGCGACTTCCATGCGATTCAGGAGCGCTGGGTGGCGGCTTGCCTGGAGGCCAAGGGACTTGCGCCCGACGCGCCAGCCGCGGGCGAGGAATGGGCGACAGGCGCCTACGCGACACTCAAGCACCTGCGCCAGCTCCGCACAAGCCTGAGCGAGATCGAGCGCCACGGCGCGCCACGCATCCCCGGCCCGGTGCGGACGCTGCCCAATGGACAGGTGGTCGCGCAGGTCTTCCCGCAGACGCTCTACGATCAGGTCTTCTATAGCGGCGTCACGGCGGAGGTCTGGCAGCAGCCCGACGTGACGGTCGAGCGCCTGCCACAGACGATGGCCGTCAGCTATCGCAACAAATCAGCGGGCCGCGTCGCGCTGGTGCTGGGAGCGGGCAATGTCTCCAGCATCGGTCCGATGGATGCGCTCTACAAGCTCTTTGTCGAGAATCAGGTGGTCGCCCTCAAGACCAATCCAGTCAACGCCTATCTCGGCCCGCTGATCGAGGAGGCCTTCCGCTCGCTGATTGACGCCGGCTATCTGCGCATCCTCTACGGCAGCGCGGCGGAGGGCGCGTATCTCTGCAATCATTCGGGCGTGGACGAGATTCACATCACCGGCTCGGATAAGACCTTCGACGCGATTGTCTGGGGCGTCGGTTCAGAGGCCGCCGCGCGCAAAGCCGCTCGCACACCACTGCTGACCAAGCGCATCACAGGCGAGTTGGGCAATGTCAGCCCGGTCATCGTCGTGCCTGGCCCGTGGAGCGCGTCCGACATCAGCTATCATGCGGCGCACATCGCCAGCATGCTCACCAACAACGCTGGATACAACTGCAACGCCACCCGCGTCATCATCCAGCATGACGGATGGGCGCAGCGCGAGCCGTTACTCCATGCGGTGCGCGACATCTTCAGAAATACGCCCGCTCGTCCCGCCTACTATCCCGGCTCGCACCAGCGCTACGCCGCTTTCACGGAGGCCCACCCCGAGGCTGAGCGCTTCGGCGAGGCGCACGATGGTGTCCTGCCATGGACGCTCATCACGGGCGTGGACCCACAGGCGAGCGATGACATCTGCTTCACCACTGAGGCGTTCTGCGCGCTCTTCGCCGAGACGACGCTCGCCGCTGGCAGCGTGGCGGAGTACATCGATCATGCGGTCGCCTTCTGCAATGAACAGGTCTGGGGAACGCTGAGCGCGACACTGCTGGTGCATCCCGCCTCGCTGAAAGATCCAGCGGTGGCGCAGGCGGTCGAGCGGGCCATTGCGACGTTGCGCTACGGCAGCATCGGCGTCAACTACTGGGGCGGCGTCAGCTTCGCGCTGGGCGTCACCACCTGGGGCGCCTTTCCCGGTCACGCGCTCGACGACATCCGCTCGGGCAACGGCGTCGTACACAATGCGCTGATGTTCGACCAGCCCCAGAAGTCCGTGATTCGCGCGAAGTTCCGCCTGGCGCCGACGCCACCGTGGTTTGTCACGCGCGGCAAGGTGGCGAGCAGCGTCTTCCGCCAGCTTGCCGACCTGGAGGCGCAGCCCTCGCTGACGCACGTTCCCGGCATCGCCCTCGCCGCGTTTGGGTGAGGCGTTGGGCGGCTGAAGCCGCCATAGCTTCAGCATCCTGGGCCGACGACACACGTGACGAGCATTGAGGCGAGCCCTACCATCCCTGTCATTCCAATGAGTGAGAGACATTGTGACGACTTCCACCGGTTCTTCTGATTTCGCCGACCTCTCCGCTGTAGCGCTAGCTGACCGGGTCGCGCGCGGTGACCTCTCCGCTGTCGAGGCGGTCGAGGCGAGCATCACGCGCATCGAGGCGGTCAATCCGACGCTGAACGCCGTCGTCGTCAAACGCTATGACGAGGCCCGCGCCGAGGCTCGCGCGGCGGATGAGCGGCGGGCGCGCGGCGAGCCGCTAGGGCCGCTACATGGCGTGCCGATCACCGTCAAAGAGTGCTTCGATCTGGTCGGCGCCCCCGCCACCTACGGCCTGCCCTCCCGCGCGCAGACGCTCGCCACCGCCGATGATCCCTACATCGCGCGGCTGCGTGCGGCGGGCGCGATCATCGTCGGCAAGACGAATGTGTCGCAACTCCTGCTCTACATCGAGAGCGACAACCCGCTCTACGGCCGCACGAACAACCCCTGGAATCTGGAGCGCACGCCCGGCGGCAGCAGCGGCGGCCAGGCGGCGATCATCGCGGCGGGCGGCTCGCCGCTGGGACTGGGAACCGACATCGGCGGCAGCATCCGCGTGCCCGCAGCCTTTTGTGGCGTCGTAGGGATGAAGCCAACGGCGGGACGTGTCCCCGATCTCATCCACTTTGGCGTGCCGCTGGGCCAGCGCGCCATCGTCAGCCAGGTTGGCCCGCTGGGGCGCACGGTGCACGATGTGGCGCTCGCGCTGGAGATCATCAACGGCGGCCAGGCGCCGGGCACGGAGCCGCCGCGCCCGCTGGGCGATCCCGCGACGGTCGATGTGGCGAGCCTGCGCGTCGCCTACTACACGGATGACGGCATCATGCCCGTCGCACAGAGCGTTCGCCGCGCGACGGTGGAGGCGGCTGGCCTGCTGGCGGCGCGTGGCGCGCAGGTGACGGAGTGGAAGCCGCCAACGGTCGAGGAGGCCAGCGACATCTTCTACCGCACGCTCAGCGCGGATGGCGGGGCGGGCGCGAAAGCCTTCCTGGGGCGCGACCCGCGTGACCCGCGCATCGGGCAGCTGGTGGCGCTGGCGGGCGCGTCGCGCGGACTGCTCACCGTCGCTTCTGGGGCATTGCGTTTGCTTGGGCAGCGCAGCCAGGCCGCTATCGTCCGGAACTTCGGCTACCGCGACACGCTGCATTACTGGCGGCTGGTGGAAGCGCAGATGGCCTATCAGCGGCGCTTCGCACAGGCGCTCGACGATGACCCTGGCGGTCCATTCGATGTCATCATCTGCCCCGCCACTGCCCTGCCCGCCATCCGCCACGGTGACAGCCGCGACCTCGTGACGGGCGGCGCCTACGCGACGCTCTACAATGTGCTGGGCTATCCCACGGGGATCGTACCCGTCTCGACCGTGCGCCCCGGCGAAGAGCAGCCGCGCAAGGCGGGAAGAGACGCCGCTCAGCGCGCCGCGCGCCGCGCTGAGGAGGGCAGCGCCGGGCTGCCCCTGGCCGCGCAGGTCGTCGCGCGTCCCTGGCGCGAGCACGTCGCCCTCGCCGCCATGCGCGCGATCGAGGAAGCGGTCAACGCCGGCGGAGGTCTGCCGCGACCCAGCGCGGTGTGAGGCGCGTGTGGCTAGCGGTCTGTCGCGTCCAGGCGCGATACGGTCAGCCCATCGGGAAGCACAGGCGCCAGCGCTTCGCTTCCCTGAGCGCGCAGGGCATAGAGCAGCATGACGCCCGGCCCAACCAGGCTGGCGGCGCTAAAGAGGAGAATTCGACCAACGTCGGGAGGCGCGCAGGCTGGTGGGCCAGACATGAGGTACATGCAAGACCTGATGGGCGTTATGGTCAATCCGACCAGGGCGACAAAGGTGGCGTACACGGTCACGCACAAGCCCACTACCCACCCACGACGCCGTACGCGCAGAGCGTCGGCGCCGGCAATCGCGAATCCGCCGAGCAGCAGCACGGCGCCGCTCGCAAGCGCAAGCGTCCCCGGCAGACTGAAGGAGTATGACGCGTCGCTGGACCAGAGCGAGACCCAGACCGGCGCCAGATAGATGACGATGCCCAGGAGCGCTCCCGCGCTGAGGCTCGTGAGCGCGCCACCGCGTACCCACTGCCCAATGAGAATGGCGACGGGAATGACCATCGCCACCAGTGGAACGAGCAGGATTGGCTCCCAAAGTATCTGCATGCGCTATTTCTCCCGCAACACCTGTCACACACTTTCACCGCCTATTTGTAGCGCTAGTATAACAAAGAGCTTCCAGCTAGCCTAACGGGCGGCGTGGATAGGGTAGATGTAACTCGCGCGCCGCATCCATCGGCGAGACGACGCCCAGCGGGATCAACTTGGCGAAGGCGTCGGCCCGCGCCGCGAAATCTTCTGGCTCCTCGAAGCCGCCGAAGCTGATCGTGAAGCGGTCGTCGAGCCAGCGACGCACCTTACGGGTCAGGTAGTTCGCGATCAGCGTCACCACAGGCGCGACCGCCCGCCGGTAGACGACATTCTCCTGCGACTGTCCGACGCTGCGGTTGCTGGACCCGGTGAAGCCCAGCTCATCCATCGTCAGGCCAAACGCCGCCACCGTCACATTCAGCAGGAAGCGGTCGAACTCCACCAGCGGATCATCGCCGGAGAGCGCCCGCCATGTCGCGCCCGGGGGCAGCGCCCGCGCTCGCACGCGCATGCGGTCGGCGCCAGCCAGCAGCCCATTGAAGGCGCGCTCGAAGGTCTCGAGTTGCTCAGGCGTCCAGGTCAGATTCTCTGGCGGCTGGATGACGCCCAGCGGCGTCGCGCCGTCGGTGAAGCGCGCCAGGTCGAAGCTCTGCTTGCGCAGCGCCTGGTTGACCCTCAGGATGATGCGCTCGACCCGCGAGAGGCCATAGGGGCTATCGGTGCGCGCCGTCTCACGGATGTAGTCCAGCTCGTCGCGCGAGTACCAGCCAGCGGGGACGCCATACAGAAACTGCTGATAGGCTGGCGCGGGCGGCAGCGGTGGGCGTCCAGCGCCGTCGAGCAGCGGCTTGATCGTCTCACCCGCCACCAGCTCCAGCGCGTAGAGACCACCGCCGCGCGTGCGGCGCGTGTAGATGGCGACGGCGTCGATCTCCAGCAGATCACGTACGAACGCCACCAGCCACGCGCGCAGGTCCTGCGTCTGGTCTGGACTCTCCAGAAACGCCTCAACCCGGCGCGTCGCCTCACGCCAGCGCGGCGAGGAGGGTCGCTCATCCTCCGCCAGCAGTTCCACGCGCGGCAGCGCCCGCGCCTCCAGCCGCCCCAGCACATCGAAGTACACCCGCTCGCACAGCTGCGCGCCGTCGTAGAGCGCCGCCAGACTGCGCAACTGCCCGAAGCTCGTCTGCTCAGTCGCGCGCGGATACTGCGCGATGTTGTAGCCGACCGGAAAAGCCCATTGTCGTGGCGCGCCGCTCGCCCCACCCAGACCCAGCGTCGGGCGAATCGGCGCGCCCGGCGAGAATAGCTCATGCGCCGGGCTTGCCCCTGGTGTTCCTGGCTTCTCCGGCTTCTCCGGCTTCTCCGGCTTCTCCGGCGTATTTTGCGTCGCCGCCATGCGTCCCGCGCTCGTGGTCGCTCGTCTCCCGAGTTTCGCCACCTGGTCTCGCGCCTGGCCTCGCGCCTGGTCTCGCGCCTCTTCACGCATCGTCCACACCTCCTCGTTCGCCGCCGCGCCACGCGACGCCTCTGAGGCAGTGTAGAGCCGCGCCTGGCTCGCCCGCTACGGACGCCGCACGACCACGCCAGTCAATGCGACGCCTTCACGGACACCAGTTGGGCGCGAGACGGGCGCGGGGAGGCGCGAAAGAGGGTAGCTGCCGCTCACATCCCCGCGCTGTAGTCGCCATAATCGCCGTACTCGGTGTACGCATCGTAGTCGTTCGCGGAGAGATACTCATCCGGGCCGAAGATCAGGAATGCCAGCATCCCCAGCCCACCCAACAGAATCACCGCGACCAGCCAGCCCCATGCGCCCAGGCGGATCAGCAGGACAATCGCGCCTACCCAGCCGATGAAGTTCGCCACACTGGCGGCGATGAGCAAGAGTCCTGGAATTATCACGGGCGATTGCAGCGACGCTGGCGCCTGCAGTTCCTGTAGAGGAAGCTGCAGCGTCATATACACACCGATAACCGTAAAGACCAGCCCGGCCACCCAGAACATCAGAATCGTCGACTTGCGCATGCTTCCACCTCCACACACCAGACGCCGCTCTCGTTTCCTTCAACAAGGCATGCTATGTTAGACTGGAATGACCTCAAGAGCGAACTGCGTTCGCCATTCAGTATACACACCCCGCCAAACGGCGGGCGAGCGGCGCATTCAACCACCATCCACAGTCGAATGTTTCCCGCACACACGGCGAGACATGGATACGATCTGAACGAAGGGAGGCAAACAGCATGCGTGAGCCAGCGCCCCGGCAGAGTGATACGCCTGATGCATCCAATGCCTATGATCCACGCAATCTCCAGAGGGCGCAGCAGTGGCCGACCCCGCCGATGTTGGCTCATGGAGCTGGAGGCCCAGTCACACCCGAGAGCGCGACTGTGACACGCCGCCCGCCGCGTCGGCGCTCCTTCGTCGGCGATGTCAGCGCGGGGCTTTTCCTCGGCGACTTCGCCACTGATCTGGGGCTGCCGGGCGCCGTCACACAGGTCGTCGTCAGCTTTGTTCCGCTGATCGGGTCCACCTGCGCGGTGCGTGACCTCATCGCCGATCTGCGCCATCACGACCACCTCGGCGCGGCGCTGAACGCGCTGGCGCTCACCCCCGTCCTTGGCGGCTTCTCCAAGACATTCGAGGTCATCCGCAGCACAGCGCATGTCGGCCATGCGATGCACGTCTCGCAGCAGCAGGCCGAGCGCAAGCGGGAGCAGCGCCCCTCATCGCGGCAGCCAGCACGGCGGCGCCGTTGATCCTCACCATGCAGGCGCAGATCGCACAGGCGCCCACCCCGACGGCGAATGGCGGATTCATCTGCCCATAACCCACACCTCCGCAGGGAGAGCGGCTGGAGACGAATGCGCGCGCCTCGTTAGCATGGGGTTCTGGAGCGAAGCGTCGGGTCGTATGGCGGCGCTGGTCGGCTGGTGGTTGAAACTGGCAGCCGACCAGCGCATCTCCAGAGATCATGTTTGTTAGCTGGCAAACATGTGGACAGCATTTTAGGCATGCGAGTTGCGTAGCGCTGCGATACTTCCCGCCGTTGGTGTGTGGGGAGTGGGAGTCTGTCATCCTCGCGAAGGAGAATGGACACAACATGCGCAAACGCATCATGGCGGCGGTCGCTGTTCCGCTGGTCGCCCTCCTGGCGGCATCGGCGCTGCTCACCTCAACCGCATCGGCGGCGACGAACAAGAGCGGCCTCGCCTTCACCAACTATCAACTCGGCGCGACGACCCTTGGTGAAAGCTGCCCAAATAGCTCATCTCCCTGCGTCAACCATGCCTCTGAGCCACAGATTCGCGCGGACAGCTCCGGAACCTTCTACGCCAGCTCAGAGAATGGCCTGGGCGGCGGCACGCAGGCCTGGAAGTCCACTGATGGCGGCTTGCATTACACCACGCTTGCCTCGCCCAACCAGGCCTCGCAGACGAATACGACCGGCTTCGCCCCCGGCGGCGGCGATACCGATGTCGCGACTGCGCCCGTCGCGAACAGCTTCGGCTTCTACAACGTCTACGTCGCCAGCCTCTCGCTCGCCAACGTGGACGTCAGCACGTCCACCGATGGCGGCTATCAGTGGAGCCTCAACCCAACCAGCGCGACCATCTCAGGCGATGACCGCGAATGGATCGCCGCGGATGGCGCGAGCAAGGTGTGCATCAGCTACCACGATGCCGCCACCTTCAACATTGACGTCAACTGCTCGGCTGACGCTGGCGCGACGTTCACGCAGCTTGGCGACGCGATCGATACAGCTCACAACGCCAACATCGACAACAACGAAATTGGCAACATGGCGATCGACCCGACGAACCACATCATCTACCAGACGTTCTCGGGCATCGACCAGAGCCAGCAGGTCGCCTGCACAACGTCAACGAGTGGCTGCGCCTACCACGTCGTCTATATGGCTGTCTCGACCGATGGCGGCAAGACCTTCACCGACTACCCGGTCTACGACAACCCCAACACGAACGTGAGCTATGGCCATCAGTTCGTCAACGTCAGCGTTGACCGCGCTGGCAATGTCTACTCGGTCTACAGCGACAACCACAATGTCTACTACAGCTTCTCCACCAACCACGGTCAGACCTGGAGCGCGCCCGTGCGGGTGAATGGCGCGCCGTCGAGCACAGCGGTGATGCCCTGG
>DASQSS010000125.1:0-11695 GCA_035642255.1 Ktedonobacterales bacterium | reverse complement strand
GGCGGCATCGACTCCACCGTCGAGGAAGACACGGTTCGCGCCTGTTTCCAGATGTACAATGCGCAGGGCGGCATCAACGGCCACAAACTGCAGCTCGTGTCCTATGACGATGGGCTGAACGGCGATACCGCGTATTCAGAGGCCGTCAAGCTGGATACATCAGATCACGTCTTCGCCATCGTCGGCTGGCTCGCGCCGTTCGGCGAGGCGCGCGCGGCTCCGTACTTCGAACAGCATGGGATACCAATCGTCGGCGGTTTGGGCGTTCCCGAGGAATTCGGCAGCTCGTACTCCTTCCCCGTCTCGCCAGTCTTCAACACCGACGGATACCTGCTCGGCCAATACGCGGTGGCGAACCTGCACTTTCACCATCCAGCGGTCTTCCTGACGCAAACGGCAGGCATCGATAATGTGGCGAATGGCATCAAGTCGGGCGCGGCGGCGCACGGGGTCACGGTGAGTAACAACGACATCATTTATGTGCCCTTCGCCGAAACCAACTTCGAAAGCTACCTGCTACAGTTCCAGTCTGAAGGTGTGGATGGCCTCATCACGCAGCTCGATCCCTATAGCTATGTGCGGCTCTATTCCAACATGCAGAGCAACAACCACATCTTCCCCCACCTGGCGGGCGCTGGCATGGACAAGCAGAGCGTTGATCAGGCGATCGGCTCGCCGCTGGTCGGCGTCTACAGCTTCATGCCCTATCGTGAGGCGCAGGGCAATCCCGACGGCAATGCAGAGGTCGGGCTGTACAACAGCACCGTCGCGCGCTACTACCGCAATCAGGTCGCAAATATGGACGCCTTTTCCGAAGGCTCATGGGTCGCCTGCCGCGTCTTCGCGCAGGCGCTCGCAAAGCTGGGACCGAACGTCACACGCGACGGTTTGGCGAAAGCGTTAGGCGGCGGCGACTACTCGACTGGCAATATGGCGCCAGACCTCAACTACGCCGCAACCCAAGGACAGAATAACGCGAGCCACTGTGCGGTCTACGTCACCTACACATCGAGCCATCGTTGGCAAACAGCGCAAAACTTCACCTGCGCGTGACGCGCGCCCTCATCGCTGAGACATAAAAGCGCCCCGCTCATCACATGATGAGCGGGGCGACAGCTATCGAACGGTTATGGGTGGTGCTCCCAGGGCGACTCGAACGCCCGCCACCGGCTTCGGAGGCCGGTGCTCTATCCACTGAGCTATGGGAGCATGCGCGCCAGCGGCGAAAACGCGGTCTACTGGCGCAGTTGAAGTGTAGCACACGGCCATAGCCGTCGCAAGGGAGCTTACCAGCGCTCAACGGGCGCGCCAGCCTCACCACTGGAACTCTGAGAGCGCGGCCCACTGACTCTGCGTCGCCGTCTGCCATTCGAAATAGGAGGCGCCAATACAGCCGAGCGACTTCGCCGCACTAAGGTCAGCGGTAATCTCCGCGCCCGACGGGTTATGGCCAACGCCCGCCCCATCGTCCGAATACATGTCGTACATCTGGCCAAGCTCTTCGATCGGAATGGGACGCGATACGCCCGCCAGTCGCATTGCCGCGCGAATCGTCACGATCGAGGTCGCCACGAACGTCGCGACTTCCTGCGCGCTATAGGTGTGGCTGCGGCGGCTGTGCCAGTAGTCCATCGGCGCCAGCACATTCCAGCTAGCCGCTATCGCCGCGTACGGATAGCCCGCGTGCGTAAACGGATGCAGCGTCGCATCCACCAGCGACATATCGGGGCCCAGCAGTCCGCGAATGAGTTGACCATAGCTGTAGACACTGGCCCAGGTGGTCACCTCCTCGACATCCGTCGCGATGCCATCCGCGAGATCGCCCGTGGGTGTGCGATAGGCGGCTACCTGCTGAGTCATCCGCACGTCCGCAGCGACATTGGACAGCGTCGGGTAGACCCACGCGATGACCGCGATGCCCTGCGCATGCGCCACGGGCAACAGACGGTCGAGCGAGAGCGGGGCGTAGAAGCCATAGCGCGAGATGGCGACCTCGGCGTAGATATGCGTGACGCCGGCCTCCTTGGCATCAGCTACCAGTGCCGCCAGGTCAGCGTGGCGGGTTTGATAGTTGGTAAACCACATGCCTTTGCCCGCAGCGACCGACCACACGGGCCGGCCCTTGACCTGATAAGTCGCGGGATCAGGCTCAATCAGTTGCGCGGCGTCACTACGAAGCCAGCCGGAGCCACCATTTGCCTGGGCGTCGTACCACGGCTGGCCTGACTCGTCACTTGCCCACTCGCTGATGCGCAGCGCCGCTCCCGCCGTCAGGCCCATCACAGGCGGCGCGCTGGCGTCCGGCCACGCCGTGAGCGTCGAGGGAGCGAGTGTCCGCGCCTGCGCATTCAGAGGGAACGGCCCGGCGCTCGCGGGCAAGACATCAGGTTGTGGGTCGACCACTCCGGGAAACACGCAATCCCCCTCGGACGCGACCGCGGGCGGGCTGGCGCCCAGGAGCGTCGATGGCGTATAGCCACTGGTATGGCTCCAGATGCGGATGTGGCTCCAGCCAGGGATGCCTGTGTCCAGCAATGTCACATCGGCGCCGCCAAGCAATTGCGTAATGATTGGCGCGGACGCACTCGGCCTCTTGTAGACAGGCGCGCAGGCTCGCTGGGTATAGAGCAGGGAGCCCGACGAGGCGGCGCCTCCTGAGGCTGCATGCGCCACCGCCGCAACTGCCATGGAACGGGCGGGCGAGGCTTGCGCGATCAACATGCCGTGAACCGCCAGCGCTGCTACGAGCGCGCATACACACACGATTCGCGCTGCTGTCCAGCGGTGTGCGACGATGCGCGAGCGCTGGCCCTTCATACCCGGCTCCTCATCTCGCGCGCTACGATCCACAGGCAGTCTGCTCCGCTTGCGGAGAGTCACATCGTCACGGGAACCTCGGCCAAACGCATCGAGAGGACTCGCGAGACACTGTCTGGTCCCATCGAGACGCCATAGATCGCGTTGGCATGCGTCATTGTCACACGGTTGTGCGTGATGACGATGAATTGCGTGCGCTCGGCAAGCTGCTTGAGAATGTCGCAGAAGCGCACGACGTTCGCCTCGTCCAGCGCGGCGTCCACCTCATCCAGCAGGCAGAAGGGCGGAGGATTCGTTTCCAGCAGCGCGAAGAGCAGCGCCGCGGATACCATGGCGCGCTCGCCACCGGAGAGCAGCGAGAGATCCTGTACACGCTTGCCTGGAATCTGGACGTAGACCTCAACACCGCCAAAGCTGGTCTTGCGCGGCACGCGCTGCTCATCGGGAGCGGCGCTGTCCTCGTCATCCTCATCGTCCGACTGCTCGCGCTTGGGCGCTGTCAGCTCCAGCCGCGCCGCTCCACCAGAGAAGAGAGTGACGAAGTGCTGCTGGAATCGCTCATTGACCCGATGAAAGGTTTCGACGAATTGGCGACGCATCGTCGCGTCCAGCTCAGCAATAATCTGGCGCAGGTTCGTGGAGGCGTCCTGCATGTCGCGTATCTGGCTCGACATGAAGTCGTAGCGGGTCTTCAGCTCCTCATATTGCTGCGGCGCTTCAGGGTCATAGCCGCCTAGATTCTTGAGCCGCGAGCGTAGTGAATCGATCTGGCGGCGCATCTTCGCCAACTCATCGGGCGTGGCGGCTGGCTTCGGGTCATCCGCGACGTCCTCGTCTTGCGTGGCGTCGACGATCGCGGGCAGCGGGTCCAGGTCACTCTCAGCGCCCAGCTCCTCGCGAATCTGGGTGGCGAGCGCCTCGATCGCGTCGCGGGCGCGCTGCGCGTCAACGATTGCGCGCCGATACTCAACCTCCAGGCGCGCAAGCTCCTGCCGCTCGGCGCTCTGGCCACGCTCCAATGAGGCGACCTGGCGCTCCATCTCAGCCTGCTGTTCATCGTGCGACCGCAGCGCCTCGCCCAGGGAGCGCACCCGTTCGCGCAGCACGCTAATGACGCTCTCCTGTTCGGACGTAGACACCTCCAGCTGCTCGCGTTGCGACTCGATCAAGCGCAGTCGTTCATCGCGACGAGCGAGCTGCGCTTCGAGCTCACGAAGCTGCCCCCGAAGCTGTTCCGCGCGCTGATTGGTGGTCGTGACTTCCTGCTTATGCAGGGCCAGCGTCATGCGGGCGCGATTGAGCGCCTCGTTCTGGCTGCGATTGCGCGCGGTGATGTCGTCCACCTCGGCCTGCGCATCTTCGGCCCGCTCGACAGCTTCTTGCTGGGCAGCTTCCTGCTCGGCCACACGCTCGACCGTCGCGGTCACCTCCTGCTCGATGCCCTGCGCTTCGGCCGCAAGCTGCTCCGCGACAGACTCGCTGACATGGGCCTCGCTCTCGGCGCGCTCCTGCTCACGCTGTAGCGCCGTCACCGCGCGAGCGAGATCTTGCGCCTTCGCCTCAGCAGCTTGTGTCGTCTTCTTCAGTCGCTCTTCACGGGTTCGGCGCTCTGCCTGTCGCTCGGTGGCTCCGCTTAGCTGCGCTCGCGTTTCCTCGATCTCGCGCGCCAGACGTTCTAGCTCCGCGGGCAACCGGCGCAGATCGCGCTCACGACCCAGGGCGCTGGCGTCGCTGGCGCCGCCCGCCGCGACACTCGTGGCGCCGCCGCGCATCCAGACGCGTCCGCAGATGACCTCGCCAGCCAGCGTCACCACTGGAATAGCCTGGCCAGCGGTCTCGGCGGCCACGCGTTCGGCCACCGCCAGATCGCGAACGATCAGCGCGCCTGCCAGGACACGCTCAAGCGCCGCCTTCACACCTGCCTGCCCGGTGACCGCATTCTTTACCAGAGCGATCACCTCATCGCCGTCCACTGGCACAGCAGGCGCCTCGGGCGCATCGCCAGCGCGCCCCTGTGGCGGCCAGAGAAAACGCGCATGCCCTGCAGCGCCCACCCGCAGCCACGCCGCCGCCTGTCGCGCATCCTCGGCCTGCGCCACGACCACCGCTTGCAGGAATGGTCCCAGCGCTGCCTCGACAGCCAGCTCCAGCCCAGCGGCGACGCTGATGAGCTGCGCCACCACCCCCAGCATCGGTGGACGCTCCGCATCAGGCGCACGCAGGAGCGCTTGCACACCATCGCCGAAGCCATCCAGATTGCGGCGCCACTCCTCCAACAAGGCAAGCCGGTCCGCCGCCGCTTTGCGCTCGCGCTCGGTGTCTGCCACTGCGGCGCGCAACCGCTCGATCTCCGCTTGCCCTTCAGCAAGCTCGCGCGTCAGCGCTTCACGCTCGGCCACGAGCGACTCGACAGCGCGCCGCGCCTCCTCGAAGGCTTGATGGCGCTCAGCATGCTGCGCGTTGGCGGCGTCGAGTTTGCGATGCGCCGCGGCCACGGCCTCGCGACGCGCAGCCAAGGCGCGGTTGCGCTCGCCAAGCTGGCGCTGCAGTCGTCCAAGCTCCGTCTGCGCCGATCCAATACGCGCCTGCGCCTGAATCACATCACGTTGGGCCGCGCGTAGCTGCGCCTCAGCGCGCTCTTGCTCTTGCCGCGCGCTATGCTGCTCGCGCTCCAGCCGGTCCACCTCGTCGGCCACGGCATCGGCCCGCCCTTCCGCCTGGGCGATCTGCGCCTCAAGCGCGCCCACATGCGCCCGCGCCACGTCCACGGCCTCGACCTGTTGCTCTTGTTCGCCGTCCAGGTCAGCGCGCTGTCGGCTCAGGCTGGCGAGCCGCTCCTTGCCCACAGCCAGATCGCGCTCGGTCCCCTGGAGTCTGCCCGACGCCTCGCCGCGCTCACGCCGCAACACGCCAATCTCAGCGATCAGCGCCTCACGTCGCTCGCGCAGATCGCGCGCGGCTTCTTCCTCACGCCCCAGCGACGTTTGGAGGGTTTGGATGCGCGCGCCAAGCTGACTCTCGGTCGCTTCCGCCGCCAGCTGCGCGGTCTGCAGCTCGCGCCACTGCCGCCGATACCAGATGCGCAGCAGCCGGGTCAATTCCTCGCGCGCGCCCGAGAACTCGTGAGCGCGTCGCGCTTGCTCCGCCAGTGGGCCAAGGCGCGGCTCGATCTCGCCGATGATGTCACGCAGACGCGAGAGGTTCGTCTGCGTCAATGTCAGCTTCTGCTCGGCATCGTTGCGTTGCGCCTGAAAACTGCGAATGCCCGCCGCGTCTTCGAAGAGCGCTCGTCGCTCGTCGGCGCGCAGGCTCAGCGCCTGGTCCACCATACCCTGACCGACGACTGTATACGAATCGTGGCCTATGCGCGCCTGCGCCAGCAACAACAAGACGTCCTTGAGGCGTACGCGCTGCGCGTTGCTGAGGTATTCCATCTCGCCAGAGCGGAAGCTGCGTCGCGCGATGGCGACTTCTCCGAACTCCGAGGGAATCCAGCCCGAGGAGTTGTCGAGCGTCAAGCCGACCTGCGCCATCTGCATCGGCGCACGGCTCTGTCCACCGGCGAAGATAACGTCGTCGCTCTTCTTGCCGCGCAACTGGCGCATGCTCTGCTCACCCAGCACCCAGCGGATGGCGTCGGCGATGTTGGACTTACCGGAGCCGTTCGGGCCGACGATAGCGGTCACGCCGGGGCTGAACTCCAGCGTCGTGCGCGGCGCGAAGCTCTTGAATCCCTGCAGCTCCAGGCGCTTGAGATACACGCTCGCTCGCTCCCTCACGATTGACGGACGCCGCGACCGCCCGAATGCTGCAAGCATACCATGCAACGACAGAGCCGATGGAACAAATGCCTCGCACTGGCCCGCATGGGCTAGACCACCGCGCCCCGCAGAGCCTCGGACTCGGGCCACGCCCGCTTCAGGCGGTCGTGGAGGCCTTCACTGGCTCCGTCGAGTCGGCAGGAGGGGGTAACGGCTCTACACGGGCCGCCGCATGGCGAATCGCGGGCGCTAGCGCATGAGTGACAAGTGACTGCAGCAGCGCGACGAATGGGACAGCCAGTACCGCGCCGAACAGGCCCAGGAGCTCGCTCCCCACCAGGATCGCGATCAGCACGAGCATGGGATCGAGGTGCACCGAGCGGCTCATCACCAAGGGCTGCACCAGGTTGCCTTCGAGCTGTTGCACCAGCAGGAAGAGGATAACCACTTCAAGCGCCTTGATCGGGTCTACGGTCACCAGCGCGACGATCACCGCAACCGAGCCACTGATCCACGGTCCGACATAGGGGATGCACTCAGTCAGACCCGCCAGCACGCCCAGCAAGAGCGCATATGGCACACTCAGCACGCCCAGGCCCAGGCCAGTGAAGACGCCAATGAGCAACATGGCGATCAGCACGCCGCGCACGTAGCCTCCCAGGCTGCGACCCATATCGGCAAAGATGCTATCAACGGTAGGCTGCAGTTGGCCGGGGAAGAGGCCCAGCAGGAAAACTTTGAGGCGCGCGGAGCTTGACAGCCAGAAGATCGTCATCGTCAACGTCACGACAACGCTAATCAGCGCGCCAAATACTCCAGAGACCAGCGTCAGCGGCACGCTAATCAGTGATGGCGCCATCCCCTGAAGGCTACCGAACACCTGGCCAGAGATGCTGTCGAGGAACGCCCCAATCTGCGGATTGGCGTGCAATGTCGAGCTCGATGAGGCGATCCACGCCTGCAAGCGTCTCGTATACTCAGGCGCGTTCGAGGAGAGCGCACCGACCTCAGAGACCAGTGGCGTGAGCATAATCCAGATGAGGACGCCTAGAACAGCGATGACGCCGACCAGGACGATGAGCACCCCCAACGGACGAGGCACATGACGGCGCTCAAGAATCAGCACGATCGGCCGCGCTGCCTCGCCAATGATGATCGCCACAAAGATGATGAGCAGCGCCACCATCGCCTTCGTCACGAGCAGCCACAGCGCCGCCAGCACGACAACCGCCGCCGCCGCGTACCAGATCGTATGCGGCGCGATCGTGATGGAGAAACCCGGTCTGCTCGGCCGCTCTGCGACTGGCGCCGCATCATTGGCGTCGCGATGGTCTGGCGCAGCCATTTGAACGTCCTTTCCCGATCCCACTGAGCGCCACCGACGATCTCAAGACGATCTGGCGCGTCTGCGTCGTGTAGTGCTACGGTACAACACCGCACGCGTCATAGCCACCGCAAACGCTCGTACTGAGAGAACGCTGTGAAGACGCTGCGCGCCCGCCTATGTCCCAGTCATTCTGTTGACAAGTCAACTGTTCTCTGGAATACTAATTGCCAAGTAACCTGGCGTAGCGGATCAGCGCCGATCATCAACCCGGGAGAGCAAGCTGTGGCTCAGATTCTCGACTACTTCTTTGGCGCGTATGTCACCCCACAGGAGCAGCGTCTACGCTCCGTCGCACGCAACGGTGTGGAGCACGCGAGCGAGATATCGCCGCGCGACCCGGCGCCCGGACAAGAAGTGACACTGACCGTCGTGAGCGATGCGTCGCTCCCCATCGACCGCGTCGCCGTCTACTACACCACCGATGGCTCCGATCCACTGGGCGAGCGCGGGCATGCGCGCGTCGGCCGGGTCGCGCTCGCCGAACTCGACGCCGTCGAGGCGCAGCCCATCGGCGAGACGCGGGTGAGGCGATGGCTGGCGCGCCTTCCCGGTCAGGCGGATAGGACGCTCGTTCGCTACCGCATCGAGGCGTGGAGCAGCATGAATCCCGCGCAGAGCTGGCGCGCGGACGTCAATGATCCCTTCGTAGCGCCCACGCCCAATGGCCGTGAGTTCGCTTACCATGTCGATCGGCGCGAGGCGCCTGAATGGGTGCGCGACGCCATTGTCTACCACATCTTCGTAGACCGCTTCGCGAGCGCCAGTGACCAGCCGCCTCTGCGCGACCTACAAAACCTCACCGAGTTCTATGGCGGCACAATTCGGGGCATCACCGAGAAGCTCGACTACTTCTCGGCGCTCGGCGTCAACTGCCTCTGGCTCTCGCCCATCATGGAAAGCCCGACGTACCACAGCTACAACCCGAGCAGCTATCATCAGGTCTCGCGTCGCTTCGGCACGAACGACGACCTGCGCGAACTGATCGTCGCGGCTCACGTTCGCGACATGCGGGTCATGCTCGACTTCGTGGCGAATCATACATCAAACGAGCATCCCGCGTTTCTCGCGGCGCAACAGGACCCCTCGAATCAGAAGCGGTCGTGGTACACCTTCGGCCCCGAGTATCACGATGGTTACCTCACCTTCTACGATGTGGCCGGAATGCCTGTGCTCAATACCGACTCCACGCCCGTGCGCGACTATCTGATTGACGCCGCGCGCTTCTGGCTCAACGAGCTGGGCGCAGACGCGCTGCGACTGGATAACGTCTCTGGTCCCACACAGGCATTCTGGACCCATTTCCAGGAAGGCGTCAAAGCGACGAATCCCGATGCGCTCACACTGGGCGAGATTTCGGGTGACGCTGTCGACATCGCCACGTACGCCGGACGACTGGACGCCTGCATGGATTTTCCTCTCACGAAGCTCATTCGCCAGGTCTTCGCGCAGCGTGCGGCGTCGCTCGCCAGCTTGCTCGATTCGCTGACAACTGATGCGCGCGCTTTCCCCGAAAGGATGACGCGGGCATGCATCCTGGATAATCACGACATGCACCGCTTCCTCTGGCTCGCGGAGAACGATACCCGCAGGCTCAAGCTGGCGTTGACGTTCCTCATGGTGGCGCCCGGATTCCCGGTCATATACTATGGAACCGAGGTGGGATTGTCGCAGCGCGAAGGCCCTCCCGGCAAAGACGCCTATGCCCGCGAGCCTATGCCGTGGGGGAGCGATCAGCAAGGCGACGTCCTGGAGCACACTCGTTGGCTCATTGCGCAGCGCGCTCAGCGCGTCTCGCTGCGCCGCGGCCAGATCGCGCCGCTTGCGGTCAATGTGGAGTCAGGCGATGCGGATGAGGTCCGCGCGCTCGCCCGCTGGACAGATGACGAAGCGACACTGATCATCTTCAACAATAGCGACCAGCCAGCGCGCTACGGTCTAGCATGGGCAGACCTTCCATTCGCTTCTGCCGCGAGCTGGACCGCAAGCGCGACCGCACAGGCATGGCTGCTCGCGCCCGATGGCATCACCCCGGTAGACGCGCCTTCGCTGTCAGATGCGCTACCATCAAACAGCGCGATGATGATCGTATTGTCGCCCAAACTGTTGGAGTCACGACAGGCCGCGAACAGTAATCGGAAAGCCTAAAGTCAGCGTGTTAAACAGTTGACAAGTGAACGAGTTATCAGTATACTCTGTTGCCAAGAGCAGGCTGTGTAACACGGCGCAACTTGACGGCAAAATGCAGCGCGCAGACCCGATTTTCCGATGTTTCGCTATCAAGCGCGGCGCTCACAGGGGAGCAAGTCGAACTCCCTGTTTTGGACTTATTGAGATCCCAGACAGGAAGAGTACGTGAAGACCTCAGCATCAGCGGACCATGGACCCGAGCAGGACTTGTATCTTCTGCTTACCGATCTGTTCTACCTGCTAGATGACACCGACCGTCAGTTCTTTGGAGAGTTTGGCCTCAGCACCCGCCAGTTCTGGGCGCTGCATCATCTGAGCGAAGCCGACAGCTTGTCCATGATCGATCTCAGTCGCCTGTTGTTCACTGACAAGAGCAACATCACTGCGATCGCGGATCGGCTTGAGGGCGCCGACCTGATCAAGCGGACACCCGCGCCGCAAGATCGGCGCATGATCCTGCTGTCGCTTACGCCCAAGGGACGCGAGCGGCATGAGGAGGTCTTTGCGGCTCATCAGGATCGCATCCGCGCCATTATGGGGGGCGACGATGCGACTCTCCGCCAAGTCATTGAGAGCCTCGAGCGCGTTCGCCGCCGCTTCGAGCAACATCTCCATTCCGACACATCCCGTTCCGACACATCCCGTTCCGACACATCCCACGCATCCGCGACCCAGCCCACGCCCGCCGGCGCAAACGCGCAAAGCTAATCCGCTGGCGGAACCCGGTAACAATGGCGAACCCAAGCGTATGAATGGCCATACGCGCTGACGTCGAAACCCAGCGCAGGGTAACGACCCCTGTGTCTGCGGTCGAGGAGGACTACATCATATGTTGTCGAAGCGTGTCCTAAGCGCTGTCTCTACCACGGCGGTAGCGGCGTCGCTCTTGCTGGCGGCGTGCGCCCCCAGTGGCGGCGGCTCATCAACCGCCAGCGTCACTTACAGTGGCAACCTGACGATCTGGCATGACTGGACTGGCGCGTATCTCGCCGCCAAGCAGAAGATAGTGCAGGCTTACGAAACCCAGCATCCGAACGTCAAGATCACGCTGGTCAACCAGAGCGACGACACCAAGACAGAAACCGCTGTCAAGGCTGGCACTGGCCCCGACATTGTGCAGGATCCCGTGGACCACGTCGGCACACTCGCCGCCGCTGGCGTGATCGTGCCGATCGACCAATACGAGAGCCAGAGCGGGCTGACGAGCACCTACACCACGACAGCCTCGCAGAGCGTTGAGTACAACAGCCACGTCTACGGCATCCCCGAAGTCACCGAGATTCTGACGATCATGTACAACAAGAGTCTCATCTCGGCGAGCGACCTGCCCAAGACGACCGACGACATGTATACGTTCGAGAAGACCTACTCCGCCGCGCACGCCGGCTCCTACGGCATTGTATGGGATGTCAACAACGTCTATGACGACGCTGGCTTCTTCTACGGATACGGCGCGCCCCTGATCGACAGCACAGGCGCCACCAGCATCGCGACACCCGCTGGCGTCGCTGCTGACAAGTACATCGCGCAGTACAATAGCGTG